>JABABZ010000007.1:5476-35953 GCA_014237965.1 Phycisphaerales bacterium | reverse complement strand
TGAAGTAGAGAAGGAGACCACCGAAGATGAACAGCCAGAACCCGAAGGCGTTGAGCCTCGGGAAGGCCATGTCCCGGGCGCCCACCATCAACGGAATCAGGTAGTTCCCGAAGCCCAGCAGGATCGGCATGCCGACCAGAAACACCATGGTGGTGCCGTGCATCGTGAACAGCTGATTGAAGGTCGCCGGATCGACGACTTCATTTCCCGCCCGAGCCAGCTGGAGCCGCATGAATGCGGCTTCGACGCCTCCGACCAGGAAGAAGATCAGGCCGGCGCCGATGTACATCATGGCCAGCTTCTTGTGGTCGACGGAGATCGCCCACTGCATCGCCGATTCCCAGAAACGACCGCGCGCAGACGATCCCGGGAGGGATGCGGAACCGGAATGTCCTGAGCCAGTGGTCATGTCGGGACCTTCAAGTCAATGCAGGGTCATGAGGTAGTCGGTGACGGCGTCGAGTTCCGTCGGATCGAGTTTGAGCGATGGCATGTTGCAGCCGGGCTTCAGTTGGTTCGGATCGTCGATCCACGCGCGGAGGTTGTCGCGATCGAGGGGGATGAACCCTGAGCCGATGGTGTTTCGGCTCGCGAGATGAGTCAGATTCGGACCGAACATGCCGTCGCTCAGCCCGTCGATGGTGTGGCAGTTGAGACACGCATATTCGGCGAACACGCGTCGACCCGCTTCGACCGACGCATCGACGACCGCCGGCTTCCGCTGCTCGTCGAGCCAGGTCTCGAATTCCCCGGGTTCGTCGGCATAGACACGGATCAGCATGTGAGCGTGCTGGGTCCCGCAGTATTCCGCACACTGGCCGAGGTAGATCCCCTTCCGATCGGCGGAGAACCAGGTGTAGTTGGTGTGCCCGGGAATCAGGTCCATCTTTCCTGCGAGCCTCGGAACCCAGAAACTGTGGATCACATCGGCGGACTCCAGCCGAAGCCAGATCGGGCGGCCGACCGGGACGTGCATCTCGTTCGCCGTGACGACTTCGCCCTCGGGTCCCGGATACCGGAATTCCCACCACCATTGATGGCCGATCGCGACGACTTCGAGCGAATCCTCGGGCGCCGTGGTGATGTCGATGTCCCGGAGCGTTCGAATGGTGATCATCGTCAGCACGAACACGATGATCGATGGAATCACCGTCCACGCGATCTCGATCGGAATGCTCCCGTAGATCTGGACGGGTTCGTCCGAGGCTCCTTCGGCGGACCGGTTCGCGGCCCGGCGAGCGCGGACCCCTCGCACGATCGCGACGACCAGGAATCCCTGCACCACCACGAAGATGACGATGCAGATCCCGAACACGAGATAACTGAGATCACGGATCTCCCGCGAAGGCGGGGACTCCGGTGCGAAGATTCCGGTGACCCCGGCGCCGGCGACGGGCGGCCCGTCCGGGTCGCAGATCACGAGTCTCGCGTCCATCTCCGCCACCGAACCCTTGATGGTGTACGGCGGCGGTGCCGCGGACGGGATCGGAGGAACGGGCGGATTCTCAACATCCTGAAGCGGGGACGCACTCGTCCCGCCCACGCCTGACACGATGGGGGCCGGCGCTGCTCCAGCAGAAAGCCGGCCCGCGACGCAGAGCGACGCGAGGAGGACGATCGCGATTGCAGATCGAACTCCAAACAAACCAGATCTTCCTTTCCATAGGGCTGCGGCGATCCCTCGACGGGAGGTCGGAATATATCAGGTCCGTTCGGAGCCCGAACCGGACCTGAACCGCCGCCCCGAAGGGGGCCGGTGTCAGATCCCGACCGATCGTTGACGGTGGGTGGTCGTCTCTCTCGCGAATCGACACGCCGTAATCGCGTCTCGAATCACTCGCGAGTCTCGTCGCGGAGGGGGAACGCCTTCTTGTCGCGGCGATCACGGCGGTGGGCCTCGACCCCTTCATCACCGATGATCTCCCGGAGCACCACCGTGGCGTAGGACCCTCGGGGAAGATCGAAGGCGGTTCGAACGTAGGTTCCGTGCTCATCGAAGCCTGAATCGAGTTCGAGGTCACTGATCCTGACGCGGTACGGTCGCCGAGTGCCCTTGAAGTCGAGATCACCCTGTGCGAAGTCGTCCGCTTCGACGGCGGCGACCCCGAACGCTTCACGCTCGGACTCCAGCACGGTGCCGGTCGATTGAGGCATTCCGGGTCCGATGATCGGTCCGGCCGGTGAGATCTCCCACGAGTCGACCCGGGCCTGCTGATCCTCGGCCGCCATCATCGCCGAGTCGGCGAGGAAGGACTTTCGACTCTCATGGCGAAACGCGACGTCGCCCAGTTGAAGCTGGTCGATGGTCCCCGACGCGAGTCGCTCCTCGAGGAGATGATTGAAGATCGAAGACTGGAGAGCGCTGACCCAGAACATCCTCATCTGCCGAGACACCGTGCGGACCGCCTCGACGGGTGAACGCCCCTTCGCGATCGCTCGGGCCATGCCGCGCTCGGCGACGTCGCGACGCCCCCATCCCTTCACGGCCTGGTCGAATCGACCGGCATCGAAGGCCTCGCGTTGAGATTTCTGATGGGCGGGGAACCAGCTGCCGGTCGCACCGAGCATCTCCGCGATCAGCCCCTCCCAGTCACTACGAAGCACCATCGCACCGAGCCGGTGGGTGTTCCGGCGATATCCGAATCGCTGGGTCCCGTAGTGGTTGGGGACGCCTCGCTTCTCGAGTTCCTGCATCGCACGCCAGACCTGCGGCGCCTGCAGCGGATCGAGATCACGAATGCGGATGGAGAATCGATTTCCCTTGAGATGTCCGCGGCGAAGCTTGTTGGTGTGCCAGTCCGCCCAGACGATCTGAATCCTCGAATCCTGGATCGCGGTCGCGGCTTCCGAAGGTGGTCCGCCACGCCCCGGCAGATGGATCGAGATCGTCTGGCTGGTCATCGCCACCCGATCCTTCATTCCGGCCGCGCCGATCGCCTCCTCCTTGACGTCGAAGTGCCGACGCAGCCGTTCGAGCAGCTCGGTGTGGGCCAGGCCCTTCTTCTGCACTCGGATGTAGAGATGTTCGCCCTCGCCGCAGGGTTCGTAGAGGGGGATCTCGTCGACGATGAAGTCCTCGTCGCGCAGCTTGATCCGCCCCGCCAGCAACGGCGAATCGAGCAGCCGCCCCTTCGGCATCGGATCACCGAGCACGCCGGCCGCCGTCTGCGGCGCCACATGGAGATCATCGCTGGGAACGTCGCTCAACCGAACTCCTGTTCACTGTCGTCGTCCCGCTCTTCCTCGCCGAAGTCGGGCATCCATCCGGGGTGCTCCGGTGGCTGGATTCCGCTCACCGGCTCGCTCGACGCCTCGTCGAGCACGGACTCCTCGACGAAGATCGGAATGTCGACCGCGGCCCCGAGCGCGATCGCATCGGACGGGCGGCAGTCGATCTCGATGAGATCGTCATTCTGACGAACGACGATCTTCGCGAAGAAGGTCCCCTCCTCGAGTGCATGGATCACGATCTGAACGAGGTCTCCGCCCAGAAGCGAGATCGTGTTCTCGAGAAGATCATGGGTCTGCGGTCGCGGCACCGACGCCTTTCGAAGACGTCGTTCGATCGCGAAGGCCTCGGGCAGTCCGATCGCGATCGGGAACATGCGTTCGCCGTCCTCCTCCTGGAGCGTGACGAACTGCGAGTCCGCCATCTCCCGGATCAGCAATCGAGCGAGCGTCACTTTCACGAGCATCGATCGGACTCCGCAAGGAGATCGTCCGGCGAGTGGTCGGGATCGACCGATCGTCTGGACTTGGGAAGAACAGTCTATACCGGCGCCCGAGGTCGAATCAGTCGAAAGACGCTCCGGCGCCGAGATACCACGCCGCATTCCTCGTTCGGTGCTTTTCCTGGAAGTGCCGACGGATCCTCGCAGACCAGTCCGGCGTGTCGATTCCGTTGTCCCGGTACCAGTCGTGCATCACGCGGTCGTAGCCGTCGATCGATGCGAGGATCTCCTCGTCCGCCGGATAATGATCATCGAAGATGACCGCATCGGTCTCCAATCGAGGACGAATCCGAGGCTCCTGAGCAGGGCGTCCGACGCAGAGCCCGAAGAACGGCCAGACGCCCTCCGGAGTCTGAAGCACCTCGTGAACCGCGGGAAGATCCTCCCGCAATCCGCCGATGTAGCAGGTGCCGTATCCCATGGACTCGAACGCGATCACCATGTTCTGAGCGAAGAGTGTCGCGTCGATCATCGCGAGCATGAATCCCTCGAGGTTCGGCTGGTAGTCCCCGCCGTCGCGGGCGGCCAGCAGGCGATGACGTCGCGTGTCTCCGCAGATCGCGAGGAACAACGGAGACTCCGCGACCTTGGCCTGCCCACCGGTGAGTGGAACGAGTGCCGCACGGGTCGCCGGATCAGTCACCCGGATGGCGCAGTAGCCCTGGATGTTGGAGCTCGTCGCCGCCTGCTGTCCCGCCCGAACGGCGCGGAGGAGATCCTCTTCCGGAATCGGATCGTCCTTGAAGCGGCGGACGGAACGATGGGCAAGCAACACGTCGATGACGTCGGTCATGAGACTCGGATCCCTGGGAGGCGTGAATGCGACGTTCACACGATACGCGGGAATCGCCGAATCGCCGGACCCACCCGTGGGCCGTCGGCCGATCATCATGAATTGCAGACGAGGCCGGTCACCCGGCGGAAGTCAGCCGGTCCAGTCGATGAAGAGCAGGCCGAGATCCGTGCCGTTGACCTGGCAGTCCCCGTTGATGTCGGCATCGCAGGATTCTTCGCAATCACCGGGGCACGGTCCCCAACCGGTGAGCAGGATGCCGAAGTCTTCGCCGTCCACGATGCCGTCGTGATTGAGATCCCCGGGTGCCGGCGGAGTCGGATCGAGAGACAGCACCGCTGCTTCGACGTCGAGGCGTCCGCTGCCCGTGAACTCGTCGAAACCGAACTCTTCGACGTCCACCGCATTCACTCGGAGCATGACCTTCGCGGTGATCGGATCGAGATCGGGCTCCACGGCCTTCATCAACGCGACGGCACCGCTGACGAACGGAGCCGCCATGCTGGTTCCACTCTTGTATCCGTAGTTCGAGGTGTTGGTGCAGGAGTAGACTCGCCACCCCGGGGCCGCAAGATCGACCTCCGGGCCCGAACTCGAGGACGCCCAGTGCTCGTCGCGATTGTCCGTCGCCGCCACCGCGATCGTCTCGGGGAATCTCGCGGGCGCCTGAACGTCATTGGTCTGCCCGGAGTTTCCGGCGGCCGCGACCTGGATCACACCGGCGGTGTTCGCGTAGGCGACCGCATCCGCGAGCACCTGGCCTCCCACCGAGTACTGAAGACTCATGTTGAGGATGTCGGCGCCATGATCGACGGCCCAGATGATCCCCTCCGCGACCCAGCTCTCGACGCCCCCGCATCCATCGGTCACCACGACCGGCATGATGCGGGTCCGCCAGGCCACGCCCGCGACCCCCTGCTCGTTGTTGCCTTCCGCCGCGAGGATGCCCGCGACATGCGTCCCGTGACTGCTGCACTCGTCGGCGAACTGATCGTTCCCGTCGGGAACATTCCAACCCGGAAGCAGGCGATTCTCGTACTCCTCATGCAGGCTGAGCCCCGCATCGAGGACCGCGACCACCACCTCCGAGGAACCGATCGTCCAGTCCCAGGCCCCGATGACGTTCACGTCGGCACCGACCACGCCATCCTGACCCGAAACATTCTGCCCCACGTTGTGAACGCCGTACTGACTCATGATCCAGGTGTCGTTGGGGGGCGATGCGACACCGCCCATTCCGTCGATCTCGATCGACTCGATCGGCCCGCCGATGGCGAGCAGTGGTGACAGATCCGCGACGACTTCGGCCGCCGCGGCGGCCGTGGGGAATTCCGCGACGTAGTACCGGTCGAGCCGGTGCGCCGACGCCGCGATCGGGTCGGCCGGGGGAATCCTGAACAGAGGCGTGAGGTCGACGATGCCGCCGGCGGAAAGACCATCTCGGACGATGCGGGCGGAGACGAGATCCTCGATCCCCAGCCGCTTCTTCATCGGGTCCGGAACCAGCCAGAAGCCACCATCTCGATCACTGAAGATTCGAAGATCCGGCGTGCCGCGAATCACCACCCTCGCGGACGACCCGGCGTCTTCGACGGGTTCCATGGCCGCCGCCGATCCCGTGAGGGCGATCGCGGTCGTCAAGAAGGCCGAATTGATGAACCCGGTCGGTCGCATCTGGGGTTTCCGAGAGGAGGTATCCGGCCGAGGGCTTCGGCCGTCGATGATCAGTACCACAAGAGTAGCCCGCCCTCGCCGAGGGGACGATTTTCGTTCCGGTTCTTTCTCAAACGACGCCGACGAGGCATTGGTTCAGACCGAAAGATCCGGAGATGCCGGTATGCTGAGTTCTCGGACGGTCCCGTGGGCATGGAACGACGTTGTTTGCATGCCGACTTCCCTGGTCAGCCACTGCAACATCCTTCGACGTCGCTTCCCACACGCCCTTGGACCCGCTATTCTTCCCTTCATCCATTCATCCGTTGAATGGATCGATCTCATCCCTCTAGTCGGCCCTCTCCACCATGACGAACCGCCCCCACTTCTTCACTTCAGAGTCCGTCTCGATGGGCCACCCCGACAAGCTGGCCTATCAGATCTCCGATGCCATCCTCGACGGCATGATCGCCGTCGATCCGAAGTGCCGGGTGGCCTGTGAGACCATGGTGACCACTGGAATGGCTGTCATCGCGGGCGAAGTGACGTGCGACGGATACGTCGAGATCGCGGAGATCGTCCGGCGAACGGCCGAAGAGATCGGATACGACGATGCCTCGAAGGGACTCGATGGACGCAGTTGTGCCGTCCTCATCTCACTCGACCAGCAGAGCCCGGACATCAATCAGGGCGTCGACCGGGACAAGGCCGGCGGATCACCCGCGGAACAGGGCGCCGGCGACCAGGGTCTCATGTTCGGATTCGCGTGCCGGGAGACCGACTCCTTGATGCCGCTTCCGATCGATCTCTCTCACAAGTTGGTGGCCCGCCAGGCCGAGGTCCGTCGGGAGAACGGCATCCTGCATCTTCGCCCTGACGCCAAGAGCCAGGTGACCGTGGAATACGACGAAGGAAAGCCCGTGGCCGTCCGCACCGTGGTTCTGTCGACCCAGCACGGTCCGGAGTGGAATGGTGCCGACAAGCAGGCCGAGCTGAAGGCCGCGATCATCCAGCACGTCATCAAGCCGATCCTCGGCGAGTGGTGGAACAATGACATCACGGTCCATGTGAATCCGACCGGAAAATTCGAACTCGGTGGCCCTCACGGAGACTGCGGCCTCACCGGCCGGAAGATCATCGTCGACACCTACGGCGGGCGTGGCCGACACGGCGGCGGCGCCTTCAGTGGAAAGGACCCGTCGAAGGTCGATCGCTCGGCCGCCTACATGGCGCGGTACATCGCCAAGAACATCGTCGCCGCCGAGCTTGCCGAAGAATGCGAAGTGCAGTTGAGCTACGCCATCGGTGTCGCGGAGCCGACATCGGTGCTCGTGGACACCAACGGCACTTCCACCATCGATGAAGCGGCCATCGAGGCCATCGTCCGAGAACACTTCGGACTCACCCCCGCGGGGATCATCAGCGAGTTGGATCTGCTCAAGCCGATCTACCGCGTCACCGCGGCTCACGGCCACTTCGGACGCGAGCCGGGAGAAGGCGGACCCGGGACCTTCACCTGGGAACGAACCGACAAGGCGGCGGCACTGAAAGCCGCGGCCAACGCAGTTTCGACGGTATCCTCCTGATCCACATGAATGATCGACGAACCCGCGGCGGCCGCCCAAGCGGACAATCCAAACGTGGCCAGGCGCCGCCTCCCTTCATCTCGCAGAACGATGCCAGATACCGGGTTCACGAGCGTCTCATCAAACTGACGCAGCGGTTCCCTGACCTTCCGTTGGGATCCGCGGACACCCGAGGGCTGTCCCCGCGAGACGCCGCCTTCGCCCGTGCCCTCGAGTCGGCGATTCTCGAACGGTGGATCACGCTCGAAACCGTGCTCTCGTCGCAGATCGATCGAAAGTGGCACACGCTTCAACCAGCGGTTCGAGCAGCCCTGCTCACGGGTGCCGCCGAACTCCTGCTGCTCGACGGCATTCCCGATCATGCCGCGATCAACGAGGCGGTGAACCGCGTTCGGCAACATGTCCATCAGGCGGCCGCGGGGCTCGTCAATGCCGTGCTCCGCAAGGTGGCGCGACTCCGAAAGGACACGCTCCCCGCGGAACACCCCGACGCGCAGGCCTTCCATGAACGCCGGGATCTCCTCCCCCTCTCGGACGGAAGAGCGCTCGTTCTCGATCAACCGGTCTTCGCGGAGGAGGAAGTCCTTCGCCTCGAACAACAGACCAGCCATGGCGAAGACCTGGTCGTTCACTGGATCGGCGCGCATGGCATGGTCAAGACCCGGGAACTCTGCCGCCACGATCTGGTGAGGCCGCCGATCTGCATCACGGCCGACGACCCGGAAGAGATCCGACCCGAAGCCGAGGAAGACGGCCCCTTGTCACCGCACGATCGAGCCGGATTCTTCGTCTTCAACCCACGGCGAGCGGGAATCGAGCGATTCCTCGAGGCCTACCCTCGGAGCCGGGTTCAGGATCCCGCCAGTGCCGAACCGGTCGCGGGCGCCTACGGCTTGAAGCCCAAGAGAATCCTCGACTTCTGCGCCGGACGAGGCACCAAGACGCGTCAGCTCGCTCAGGCATTCCCCGATGCGATGATCCTCGCCACCGATGTGGATGCCGTCCGCTACGCCGATCTCGAGCGGGGATTCGCGAATCACCCGACCATCGAAGTGCTTCGGCCCGAACAACTCGGCAAGGCGATCGGGCTGGTGGATCTCCTCGCCCTCGACGTCCCGTGCACGAACACCGGCGTCCTGCCTCGACGCCCGGAAGCGAAATATCGATTCAGCCGGGAATCTCTCGCCTCGATCGCCACGCTTCAGCGACGAATCGTCCGCGAGGCCGAGCCCTTCCTGTCCCCGAATGGTGCCATCCTCTTCTCGACCTGCAGTCTGGAACCCACGGAGAATCGCCGAATGGTCGCCTGGATGGAACGCCGATTCGGCCTGAATTGCCGAAATGCCACTCAGCGTTTCCCCGCCGGCATGCCCGGCGACCCCCCCGCCCGCATCCACGACGGAAGCTTCCACGCCGTTCTTCTGAAGTCAGACCGCCCGGGAACGGCCGAGGCGGACCACATGGGCGATGCGGAACTCGATCTGGAGACGAAAATCTCCGGGGATTCGCCGGAAATCGAAGGCGGCCCGACGCCCGATAGCGCCTGACCGCCACGAGTGGCTGGCGCGGTTTTTCGCCTAGGCCGCGAAATCCAACCCCGAGACTGCTACGATCGTCGGATTCTCCCTTGCCTCACCGGCCTCGAGCCGGCGGAGTACACCCGTGGCCTTCGACCTCAATTCGATTCTCAAGCCCGAACTCATCAAGGTCCCGCTCGACGGCGATACCAAACGCACCGCGATCGATGAGCTCTGTGATCTCGTCTGTACCTCGAGCTCCGTGACCGATGCCGAGAACTTCCGCAAGACCGTCTGGGAACGCGAAGGTCAGCGTTCGACCGGAATCGGTGAAGGACTCGCGATCCCCCATGGCAAGTGTCCGGGCGTCCGGGAGATCACCATGGCGATCGGCATTCCGTCCGAACCGCTGGAGTTCGACGCCATCGACGGCGAACGCGTTCGAATGATCGTCCTGCTCGCGAGCCCGGCCGATCGCATCGCCGACCATATCCAGGCCCTCGGTCGAATCAGCAAGTTCATGTCGGATCCGAGCGTTCGATCCCGCGCCTATTCAGCCGACAGCAGTCAGGATCTCTTTCAGTTGCTCGCCGGCCTTGATGCCGCGGCCCGCGCCTGATCGAGACCGGAGACCAGGCCGCCGGCTTCGAGTCCACGTCAAGGTGAAGACGGTCGCTCAGGTCCCATCTGCGGACCCAGCGGTGCCGTGGACACGGGATCCGGAAGCACGGGCCGATCGTCGATCGTCTCCCCGCCCGCCAGTTCCCACAATCGAATCGATTCGGTCAACTCGACTTCCGCCTCCGCCCGCTTCTTGCGTTCGTTGAGCAGGATCGCGAACTGGTGTCGCAATCGCCAGTCTCCACCAGCGAGTCGAATCGCCTCCCGCATGGCGGCTTCCGCACGTTCGAAATCACCGGTCTTCGCTCTGGCGAGCGCCAACGCGCGCCAGGCGTTCGGATTCTCCGGCTCGATCAGCAGCGTTTCCTCGGTGAGATCGGCGCTTTCCGCGATCTCGCTCTGATTTCCATGATCGACCAGAAGCACGGCCAGTCGTCGCTTGGGAAGAAGTTCGTCGGGCATCGCCGCCAGTCCGGCTCGTGCCTCCGCGATGGCGATCTGCGGAGTCATCTCCTCCAAGCGCCACATGATCCGTTCATCGCGAAGCAACATCCAGGTCGGATGCTCGTCGAGGACCTCTCCGTACCACGCATCGACCTCGGTCGGCTCGACCATCCGGAGAATCCGACTCCGCGCCATCGCGAGATTCTCGTTGATTCCCAGCAGCTCGATGGCGTCATCCAACTCCGCCATGGCCAGTTTGAACCGGCCCTGGACGGATTGAAGCCACGCTTGACGAACCGCGAACATCTCCCGATACGCCGGAATCGGCGACCAACCGCCGTCTCCGATGAATGACGCTCGGCGATACCACTTCAGCGATGCCTCGACATCCGCGGCGACCGCGGCCTCCGGCACGACGTACCCGGATGTGAAGACCACGGTGGGCGGGGTCATCACCCGCTCGTCGTATCGAAACGCCATCTGAGCCGCGAAGTTGGCGGCCCCGGTCCAGGCCGCGAACCCGAGCATGAGCGCCGCGAACGTCAGAAAACCGATTCCACCGAGCCGGTTACGACCGTCTCGTCGAAGTGCCATGCGATGAAACGAGACGTTCGGATCGCGAAGCAACCGCCATGCCTTCCAAGTGATCCAGGTGGCGCAGGCCGCGACGCCGCTCGCGAACAGAAGTGGCAGGGCGTAGGCCCCCCGGATGGAGAACAGCAGGCCGACGGCGAGCAGGGCGAAGACGACTTCCTCAGGCCAGGAAAGGTCGTACCGGGCACCGTGGCTCGACTTCTCCGCCTTCTCCGCCTTCTCCGACTTCTCGATGGCGTCGACGGATATCGCCGGCCGACCAAGGCCCAGCGACAGCGCATCGTTCGGACAGACGCTGACACAGTCCATGCACTTCATGCATCCCGGATCGACGACCATGCCGAAGGCCTCGACCTCTTCGTGCACTCGGACGTTGCTGGTGCAGACCGCGGTGCAGTGACCGCAATGCTCGCAGTCGTCGTTCACGCGGATCCTCACCGGCGACACCTGTTCGGCAGGTGCGAAGAAGCCGCCGTACGGACAGGCGTAGGTGCAGTACCCCTTCATGCCGAGGAGATACACGGTGAGGAATCCGCAGATCAGCAGGAAGGGAATCGACATGGCGAGCCCGGGGAAGGTGAGCCAGAAGTTCTCGGTGGTGACTTGCCAGGACCAACCCGGCCAGGCCGGTACGCCTCCGACCCACGGGGCGACGAGGAATCGATACGCCACCGGCCACACGAACATGTAGAGCGCGAGCGCCAACGGCATCCAGACCAGCAACCGCGATCGGAACGGCTTGGGTCTCAACCCGAACCGTGCGAGGAGTCGACCGCAGAAGTCCTGAAGCAGAATCACGTGGCATCCCCAGCCGCAGAAGAAGCGGCCGAAAATCAGGGTCGAGCCGATCGCCAGAAGGAAGAAGATGAACCCGACCGTGATCACACCCTCGCGAACGGTCTGAATCGACTCGCTGGGTTCGATCGGCGCCACGGTCGTTCCCATGATCAACCACTGAATCACGTGGACGATCATGAGGATCTGGACGATCAGCAGGACGATGAATCGTCGCTTTTCCATCCGGCTCTTCGCCACGGGCCCGCCTGCTTGAGCGGCGGAAGCCCCCGACGTCATGACGGGCAGGGATACGTCACCTCTTGATGCCATGAGGGAATGCTACCGCGACTGCTTCACCCCAAGGGCGTGAAAAGCCGATAAACGAGAGTCCGCGATCGACCGAGGGTCATCTATAATTCACAGTCCGCCATGTCCGACCAAAAAGACCATTATGAAGTCCTCGGAATCGACCGCGGGGCGAGTCCGGAAGCGATCCGGAACGCCCATCGGAAACTGGCGCGGAAGTTCCATCCCGATCTCAATCAGGATGCGGACGCCGCGACGCGATTCAACGAGATCCAGGCCGCCTACAACGTGCTCTCCGATACCGATAAGCGCTCGCGCTACGATCGATACGGCCATGCGGGGGTCGACGGGCAGGCGACCGGACAAGCCGGACCCGGTCCGTGGCAGAATGTGAGTCCCGACGACTTCGAATCGATCTTCGGTGAGTCCTTCGGAAGTCGGCCGCGACGCGGCGGTGGAGGCTTCAGCGGATTCGGCGGGTTCGGCGGTGGGATGGGCGGAGAACGCCCCGTCGGACCGACCAAGGGACGAGACCTCGAACACGAACTCGAAGTCGGTTTCGCCGCCGCGGCCTTCGGCGGCACCGAGACCATTCGCATCGCCGCACAGGACGGCACCCCGACATCGATCGACGTCCGCATTCCCGCGGGAGTCCAGACCGGCAGCACGCTGAGAATTCGGGACAAGGGACTTCCCGGCTCCAACGGCGGACCGAATGGAGATCTGCTGCTTCAGATCAAGGTCGGTCGCCACCCATGGTTCACCCGCGACGGGTTGGATCTCAGCATCGTGGTCCCCATCACGGTCGCGGAAGCCATTCTCGGAGGAGAAGTGACGGTTCCCCTCATGAAGGGAACGGCCACCTTGAAGGTCCCCCCCGGGGTTCGAAGCGGTGCCAAGCTCCGCCTGAAGGGAAAAGGCGTGGTCGACGCGAAGAAGCAGGCCGGCGATCTCTACGCGGTGTTGGAGATCGTGGCGCCGAAGGCCGATGATCTTTCGGAAGACGATCGCACGGCGCTCGAATCGATCGCGAACAGCCTGCCCAACCCCCGATCACTCGTGTCCTGGGCCGGCGAGATCCCAGAAGACTGAGTCTCGACGGTCTTTCACCACCCACCCTCACTCGACGAGACGTATTCCACCTCATGCCCAACATCGTCCCCGAACCAGGACCGAGCACCCGTCGTCGCAGCGGATCGTCGGCTCGCCGACGCGCCGCGGCCGACATCGCGTCTGCCGCCCTCGCTCAGGGATCTCTGCGTCCGGATGACCCCGCTCGAGACGGCGTTCGGCTGGGACTCGTCGCCTTCGTGACCCTGGCTTCGGGCGTGGGCATCCTCGCACTCGGCTCGGTCGCGGAGCGTGCCGGCATCGAACGCTGGCTCGGCATGGGCGAGATGCTCCGGCCGATCGGACAGACCTTCGTCACCGGCGCTCGAATGCCGGGGGCCATGCTTCGCGCGTTGTACGAAGCGGGCGTGGGCGAACCGCTCTTCTTCGCCGCCGCGATGGCACTCTTGATTCCGCCCATCGCCGGCATCGTCGCCGCACGACCGATGCGTCCCGGCCTGGCACCGCCCAAGCCCGCGGCGCGCATCGCCGCAGGCATCGCCGCCGCCCTCGTGACCGCCGCGGACATCGGCATCGTCAGTGTCACCGCACTGACCCGACGACCGACCTTCGAGGATGCGAGCCCGGGAGAGACCGCCTGGGTGGACGTGGTCAGAGACGTCGCCGCCGCTGATACGGTCGCCGCGATGCTCGCCGTGCTTCTGGCGGTGCTGGTCTTCAGAATGCCGCTCGACCGCTGGGTCCGCGGACTTGTCGGCACCATCAGCATCGCCACCGCGGTTCTGGTGACGGGGGCCGCCGCCGCGAGTGCTGGAACCCTCGACTTCCTGGAGAGCCCGCGACCGGTCATCGCCGACGACGTCGCGGGCGCCGGACTCGAAAGACTCGATCTCGCTCGGACGATGGACGGAGGAATCGCGGTACTCGGCCCGATCGGATCGGTCGGCTCGGTCCCACCGACCAACACGATCCACCGATCGGTGATGCGCCCGGAGCAGGGCTTCATCGTCGTCGAGTCGAAGACGATCGCCGAAGTCCTGACCGCACGAACGACGGCTCCTTAGACTCCACCCGCTCCACGACCGTGTCGATCGATCGCCTGCGTGACGGCACGGTGCACGGTGAATGGATCGTCGATCGCTTCCCAGAGTGCATCGAGGGTTCCGGTTCCCGCCGTCGCGAAGGCGACGGTACCCAGTCCGAAGGCTCGTTCCCGAACCAGCTGCAGCACGGAAGTCTGTTGGATTCGATCAAGCCTCGCTTCGAACACATCGACCTGGAAGATGCCGCGACGGCGAATGACGCGTCGGTCCGTCAACACGTAGAGACGATTCATCCAGTCGAGAAACTGCCAGACGAGCCTGATTCCCGCCAGCACCAGACCGAGGCCGAACGCCTGTTGTTCGGTCCAGCCCGCCCAGGCGAAACTGGACGCCCACGCCAGGGCGAAGACCATCCCGGCGATCACGCCCAACGCGCCGATCGACCAGAGACTGACCATCCAGAGGCTCGGACGAATCACCATCAGAACGATCTCCCCGTCGGAGATCAGCGAGGACACGATGAGTGGCTGATCCTCGACTGCGAGCACCGCGTCGCCTTCCCCACTGAACGGGGCACGCGTCTCAACCTCTTGATCCAGTCCCACGATTCCGGTCACTTGACCGCCTCCGGTTTGAGGATTCCGATGAACGGAAGATTACGGTACAGGCCGTCGTAGTCCAGCCCATATCCGACCACGAAGGCATCGGGGATCTCGAAGCCGATCAGATCGGGCCGAAGTTCGACCTCATACCGTGAAGGCTTCGCCAGCAACACGCAGATGGTGACGCTTGCCGCGCCGCGTTCCCTCACCAGACCGTCGAGCAGGCTCAGGGTGTTGCCCGTGTCGAAGATGTCGTCGACCAGGACCACGTGGCGACCGGCCAGGTCTTCGGGAACCGCGCCACGGATCGTGGCGCCTCGGCTTTCGGTCGTCGCCCCCGCGTAGCTCGAGACGGTCACCACGTCGAGCCGCATCTTCTGGGGGAGATGACGAATCAGGTCGGCGGTGAACACGAGACTCCCGGTGAGCACGGGGACCAGAACGACCGGTTCATCTCGTTCGGCGAGTGGCGCCAACCGCCGACCGAGTTCCGAAGCGATCTCCTCGACTCGCCGAGCGATCGAGTCGGGGTCGAGCAGAATTTCGGAAAGGTCTTCCTGCATGGTTCTTCCAATCGTTCTGGGACACCCAGATCTTCAGAGTGCGTCGTCGATCGTGCAACGAGCCTTGTCCGCCGCCAATGGGCGTGCATCATCCGTCGCGAAGCATCGCGAAGAGCCGATCTCGAACATCCTTCGCGTCGGCTTGCCCGCCGGACGCCTTCATCACCGCGCCGACCAGTCGGCCGATCGCCGCATCCTTGCCGTTGCGGACATCCTCGGCGGCCTGCGGTTGGGCGACCACCGCCTCCGCGAGCCACTGCTCGATCGCCCCTTCGTCGCGGATCGCGAGCAGATCGTTCGCTTCCGCGAGCGCCGCGACCGATTGTGGTGATTCCGACGCGAGTTCGAGCAGCCGATCGATGGCCTGCGTCGGAAGCTCGCCCGAGCGGCGCAGCGCGAGCAGCTCTCCGACCTGTTCGGCGGTGATGCCGATCTCGTGCGCGACCACCCCCGACTCGTTGGCTCTCCTGGCCATCTGATTCAAGAGCAGTTTGGCGCTGTCATGACCCGCGATCCGTGAACTCGGCGGATCGGCCGCGGCCAGCTGGGCATCCACGGTTCGCTCGAAGAATCGGCACAGGCCCTGATCATCGATCAGGGCGGACGCGTCCTTCTCCGGAAGACCGAATTCGTCGTGATACCGCGCTCGTCGGGCGATGGGCAATTCGGGAATCGACGCCCGAATCCGATCCTTCCAGGCCTCGTCCATCTCGACGGGCACCAGATCGGGCTCCGGGAAGTATCGATAATCGTGCGCATCCTCCTTCTCACGCTGCAGCACGGTCACCAGGCGATCGTCATCCCAGCCTCGGGTCTGTTTCATTCCCATGCCCATGACCCGACCGGTGGTGAGGAACTCCTCGAGCTGACGCTCGGTCTCGTGGCGAATCGCGCCATCGACCGCTCGAAAACTGTTGAGGTTCTTGATTTCGATCACCGGTGTCCGGAACTCCCGGCCGTCGGTGGTGTCGATCACCAGGTTGATGTTCGGCTCGAAGCGCATGTGGCCCTTCTGCATGACCCCTTCGGTGACTCCGAGGAATCGGCAGATCGATCGAAGCTCCCGGGCGAAGGTCACCACGTCTTCGGCACAGTCGAAGTCCGGCTCGGTCACGATCTCGAGCAACGGTGTTCCCGCGCGATTGAGGT
Organism: Phycisphaerales bacterium; assembly: GCA_014237965.1. Classification (GTDB taxonomy): domain Bacteria; phylum Planctomycetota; class Phycisphaerae; order Phycisphaerales; family SM1A02; genus UBA12014. The sequence continues at coordinate 19,503 of JABABZ010000007.1, read as the reverse complement.
CCACCAGACTTCCGGAATATCGAACCCCCCCGGGGAGTTCATGGCCGAGCTTGCCCGTGTCCTCCTCGAGATGTGCTCGAGTGATTCCGATTCGACGCATGCCGCCATCGGCATCGGCGCTCACCGACGGGACGTCGATCGCACCGTCGAAGCACAACGGGAGGTCGTACTGGCTGATCTGGTAGCCCTTGGGCAGATCCGGATAGGCGTAGTTCTTCCGATCCCACTTCGAGTGCTCGGAGATCGAGCAGCCCAGCGCCATCCCCACCATCGCGGACATCTCGACCGCTCGACGGTTCATGACCGGAAGGCTGCCGGGCAGGGCGGCCACCAGCGGGTCCACCAGGGTGTTCGGCTCGGCATCCTCGAACTCCGGACAGGCCGGATTCGCCGCTCTGGTGAACATCTTCGAGCGGGTGGACAACTCGACGTGGATCTCCAAACCGACGATGAGTCGGGTGGAGGCGATATCGTTGCTGGTGAGGCCGGTCGTCATTCGGTCCTCATTCTAGGGATCCCGGCGACTTCCATCGTGCAAGTCGACCGGATCACCGTCTCCGGAGCTCCCCGATGTCCCACCGATCCCACCCGTCCCTTCTTCGGCGCCTCTCCGGCATTCTGCTTCTCGGGTGTCTGTTCGCGAATGCGGTCGATGGTTCCGCCTCGATCCTCCCAGCCCCGGTCACCGTCGCCCAGGCCTCCGGCATCGCTCAGGACCTGCTCCAACCCAAGCGGCTCTACAACCGGATCGGTCGGCCCATCCCGGTGGTGCTCTCCCTTCGAGGTCGCACCGTCTCCCCCGAAGGAGGATTCGACCTGGTGCTCATCGATGCGGACGGAACGGTTCTGGACAGTGCCAACGGCGGGATGCCCGGCGAATTCGATCTCATCACGACGCTCCCCGCGATCGCGGACCTCGAACGAACCGCGCGGGTCCAGGTGATCGCCGACGGGATGGCGACGGGCACGCCGCTCGTCGTCCAGCCGATGATCGGCCGGACCCCGGTCCGCACCACTCGTGACTTTCGCCCCGGAACCGACACCCGGTACACCCGCATCATCGGGTTCGGCGACACCACGCTCGACCCCGAAGACGAAGAAGACGTCGCGGAACTGGAGAAGATGAAACTCTCGCCGGACTGGGAACCGGGCGAGCCGCCGGTCCTGACCGGATTTCGGATCTACCCGGATCGGGACGTCCGGGTCGAAACCGATGCCGGGGAGATCCTCGTCGCCCTCGCGCCCGAAGCCGCGCCGAACACCGCCTGGAACTTCCGCCACCTCGCCGAGAACGGGTTCTACGACGACACCACGTTTCACCGGGTGGTCCACTTCGACCGCACCGGTCGTCGGTTCGTGATCCAGGGCGGCGACCCGAGCGGTACCGGCGAGGGCAGCGCGGGCTGGGATCTCCCCATGGAGAATTCCACACTCCCCCACGACCTCGGCGTCATCTCGATGGCGCGGGCCGATCACCCCGATAGTGCGGGGAGCCAGTTCTTCTTCTGTCTCTCCCGAGAAGGAACGGCCCGGCTCGACGGTCAGTACTGCGCCTTCGGATATGCCGTCGATGGCGCGGAGACCATCACGAAGACCGCCGACGTCGAGATCGAGGATGTGGCCGCGGGCAAGCCGACGGCGCCGCCGGTCATCACCCGCATGAGCCTCGTCCCCGCCCCTCCGCAGGACCCGGGCATCGCCCGATCCGATCGCCGGATCGCCGAGTGGTGGTCACCCGAGGTCGAAGACACCAGCGACGAACGACGAACGCGTTGACCGGAAACGCCGCCGCAAAACGAAGAACGCCCCTTCGAATGCGCGGGCGCTCGAAGGGGCGGTTCGTGGGTGTCGGTTGATCGGATGGCCCGATCGAACGGTTGGTGGGTCAGGCGTTCGCGACGGCCTTGATGCCACCGGTCATGCGGGGCATGTCGCCGGTCGGGAAGCCGTTGTGGTCCTTCTCGACGTTCGCGATCGCTTCGACCACGTCCATGCCGTCGATGACCTTGCCGAACGCCGTGTACTCGTTGTCGAGGTGTTGACAGCCACCGCGGCTCAGACAGATGAAGAACTGGCTCCCCGCGCTGTTGGGGTCGCCGGAACGCGCCATCGAGAGAACACCTTCTTCGTGCTTCCGATCGTTGAACTCCGCATCGATGTTGTAGCCGGGACCGCCCGTGCCGGGCATGCCGTTGGCGTCTTTCTTGGTGTTCGGGCAGCCGCCCTGAATCACGAAGTTGTCGAGGATGCGATGAAAACCAAGGCCGTCGTAGAAACCATCGGCGCCGAGGTCGAGCATGTTCTTGACATGCCCGGGTGCCACGTCGTCCCAGAGTTCGACGGTGATGGTGCCCTTGTTGGTTTCGATGGTTGCCTGGGGGTAGGCCACGGTGATCTCCTGATTCGAGTGTCTTGGATGAACGAGCCGCACAGGATAGCAGCCTCGGGATTCCGGAATTCGCAGCCGGATGCGGCGGATCGCCTCAGGGGCCGATGCTCCGCCCTTCCATGGGCTGCTGAACCGCCGTCGGAAGAAGGTAGTTCCGTCCCTGGAAGATCGTGACCACGCCGCTGAGAAGAACGGGCCGTCCCACACCGGCCTGTCTGGTGCGACGAATGAGTCGTTCAAGCTCCAGGCAGGGCAGCAGGTCGAGACTGACCGCGTCTCCCTTTCGGCCGTCACCCTCGAGCACGAATCGCCAGATGCCGCTTCCGGGATCCCGGACCACGCGGCCTCGGCGTTGCACGAAGCGGGTTCCCGCTCGAAGCGATGCCGTCTCGGCAGGCGGTGCCGCCAGCACGTCGAGACTCCTCGGCACGGCGCCGATCCGTTCCTGAAGACGTGCGTCGATCTCGGCGGCATAGTCCCGCTCCTCCGATTCGGCTTCGGTATCGGCTGCGGCATCAGGGGCGATCGCCGGCTCCGCATCGGCCTGCGGGGGTGAATCGACCTTCTCGTCGGGGGAATTCTCGATGCGGGTGAGCGGAACGATCGCTTCGGGAAGCAGAAAGTTCCTGCCTTGAAACACCAGCACTCTTCCGGTGACTTCGTAGACCCCGGCGATCGGATTTCCCCGCTTCGCCGTCGACTGCACCGATTCGAGTCTGACCAGATCATCGAGCCCGCGGCTCGGCAGGAGGATCAACTCCCGCCGAATCCCTCCGGTCGCGGTGGCGAGCGGTGAGTAGACGTAGACGCCGAGCCGTGCATTGCGTTCGATCTCGCCCTCGACCTTGATGAGGAAGCCGCCCTCGCGGAGCAGCGGCGCCCGGCGAAGCTCGCCCACATCACTCGGCATGATGACTCGCCGCGTGGGTGGCGGTGAGGTTGGAGCGTCCTCCGAAGCCACCGGCGTTTCCGAATTCGTCGGCGACTCCTGCGAACCCGCCGCGGCGGGAATCAGACCAGCGGCGCAGATCAGTGAGAGCCAGAGGTGGGTTCGAGTCGTGATCATGTCCGGATGCTACGACGAATCGCCGTGTCCGGGATGGACTGCGGGCCGAATCGGGCTCTCCGAGCGAGCGGCGTCTGGTCAATCGCGGCGAATCGGGGATTCCGACCGGCGGTCTGCCAATGTTCATCCGATATACTTTGGAGCCCCGGCCGAGTACCCAAGTGGCCTAAGGGAACGGATTGCAAATCCGTGATTCGTGGGTTCGAATCCCACCTCGGCCTTTGAACGACGCCCGCCTTTTCGGCGGGCGTCGTTCATCATCCGACCGTTCTCCGATCTCTCTCTGGGCTCAATCCACGACGCCCCAGTGTGCGAGCAGCAGGCCGCACGGTCAGAAGAAGGAGGGAAAACGTGGCTCGATGGTTCATGACATTGCTCCGGAGATCGGAAGGATCTCGAATCTTGTTTCTTTGGCACGAGAAGAGGAGCGCGAACCGACACCGCGATCTCCCCGGGCCTTCGCCGACGGGCCGGATCCGGAGTCACGAAAAGTCGACGGACTCATCCAAGTTTTGGAGAGGATGTTTCTTTCCCCGCTCGACCGCCCATTCGACCCTTGCCCCTCTGGGACCGATCATCCTCGGGCGGAGATTCAGGGGGACCAGTTGGCGCTGATCAAACCGAGATCGAAACCATTGACGACGTCATCGCCGTTGAAGTCCGCATCACAACCAGCGCAAGAACCCCAGACTGCGAGCAGCAGGCCGAGATCGGCGGAGTCGACTCGCTGATCCCCGTTCAGATCTCCCTCGATCCCCGGCCGGGGGCGTGCCAGCAGCCAGGCGGTCACCTCCTCGGAAAACCGTGTGCCGAAGGGAGGATTGTGTCCGACCCCGGGAATGGTCCAGAGTTCGGCCGCCCCACCTCGATCGCACGATTCCGCATACACCGACACCGTCGTCTCGTCACCGGAAATCGATGAGATGAGGTCGATCGGTTCGGGTGTCTCGTCAGGCGTTCGTCCACACCCGTTGTCGTCTGCGACATACCGCTGCGTCTGGGAGGCGGATGGATAGCACCCACCGACCAGACAGCCGCCGCCGTAGAGGATCACCAGATCGCTCGTGCCGTGCACCTGGAGCACATGCACCGGTTCCCCGAGGACGCAATCGTCCGGATCATTGAAGGTCGCGCTGGCAAGCGTCGCAATCCCAGCGAACACTCCGGGGTGGTCGCAGATCATCCGATGCGCCATGAAGCCGCCGTTGGAGTGGCCCACGAGGTGGATGCGTCGAGGATCGATTTCATAGGAACTCGACATGACGTCGATGAGCCCTCGAAGATATCCCGAGTCGTCGGACTCTTGTCCAAAGATGTCGCAACAGGCGCCGGTCGCATTCCAATATCGCTGAAGAGTCAGATTCCGCGGACCGTTCGGAAGGCAGAGGATGAACCGCTGTGAATCGACCTGATCGGAGAATTGGAGATACGACTCCTCGAATTCAGCCGAGTAGCCGAAGGCGTGCAGAAGCACGATGAGCGGCAGCGGCTCCGAAGGATCGAAATCCGACGGACGAACCACTCGTACATCTCCGCGACCCGCATCGACGTATTCGGATTCCGCGGCGATGGCGACGCCCGACGGCATCATCTGCACGGCGACGATCATGATCATCACCATGGCCGTATGCGGAAGCCGTGATTTCGGATCGATCGACACCGTGCGAGCTCCGAGTTTCTCCATCGTCATCATCTGGCGTGAAGTGAAATCCAGTTGGGTTTCCTGCATGCGAAGGGTACCGGACCGGGCCGGCAACACTTCATTCGGTCGAAGGATTCACCCGGTCCAGTTGACCAGCAGAAGGCCGATGTCCGCTCCGTTGACGATGCCGTTGCCGTCGAGATCCTCGAGACATCCGGGGCAGGGTCCCCAGGCCACGAGCAGCAGTCCGACATCCGCTCCATTCACGAGGCCGTCACCGTTGAAGTCCCCGGGAATGTCATCGGACCCCTCTTCGTAGACCACGGTGAGGGTCGGACGCAGAGAGACGTTTCCATTCTCCCGGCTGGCGATCTGTCGAACCGTTCGAAACTCCGAGACATCGGCGGTCATGATCCAGCCGAAGTTCGTTTCACCATCGACCCATCCCTGCACGTCGGACGCCAATCCGTCGCCAACGAACACGTAGGGGCCGTTCCCGTGCACGATCGTGGTTCCGCTGGGCGTCGCCGTGAAGTCACCGCCCGGATTCGACCAGTTCGTCTTCGGATAGATCTTGTGGTACCAGGTCGCATCACCCACCTGAGATGGCGCTCCGGCACCTCCGCCCGAGGAGGACCCGCCTTCACCCCATTCGCCGAAGCATGCGTGCAACTCGAAGAGCAGATTGGTCGGCGGTTGAGGGGGCGTTCGGGTGACCTGCATTCGCATGGTGACCTCGAGAATGTTCGAACCCTCCGGAATGCTCGAAACATCGAAGTGGAGGATCGCTCGCCGTTCCCAGTTGTCGTTCTCCGCGAAGTTCACCCGCCCGGTGTAGAGATGCTGCCCCGAGCCGGAGGAGAGCCCTCCGGAGTCCGATTGGAAGAGGGTGTTGTCGCGATCGGCGACGACCACCAGTTCATCGGCAATCGCCGTGGCGGCAAGATGACATGACAGCGTGGCGACCAGCAATGAGAGCATGCTTCGGTTTTTGAACACGAGAAGACTCCGACAGGGAAAGGACCACCCGAGGGGTGGGCAACTCAAACTACAACCCCCGGACGATCACATCTCGGAAGTCCTCGAAAATCGGCGGGAATCGGGTTCAGGAATGCCTTTTTTCGGTTCCCGGACTCAACCGGTCCAGTATCCCAGAAGCAATCCCAGATCGGCGCCGTTCACGAAACCATCCTCGGTGAGATCCTCAGGACAACCCGCACACCGGCCCCAGGCGCCGAGCAGGAGTCCGAGATCGGCACCGTTCACAAAGCCATCTCCGTTGAAGTCTCCGGGAACCACGTCGTCATCTGCGATCGTGGCCTGCAGCTGAATCGTCAGGTAGTGAGTCGTCTCCCCGGGGATGTCCTCATCGGTCGTTTGAATGGTGACGTCGGCGACGTGCTGACCGTCAGCGGCACCATCGGTGTTGAAACCGAATCGAAGCGTTCCGGCCCTGGCGTCGACCACGCTTCCGAGGCCTTCCCAGATGAAGAACCCGTTCGCCAGACCGCTCGCCGCGTCGAGATCGAGGCTCGACTGCAAGGCGTCCCACCCGAGGTTGTGTACCGGGACGTCGATGAAGAAGACTCCGGAGTCCCCCGGTGCTTCGGCCTTTACGACCCGTTCGACGACCAGCGAATCGCCGCTCCAGGAAGGAACGGCCGGTCGAACCGCGAAGCCCGAGGTCTGAAGTTCGTAGGAAGGCTGCGACACACCTCCACTGGTCGCGTCGACTTCGATGATGGCGTCGAATTCCCCGGTCATGCCTTCGGCGAGGGAGAAGATCTGCGAGTCGAAACTCGGCAGCAGTGGTGCGAGGCCCGACCCACCGCCGATCAGGACTCCGTCGCCGCTTGCGACGTACTCGAGCGGCGCCGAAGCATCCGGCGTCGCCACCGAACGGGCGTTGGCGACGAGCAGCGTGACCGAGTCGCTTCCCCCGCTCACCACCCGGCCGAGCGAGCCCTCGAGCACGCAGGACAGGAGCCCGGGAATCTGCAGATCGGTCAAGACGGGAATGTGATCGCTGGCATCGAAGAGCGCATCGGCGAGCGAATTCGATCGTGAGATCTGCGATGGATAGTACGAATTCGTCCCGGTGTTGATGGCGATGTCGTAGTGGTTTCCATCGTTGCCCAGCGACCGGTACGTCTCGGACATGAGCGAGAAACCGTCGCCGTCGATCAACGCATCCGTGAACAACTGGAAGTCGAAACGATCGTCCATCCCGCCCCCCACCAGGGGTCCGCTGTTCAAGCGGGGGCTCTGCGTGTGCTTGATCGCATTCCCGTTTCCACCCCAGCTACCGGTCCCGTAGGGATCGTTGGCCTGTCCGCTTCCCGACGAAAGGAACACCGCATACGCCGGTTCGTTGTTGCTGTAGAGGTTGAAGTCGCCGGCATAGATGATGTTCGAACCGTTCGGAAGCGAATCGGCGTCGGCCCGGATGGCCTCCGCCCCCTGACGACGGATCTCCGCGTCGGAGGATGAATTGCTCGCCTTGAGATGACCGCCGTACACCCAGATGATCCCCGCAGCGTCGTCCGAGGCGTTCAACCGCAATTGCCAGCGATCGGTGTTTCGACCGGCCCCGGTCGGGATGTCTCGGTGTCCGCTCTCGATCTCCTCGAAGAGATCCGTCCGGTAGAGGAGCATCTGCGCTCCACCCGATCCGTTCTCGGAACTTTCGACCGTGAAGGTCGCGGAGGCGTATTCGATGCCGGGGATCGCATCCTGAATGATGTTCTCGATCACGGGTCTCGACGACGACGTCACTTCCTGCAACACCACGATCGCCGGAGCCACGGTGAAACCGGGCTGGTCGTCGGCGGCCGCCGCGGCAAAGACATCCTGGATCGCGACCGGATCGCCGTTCAACCGAGCGACGTTCCAGTTCATCACCCGTACCTGGGCGGAAGCCGAGGCGGTGAGCAAGACCGAGACCAGCAGGAGCATGAGAGGACCGAACACCATGGAGATGGATGCTCCGCCCGCCGAGTCGAAGATCGACCCGCGACCAGGGCTCAGCCCGACGCATCTCACTGAACTACTGATGATGCCGTCTCGCAACTTGCCTGCTCCGATAAGTGCCGTGAGACGATCCCCAGAAAGAGACACCGTCCGGTCGATTTTACGACCGGACGGCGGAATGTCGATCTGAACCGTCGGATTCGAGGCGGTTTCTTGATTTGGTGGCCTGAGAGGCCTCCCTCACGCCGCTCGCGGACCGTCATCACCCTGGTCGAAGAGCCCGAGGCAGTCGAGTTCGCGAGCCAGCACTTCCATGCGGCGAGAAGCCTCGTCGGTCGCTCGAAGCACCTCTTCCACGTCGATCCCCGACGAATTCATCTCCAGCGCCGGAAAGGGGATCGAGTCGTCGGACTCGGTCTCCAGAACCGGGAATTCACTCGAATCCCGCTCGTCAACCAGCCGCCAGCCCTTGGGAATATCGATTCGATGCATGAAAGAGGTCCTTCCGAGGGTGTTCGGCACGACTTTCGGCCACCCTCTGAAAGGGTCATCGACGGCTGGAAGACCCGACTTTCGCGACCTTCGCAAAGGAAGCGACGAAGGGCGGTGATGACCCCATGCATCCGTCGCCGGTCCCCCATCACCAGGCTGTCGCAATTCGAATTCTCGGACCTGTCCTTCGAGCCCGACCCGACGTCAGGTGGCGAATTCGCCGCCGCCGCCGGATTCGGACTCCTCGAAGACCCGCTTCGCCCGACTCAACGCCAGATAGACGAGTCCGATCATCATCAAGGACATGATCAGGGCTCCCCCGGCGATCAGTCCGGTGAAGGTGAGCACGTCGGGCGAGATGGCGCCGCCGATCAGCGTCGCGTATCCACCGTCCGGATTCGCCTTCTGTTCGCCGCTCAACGAGGCCCGCGCCCCGTCGTCGCGACGCGGAGCCTGTCGCGCCGATTCCGAAGCCATGGTCGTCGCCACCGCATCGAGCGTCGGTGCGAGCAGTCGTCGATCCATGCCGGAGAGCACGAGTCGAAGTCGTCCGGGGCCGTCGGATTCGAAGCTCAGATCATCCACCAGCATCGTCGCGACGGCAGGCTCGCCAGCTGACGGGGCGATTCCACGGGCCGCGAGTCTCTTGGACACGACCTGCACGAACGCCGGGTCCGTCGCAAGCGCTTCATGCCACTCCGCCCACGAGTCGGCCTTCGATCCCGAGAGCGGCTTGCCATCCCGAGGCGTGGCGCGGATCTCCACGCTTGCGGCTCCGGCGATGGGGACCATTTCCTGAACACCGAACCAACTTCCGACCGAGCACAACACCGCCAGAATCATCACCCAACCGACGATCGCGGCGGATCGCGGCCGAGCCCATCTCCGGATCATCTGCTGTTCGCTTCGGGAGAGGAACTCGCGCACCTGCGAGAGTTCCTTGCGCTGGGCATCCAATCGCTGCAGTTCCTGGAACGCCGGGGTCGACCCAGCCTCCCCACCCCTCGCCCGAATCGCCTTGCGAAACGCGAGCAGGCGGGCTTTCCGCAGATCCAGATGCCGAGCGGCATCGCCGACTCGTTCAGCCTTCGCACGAAGACGCTTGGCCATCTCCTGAGCCTGGCCCTTGTCGTTGGTCATCGAGAGCGCCGTCTCCAGTTCGTCGCTTCGACGTTCTGCCCGACGGCATCGCTCCTTCACCGATTCGTATCGATCACGGGGCACTGACGGACCGTCACTCGATTCCGCGTCTTGATGAAGCCGCTCGATCTCCGCGAGCAGAGGCGTGGTCGCTTCCTCAACCGCGGCGTCGACCGCGGAGGCATCGAATCCGCCTCCGGACTCCAGTTCGTGAATCCGGGCTTCGAGGGGGCCTCGCGCCGCCGCGAGCGCCGCCTCGAGTGCTGCGGGGTCCGCACCCTGGGCGGAGGCACGTTCCAAGGCGGACTCCAGCTCGGCGATTCTCCCTTCAAAGGTGTCTCGATCCTTCGCCGCCGCGTTGGCGGCGTCGGTCCCGTCCTCGGCCAGTCTCGACTCGAGTCTCGCGATGGTCTCCTGGTGCTGCGACAACAACGCGATCGCTGCGGTCCCGCGTTCCAATCGGGGAGCCTGCTCGGCGACCGCCTTGGCGAGTTCGGTCAGTTTCTCTCCGGCCAGTCCGAGCTGTCGCTGATCCTCCTCGATCGTCGACTCGAGCGCCCTGACCTTTCCACTCGCTGCTTCAAATTCCGATTCGAGTTCCACCGTCCGACGGGTCGCTTCACCGAGCGATCTCTCCGCGGTCGCGTTGGCCTCGTCGAGTTCGGCGCATCTCTCCTCGAGCCCGGACATCGTCTGCTGCAGTCGTGTCGTCTCGTCTTCGGCGGCGCTTGTCGCGCTTCGAAGAGATTCCAGTTCCTCGCGGGATGCTTCATCGGCGTCGCGGGACGCTGCAAGCTCGGCCTGTGCGGACTCCAGCTCGGCGCCCACCGCCTCCAGCGCCGTGCGATGGCGGCCGATGGTCTCCTCGGCGGTGGTCATCGCCTCTTGATGGGACTCGGCCTGAGTCTCCACGGATTCCGACAACCGACCGACTTCCGCTTCCAACTCGCCGACCCGCGACATGGCGGCATCCGCGGCGGCCGAGCGATCTGCAAAGGCGTTCTCTCGAGCCTCGATCTCGTCACGGAGCGCATCCATCGCTTCCCGTTCTTCGGTGATCGTTCGCTCACGCTCCGCGATCTGCGCGTCTCGCGACTCCAGAGCAGCACGCTCCGTCGCCATCTCGGCGCCGGCGGTCTCGAAATCCCGCTTCGAGCTCTCGAAAGTCGCGCACTCTTCGGAGAACCGTGACTCCCGGCCTTGCAGATCGGACCGAAGGCCGTCGATTTCCGCACGTTCGGCGTTCGAGGATTCCCTCGCCGCATCCAGGGACGTGGCAGCCTCCTCCACCTCGCGGCGACGGTCATCGAACTCCTTCTCCGCCCGATCGACTCTTCGCTGACGTTCGGCGAGATCCTCGAACTCGGTCTCCTGCCGGCTCTGTACGTCCCGAATCCTCGTGAGATGACGTTCGACGTCCTCGATCAAGGAGAGCACATCCCCGCTCGCGGAACGAGGGGCCTCTGAAGCGTCGGAGGATGCCGGCTCGCCGGCGGTCTGGTCCATGGGAAACTGCTGTTCGTTCTGATCGTGGTTCATGATGCGGTTCCGCTGTTCCTCAACGACTCGAGCCTGCCGAAAACGATCGCCGTCGGCTGGATGGGGTGATCTCCGTATCTTGTGAAATCGGCCTTCCAGAGCACCGACTGGAGGACTCCTCCCGAAGGAAGGAACCAGAGAAGGCCGGAAAGGACTCACAGTCGTACGATGAGGTCCGGGAACCCCGTCGAATCCGGAATGCTCGGGCGATCAAACCGCATCTTCGATCCCGTGGACCCCCCTTCCGATCCGCCTACAATGACTCCCCATGATCAATGACGTCGCCAATATCGCCGCTCCGATCCGCTTCACCGACCCATCGCTGGAAGCGATCGGCGAGAAGGTGATCGAAGGACGAAGACTCTCCCTCGATGACGGCGCGATGCTCTACGAGACACCTGATGTCCACGGCGTCTGCCGACTCGCTGATCTCGTGCGACGGCGAATGCACGGCCGCGTCGCGTACTACAACGTCAACCGGCACATCAACTACTCGAACATCTGCGCCCTGAGTTGCTCCTTCTGTGCGTTCCATCGCAAGAAGGACCAGGACGGGGCCTACGAGATGTCCGTCGAACAGGTGACCGAAGAAGCGATCAAGGCGGAGGAGGCCGGGGCGACCGAACTCCACATCGTCGGCGGGCTTCACCCCTGGCTCGAGTTCTCCTATTACACATCCATGCTCTCCGCGATTCGCGAAGCGGCGCCGACACTCCATCTCAAGTCCTTCACCGCCGTGGAGATCGTCCACCTCCAACGCATCTCCAAGCGAGGCAAGGACGGGTACGAAGGAATGAAGTCGGTGCTCCGTGATCTCCGCGACGCGGGGCTGGGTTCCCTTCCCGGTGGCGGAGCCGAAGTGTTCGACGACCGCGCGCACGACACCGCCTTCAAGGGCAAGATCCGCGGCGACCAGTGGCTCGATGTTCACCGGGCCGCGCACGAAGTGGGACTCAACACCAACGCGACGATGCTGTACGGACACGTCGAGGGACGTCCCGAACGCCTCGTCCACATGGACCTCCTTCGACGGCAGCAGGACGCGACGCTTCGCGACTGGGCCTCGACCCAGCAGATCTCGACGCCCGGAGACGCGGACCAGGTGACGCTCACCGGACCGGCGGAGTCCTACCCGAACCATCGACTTCCCATGCCCGGACAGGCCGGCCTCGAGACCGGATACTTCCAGACCATCATTCCGCTGCCGTTCTTCCCGGATGGCAGCGGACTGGAGCGACTTCCCGGTCCGTCGGGGCTCGAGAACCTCCGGACCCTCGCGATCGCCAGACTCATGCTCGACAACGTTCCGCATGCGAAGGCGTTCTGGATCATGCAGACCCTCGGCATGGCCGAACTCATGCTCGATGCCGGTGCCAACGATCTCGACGGAACCGTCGTCTGGTACGACATCACCCACCTCGACGGCGCGACCACGCATCAGGAGACGACCACCACGGATCTCCGCCGCGCCGCGACGGACGCCGGCTACGAGGCGGTCGAGCGTGACACGCTGTATCGACGCGTGCACCGCGAGGGTTCGAAGTGGTCACTGGCCCCGGAAGTCGCGGTCGGCTGAGCCGACGCGAGTCGGCCCTCACTCGACGGCGACATCCCGCCCCAACGCCCAACCGAGCTCCGGCATGCCGAGCCCTCGGGCCGTCACGATGAACACCGCCCCGCCGATCAGCGCGAGACTGGAGAGTTCCACGAACGCGGAGACCCAGGTGTCTTTGATCATCGAGAACGGAATCATGTTCATCGCGATCACCACCGCGACGAGCATCGTGGCGGTGCAGACCACGGTCTTCAGGACGCTTCCGACCACCAGGCGATCCGCCAGCACCCCGGAGCGAGACGCGAGGACCCGACCGAGAATCACCGATTGGATGATCGCGCAAACCGCGGTGCTCCAGGCCAACCCCGCCACTCCGAGCGGCGTGGTGAAGACCAGAGTCAGGTTCAGCGTGAGATTGAGCAGCACCATGCCGATGGCGATCCGGACCGGCGTCATCGGCTCCCGGCGTGCATAGAAGGCACGGACGAGAATGTGATTGATCGAGTAGCTCCAGATCGCCACTGCATATCCCAGCAACACGAAGGCCACGACTTCGACGTCCCCGGCATCGAACGCCATCCCCTCGTAGACCGTCGCGACGAACGAACGACGAACCACCGCGATACCGAGACTCGCGGGGAGGCCGATGAACATCGCGAGGCGCAGTCCCCGACGAAGCGTGGCGGCGAAACGCGAAGCGTCATCCCGTTCTCTGGCCAGCTGCGGGAAGATCGCCGTCGCCACCGCGATGCCGAAGACCCCGAGCGGAAACTCGTACAGACGCTGGGCGTAACCGAGCGTCGCCATCGCGGTGTCCTGAAGCGGATACGGATGCCCGAGAATCGTGGGCCCCACGATCGTCGGCCAACTGGCGATGAGTCCGTCGAGAAACGTGTTCAGTTGAAGCACGCCCAGACCGAGGATCATCGGAAGCGCCTGGAACACCACGCGGCGAAAACCGAACCGGGCCCGCCGCTCCGCTCGTCGGTCCTCGAGTGCGTTCGCATCCACGACGGGACTGGTCCGACGAACCTCCCAGAGCGTCCAGATCGCCTGAGCGACGCCAGCGAAGACGACTCCCCATCCGACGATGCCGATCGTCGATCCATCGACCGTGCCGTCGCCTCGCCACCACGCGATGAACACGGCGACCACCAGAGAGAGATTCAGAAGTATCGGCGCCGCCGCCGCGGGAGCGAAACGGCCGCGAACCTGTAGAACGGCACCCGCCACC
>JABABZ010000007.1:0-5466 GCA_014237965.1 Phycisphaerales bacterium | reverse complement strand
CCGTCAGGCACACCAGAGGCATGTACGGAATCGTGATGGCCAGCAATTCGAGGCCGAGATCGTCGCCCGAAGAGGGGATGAAGGCGATGATCAATTCGCCCGCCACCGCGACGGCGGCGAGAAAGAGACCGATCCGGGCGAGGATCAGTGCCGCGAGGCGACTTGCCGCCTGCGGATCCTTTTCCTCGAGACGAGTCTGCTCCGGCACCAGTGCCGCGCTCAACGCGCCCTCGCCGAAGAGGCGGCGAAAGAGATTGGGAACCAGGAATGCGAAGCCGAAGGCACTCGCCGCATCGGATACTCCGATGAGCCGGCCGAAGCATGCTTCCCTGGCGAGACCCCCGAATCGGCTGAGCACGGTGAGCACGGTCACGGTCAACGCGTGCCGTTCGAATCCACGAGCGTCGGACTTCGAGGTCGAGTCAGCCATCGCGAGCAGGCTCGGCGGAGGTTGCCGGCGGCCCGGGGTCTTCCGTTCCATCACGCTCCGGAGCGACCGGAACCAGGCGATAGGCGATGCGACTCATCGCGGGATCAAGTTCGTTCCGAACCACCCGCACCTGACAGCTTCGCCCGCTCTTCGTGAAGAAACAAACGGCGGTCGATCCGGTCGCGGTCGTCCCGAGAGAGACCCATCCGACGGTCTTGAATCGTGTCTCGAGTGTTTCAAGCCTCCGGGTCGGATCGTCGACGGAGCCTGCGAAGACCGTATTCACCCGGACGAGTCGACCTCGGTCCCGCTCCACATCGGTCGTGACCCGTGCCACCGTGTCGGCCGGTACGGGAAGATCACTGTCCAGGACGAAGGCATCCTTGGTCGCACAACCGGCGAGGAGGACGAATCCGGCGAAGGAGCCGATGGAAGATCGAAGGGACGGAAGATTCATTCCTCTCCATGTTCCTCGCTGCGGGACTTCTCTGCAATCCCAACGGGGAGAGGATCCAAAATGAACTCCTCCCCGCACTCCGGGCATCGTCCGACGCCGTCGGAGATGGAAAGCCCCCGAAGATCCTGTCGACAGCGAAGGCACTCGATACCCAGTCGCGAGGCGACCCGGGCGAGCCGACGTCGAGACCGATGGACCACGAAGGCGCCGACGAATCCAAGAATGGTCGCATCCACCATCATCTCGAAGTTGATTCCGAGCGCGTCGTACCGCCGAAGCATCGAACCGACCACCGGGAACACCGGTGAGAGATTGAGAGCGAGGAGATAGAGGAACGCGATCCCCGCCGCGGCCACGATCGACCATCCGGTGGCGATGAACGCCGACCGTCTGGCAGGAATCACCCGATCGATCGCGGTTTCGGCGATCGTGCCACAACAGACGCACGGATCTTCCGCCTCGACGACCAGACAATGAAGACATCGCTCCTCGCGTCGAACACGGGCATCGGCATGACGACGTCCCGCCTCGAGTGCCGCCGTGAGCCCGGCGATCGAACCCGCAGCCGCACCGACCACCACCATGGTCACCGGACCGATCACGGGATTCCGGCCCACCACACCCAGCAGCGTTCCGCCGATCATCGCCCCGAGCGCCGTCGCAACTCCGAGTTGGAGCCAGTTGTTCGCCGTTGCGAGCAGCAGCCGGAAGCTGGCCAGGGTTCGCCGCTCTCGCGCCTTGAACCAGTCCGGAGCGGTCCGAGACGGGCTCAAGGCGGCGATCCACGACGCCGCCACGAGAATCCCGCACGCATCCGCGACCAGATCGAGTGAATCGAAACTCCGGCCCAATCCCGGGATCTGCTGCGTCACTTCATCGAAGATCGCCAGCGCGAACATCATGAGCACCGCGATCGTCTTCGTCGACGCGATTCCCGAGATCCGCACCATGACCGTGACCGCGGCGAACGCGAGGAAGTGCAGCAACTTGTCGGGCCCGTCACCCGGGGCGCCGATCACGAGTCTCGGGTAATGGGTGCCCGCCAGCAGCACCAGAATCGAGAGAACGGCCATTCCTCGGCGCCAACGGAGCGACCACCATCCCGGCGATCCGATCGGCATCGGTACGAGAGGATGGGAATCGGGGACCTTCGAGTCGATCGTCATGAATCGGCGTCTGAAGTTCTGGGCTCGGCCGTCGTCGGGCTCTTCGCCGGCGGGTCGACGATCGTCCGCGATGGCTCCTCGGCTTTTTCGGGGCCGGACTTCGTCTCGACCGTGGAGCCTTCAGCCCCTCGTTCCCAACTCGCGATGAACCGCTGAGCGAGTTTTCGATAGTCGATCGCTCCCGGACACCAGGGCGCGTAGTCGAAGATCGACTGCCCGAAACTCGGAGCCTCGGCCAGCTTGATGTTGCGACGAATGGCCGGCCGCAACACCGTGGCGCCATCCCAGGGAACGCCGCTTCCCTTGGCTTCGGCGAGGAAGGAATCGATTTCTCCGACCACTTCGCGACCATGCATGCTCTGGGTCTCGTGCATGCAGAGCACGATGCCCCCGACCTTCAACGAAGGATTGACCTGCGCGGAGACCAACCCGACCGTCTTGAGAAGCTGGCCGACACCCTGGAGCGCGAGGAAGTGCGCCTGCATCGGAACGATCACTTCATCCACGGCCGCGAGCGCGTTGAGCGTCAGCAGCCCGAGGCTGGGGGGACAGTCGAGGATGATGTAGTCGAAACGATCGAGAACCGGCTCCAGCCGGCGCCGAAGAAGGTCGTTGCGTTCCGGAAGACCTGCGAGTTCGGATTCCGCCGCGGCGAGATCCACGGACGCGGGGATGATCCAGAGCTTCTCACGGACCTGAACCATCGCGTCATCGATGTCCGCGTCGGGATCGACCATGAGATCGTAGACCGTGGTTCCGACCGTCTCACCATCGACACCGAGATGCAGCGAGAGATGAGCCTGAGGATCGAGATCGATCGCCAGAACTCTTCGCCCCTCCTCGCTGATTCCGGCCGCCAGATTGCAACTCGTCGTGGTCTTTCCGACCCCGCCCTTCTGATTCAACAACGCGGTCCGTCGCGGGCGACGAGACGTGGATGCTGACTGGGCGTCGGTGGAGTCGGGCATTGGCCCGAGTGTATCCGGAGGCCGCCGGAAGGGCGGATCGCCATCCCGGGTTCGAGGGTTTCGATGCCTGAGAAGCCCCGATCCTCGACGAACTAAGGATCGGTCGGAATCACGCTCGGTGCGTGGTTCCAGTCGTTGATGCTGAACGCGAGCGGAATGATGTCCCGACGCCAGACCGGGACCGAGATGCCGGCATGCTGCCGAAAGGCGCCCGGCCCGTCACGGCGGATCCCCACCAACACGCTTCCTCGGCCTCCCCCGGAGATCGCATCCACCAACCAGGCCTCGGGAAGAAACACCGAACACCTCCAGCGATCCGGGAACGAGCGGACTTCGACCGTGAGTGAAGGGTCAGCCACCCCCGCAAGTCGCTTCCAATCACCGCCTGAATCCACTTGGATGACTCCGGCCGGCCGGCGTCGATCACCGACCTGCACGAAGAGTCGATCATCGCCCCTCGACCCGACGAGGTGCCGGGCCTCGATGAAGATCTCCCACCGTCCGTTCCGACGACGCAAGACGGCCTGTGTGGAATTCAGCGGCGCCGTCGCCTGCACGAACCCTCCATCGACGCTCGCGAGCGTTCGAGGAAGGATGAACGTGCCGAAGGAAGCGCCCGGTGGTCGGACTGGAATCGCCCTCGGTCCGAAGGGAAGCCGAACGGACCGACCCTCGTGTCTCAGATCGAGCACCTCGTCCACAGGAAGAGCGCCTTCGCCGAGGTCAGGGCGGTCGATCTCGTGACGGGAGATCGAATTCGGCGGCGCAATCAAGGCGATCTCGGCCGGCTCGGACTCCCAGGCTGCCAGAATCACCAACTCACCGCCGGTCGGGTTGATGAGGTCGATCTCGATTCGGTCTCCGCCCGCCGACATCTCGACCGCCAGGAAAGACGGTCTGGCATCCAACCATGCAAGCCCGGCCTGCATCGCCTCGGCCGGCGTGCGCGCCGGATCAAGCAGAAGCGATCGCAACCCGGCAAGCCCTCGTTGATCGGTCGGCCACGCCGCGATCATTCGGCCGTCTGCGGGGCGTGCAGGATCTCCGACCGCTGCCGTGAGCCGCTCCGCGATTTCACTGGCAGCGCCCGGGCTGCTGCTCGCCACTCGGCGGATGGCGCAACGCCACTCCGCTGCGATGGCTTCCGCGAGCCGGACCGAGAGACCGTCTGGAAGTCGCGACTCGGGCGGCCGCGCATCCAGCAGATCCGCCAGAAGTCGCCATCGAAACCACTCCA
Organism: Phycisphaerales bacterium; assembly: GCA_014237965.1. GTDB lineage: Bacteria > Planctomycetota > Phycisphaerae > Phycisphaerales > SM1A02 > UBA12014. The sequence continues at coordinate 1,208 of JABABZ010000007.1, read as the reverse complement.
GGGGATCGTCGAGCACCGGGTCGGCGTCGGGACCACGACTGGGAACGAGCGGCCGATCGGAGGACCGCTCGGCCGGCGCATCCAACCAGATCGGTGACCAGGTCGTCCCGAGCATCGAAATGACGCCGTCGGCATCTTCCGGAACGGGCAGGAGCGCCACTGGGACTCCCGGAAGCGGTTCCATCGGACCGACCGGCATCTGCATGATCTCGACGGCGGTTCGGGGTGACGTCCAGGAGGGATCCTCCACCAGGCGGTTGACGATCCAGACCACATCGGCCTCGACGCTCGATCCATCGACCTTCGCCGGCACCTTCGTCGGCCAGGCGATCGGACGGTTCGGGATCCGAAGCGGGACGAGCACGTCGACCCCTCGAATCGCGGTTGGAGAGACCGCTCCGGTCGTCAGTTCAGACGCCTCGTCGGGAGCGGCGAGTCCCCGATTCCCGCCGAGCACGACCGCGAGTCCGCACAACCAGATCAAGACACTCGGGAATCGGTGACGGCGGAGCCCGTCTGACCCTCCCTCCCGGAATGACCGGCCGCGCAGGATGGAATCCGACCGACTCCTCCAGGAACGGGTCATTCGTCGTCGGCCATCAGCCGAAACGGTCAAGGAGGCCGGGGGAACCAGCATGGTCGAGATTTCGGGGATTCTTCTCATGAGGATTCGGGCGAACGTCGCTCCATGCTATCGGCGCGGACGGACCCGCTGCCGATCGACCACCCCGGTGATGCTCTGCTCCCGGGAGGAAGCCCCATGATCCGCACGGATTCTCAAGGGGGCATGATCTTCTCGATCCACGCACCCGACGCCGAACTCGTCGAGTTCACGGCGGACTTCAACGGGCACCGGGAACGCACGCTCGCCATGCGTCGAGGTCCCGGAGATGAGTGGGCGATTCGGCTGCACCCGGGACTGATCTGCGATCTCTACAGATTCCGAGTCGACGGCCGCTTCATGCTGGATCCTGATCGACATCCGACGATTCGAGGGCAGGACGGCATCGACCGGACGATCTGCCCTTCGGTCAAGGAGAACCTGGGAATTCCGAGCGCCTCGAAGACCGCGTGATTCCCATTCACCCATCGGGAGATCGTCCGGGTCTCGCCGCGAGTTTTCGGTAGTCTCTGCGGCATGCCCCCCCCAGCGCCCACGCTCCTGAGAAGATCCGTCGAGCCCGCCTGCCTTGCGGTTCTGGTCGCGA
>JABABZ010000079.1 GCA_014237965.1 Phycisphaerales bacterium | reverse complement strand
ACGATCCAGATAGTGATGGATGTATCCCTGCGCCCGACCATCGGGAAGGAGCTCGCGACTGATCACCGTGTGATAGTGGAAGTTGGGATGTCGCTCGGCGATTTCGCGGAAGTAATCGTCGTAGAGGAGGTCGCTCGTGTACGGCGCCCCCATCACCAGGTGAATGTCGCTCTCGCACGGGCCGTCCGGCCCCTCCAGAAGGTCCTTGACCATCCCACGGAACGGCGCGATCCCGGTTCCGGTCGCGAGGAAGAGGTAGTCATGACGTTCCGGTGATTTCGGAAGCACGAATCGCTTGCCTGCCGGTCCCGTGATCTGAACTTCCGCTCCGGGCTCCAGGTCGCAGACGTGATTGGAGCAGACCCCGAGATGAAGGCCCGGCCGATCATCGTCCGAAGCCGACTGCGGCGAGTACTCGTCGATCAGTCGCTTGCAGGTGGTCGACAGCACCCGCCCTCGCCCATCCTCGCCGCAGGTCGGCGAGGCGATCGAGTAGAGCCGGACCTTGTGCGGCTTGCCGTGCTCGGTCACTCCGGGTGGAATGATGCCGAAACTCTGCCCGGCGCGAAAGGCGCCCTCCAACGGCGTCCCGCTCACATCCACACAGACGTGCCGGACGAAACTCGCGGACTTCCCTCGCAGACAGATCTCGTTCGCCGTCACGACGCCCGTCACCGGTTGCGTGGGAGAAACGAGATGCATCTCGACATCAACGAGTTCGGGGTCGAGCCCGGAATCCTGAATCGGCTGGCCGCTGGTCATCCGCCCTTCCTCTTTCCCTTCTTGCCGGCCGGAACCTTGCGTCCCGCCGGCTCGGTCATGGACCCCGGATCAAGGAGTTCGTTCAAGGCCTCGGCGTCGAGGATCTTCGATTCGATCGCCATCTCCCGGATGGTGAGGCCTCGTGCATGAGCTTCCTTGGCGAGCTTGGCCGCCTGCTCGTACCCGATCACCGGCGCCAACGAAGTACCCATCATGAGGCTCCGTTCCACATATCCCCCGGTGACGGCGTGATCGAGTTCGAGATCCTCGATGCACTTGTCCTGGAGCACCTGAGCGGCACCGGAGAGAAGCTTGATCGAGTCGATCATCGACCATGCCATCATCGGCATCGCCACATTGAGTTGAAGCAGTGAACCGGTACCACCGAATCCACCCAGGGAGATCGCGGCGTCGTGGCCGACCACCTGGCACGCGGCCTGCATCACGCTCTCGCAGATGACGGGATTCACCTTGCCCGGCATGATCGAGGACCCGGGTTGAGTCGCCGGCAGCACGAGTTCACCGAGTCCGCATCGAGGCCCCGACCCCAGCCATCGAATGTCGTTGGCGATCTTCGAGAGACTCACCGCGATGGTGCGCAGTTCGCCGGAGGCTTCCACCACACAGTCCCGGGTCGCCTGAGCTTCGAAGTGATTCGCCGCTTCGGCGAAGTCGATCCGATGACGCTTCTTCAGGGACGCCGCCACCCGGCGTCCGAATTCATGATGCGTGTTGATTCCGGTCCCCACCGCGGTACCACCGATCGGAAGGTTCTCGGCAAGCCGCTTCATCGCTCGTTCCGCACGCACCACGCCATATTCGATCTGAGCGGCGAATCCGGAGAACTCCTGACCGACCCGCATCGGCGTCGCGTCCTGAAGATGCGTTCGGCCCGTCTTCACCACTCGATCCCATTTTCTCGCCTTCTTCCGAAGCCCCCGGGCGAGGCGTTGGAGCGAGGGAATCAACGTCGTGCGAATGACCACCGCCCCGGCGATCTGCATCGCCGTGGGGAACGTGTCGTTGCTGCTCTGCCCCTGATTGACGTGATCGTTCGGGTGGACCGGATCACGACTTCCCAGCTTCTTTCCCGCGGCGAGGGCGCTCAGATTGGCGAGGACCTCGTTGACGTTCATGTTCGTGCTGGTACCGGAGCCGGTCTGGTAGACATCGACGGGGAACTGCCCCATCCACCATCCGGCGTCCTGATCTCCCTCGCCATCGAGCCCTTTCTGAAGTTCGTCGCAGGCGGACATCACGCTTCGAGCGATCTTGCGCGGAATGACGCCGAGATCTCCGTTCACATCCGCACACGCACGCTTCAGATCGGCGAAGGCATCGATCACCTCCGCGGGAACCGGTCGGCCCGAGACTGGAAAGTTCAGCACCGCACGCTGGGTGCTCGCTCCGTACAGGGCGTCGCCCGGGACGGACATCTCTCCCATCGTGTCCCGTTCGATCCTCGGGCGACTCGATCTTCTTCTGGCAGCACCCTTCTTGGCGGAAGGCATGGTCTGACTCCTGTGTGTGTCGATGAATGACGACGGAAGGACGAAACATTGCGAGCGATGCTTCACGCACGACGTCGTGAAATTCACCCACGACGGAGCTGCACGTGATCAAGCGGATCGGAAATTCTACCGGAGGCTGGCGGACCGAAGCGGCTGCCGAACCTCGATTCAGGCGTCCCCGGCGACCGGTTCATCCTCCGAGCCGGCCTCGGCGTCCACGAGCACGCCCCGGGCGGCTTCCACCGTCACCATCTGAGGCTCCTGGAGTCGGTCCGTGAATCGTCGATCGATCTCGGCAAGCAGCATTCTCGCGACCGCGGGCTCCGCGACGATCCGACCCTCGAGAAACCTGACCCAGGCTTCGGGATCGGGGCGGACTTCCGCCGCATCCTTCCAGGCCTCCGCTCGGAGCAGCGACTCGAAGAGGTCATCACCCAGAGGCGAGTCCGCGGTGGCACCAAGCAACCTCAACTCCGTCGCGGCTTCAATCGGTCTTCCGGTCGCGATCAACCGGCGGGCCAGTCGCCGCGCCGCCGCCAGGCGTTTTTCCCGGGAGATCTCCGGAGCGACGGCCGCTCGCGCCAGCGCGCTTCGCCGAGCTTCGAATTGGACGGGATCATCGCCGAGTATCGAATCGAGCCTGACCACATCTCCGGCCGGAACCCCTTCGAATATCCGGGACACCGCCGATTGCCACGTCGCGAGATCCGACTCGTCGACCTCCGCATCCGGTCGAAGCTCCATGATCGCCTCGAGATTCGCAACCATGAATGGCGGCTCGGCCCAGGCCTGCCAGGCGATTCGACGCACTTCCGGAGTCGTCGCACGAGCGAGCAGAACCTCTCGATGACCGCGAGCTCTGAAACCCTCCGCCGCACCCCGTCGCACCTGGACGTCCTCGACTTCGAGGAGATCGACGACCTCCGGACTCGATGGGTCCTGGGCGGCGAGAACCGCAAGGCGAGCGATTTCGCGGTTGATGAACGACTCTCGTGGCGGGATCGCCGCACGAACCGCCACGAGTTGATCCTCGGTCACCAACCCGGCCATCGCGACCGCACCAACGGCGCGAGCGCTGAACCGAGCGACCTCCGAATCTTCATGCCCGAGCATCCTGGTCGCAAAGGGGACGACCTCGGGTTGAGGGCGGTTTCCGAGAAGTTCGAGACCCGCGGCCAGCACCTGGGGATCATCTTCGTCCGCGAGCGATTCCACGAGCTTCGCCGCGAAATCCTCGCCCCCGGCGGTATCGAGGACCCGCCCGGCGGTGATGCGGATCGTCGGATCGACGTCGTCGAGCCGAAGCGACAAGGCTCCGCGAATCTCGTCCGGCAGAATCCGACCGTTACGCAGCATTCGTTCGACCTGCCCGATCGCAACCGCTCGAAGCATCATCTCCTCATCGACCAGCAAGGCCAGGATCCGGACATCCCGCTCGCCCTCGTCGAGAATGGCGAGCGTTCTGGCATGGAGCTCCGCGAGCCGTGCCGCAAGCCCATCGGCGCGAGCCTCCGCATCGTTCGCTCGCTGACTCTCACGTTCGATCCGTTCGACCAACTGGCCGAGCGCCTGCGAAGCGCTGCCGTCGATGTTCATCCTGGACCACCACGACCGCCAGCCTTCGGCCGATCGCGATGACGTGGTGTCGGACCAGCGGCGAAGAGCGGCATCGATGGCCGTCGAATCCTCGGCCTGGTCACCGCTCTCCTGCATCAACTCGACGAGCGAACGCGCCGCCTGCGGATCGGCGATGCGCCCCAGAAGTTCGAACACCACGGCTCGCTTCTTCGGATCGGATTCGGTGGCGAGCCGCAGCACGACATCCTCGATGGCGACCGCTCCGGACCTTCCAATGATGAACGACGCGTCGTCGAGGGAGATCAGGCCGTCGATGGCGGCCGAGCACACACGATTCACGACCCGTTCCGTCGTCCGGCCGCTCCCTCGAATTCCCTCGACGATGATCCGGCGGGTGACTTCCGATCCGGTCTCCAGCGCTTCGCCGATCGCGTCGGCAGCCTCCGGCGAACCGAGGCCGGAAAGCCGATTGGCCGCACCGACGCGAAGTTCACGAGGAACCGCGGTGTTTTCCAGAATGGTCACCAGGTACGCGACGTCCTCGTCGAGTGGCGAGGTGGTCGTCGAGCGGGCCAGTTCGGTCGGCTTCGAGGTCGCGGTGCACGTGAGGTTTCCACCCAGAACCATGCCGATCACCGTGACCAGCGAGATTCTTCGGGGAGAGGGCGCGAGGAATCCGCTGATTCCGCGCCAAGGAGCCGCAATTGGGTGTCCAGAGGGCATTCCGTCGATACATCCACCATCAGAATTCGAACGTCGGGAAGACGCCTCCCCACCGGAGGCTCCAGAAATCCACATCTTCCAACCCCTCATCGGAATCCGATTCCGGTTCTCGGACCCCGCAGCGGGACGTATCCGAAATCGGCATATGATTCCTCGTAGTCTATCCCTGTCATCGACCGTTCTCCCGCTCCGGCTCCCGCTCCTTTCCGAGATCAATCCATGGGCGACTGGCACCACGCCGAAGAACATGCCGAACGTGCGGAACTGCTCCTGGCACGCGGTCGAGGGGCCGAAGCCGAGGCGGAGATCCGACGTGCGATCGAGATCGATCCGGTTCGCGGGGAATGGCATGCCGCGCTCGCCATGGTCCTCGAATCGGTCGGTCGGTTGGAAGAGTCGCTCGCGTCGATGCGACAGGCGACCGTGCTTCTCCCGGAGGATGTTCGACCGTTGGCATCTTCGGCGGAGCTTTCTCTCCGTCTGGACCGTGCCGAAGAAGCACTGAATCATGCCGAGCGAGCGATCGAGTTCCCCGACGCCGAGGAGCAGGTCCACGCCGTCAGAATCGCGGCCCTTCATCGACTCGATCGATTCGAGGACGCCGAGCTCGCGTACTTCCTCGCGCAACAGACCTTCGAAGAGATGCCCTCCTGCCTGGTGGCCATGGGCGACCTTCAGGCGGATAAGAACGAGTTCGATCGAGCCAGCTGGTGCTATCGCGAAGCCATGCGACAGGCCCCGAGCATGCCGCGGCTCCGCGCCCGCATCGCTTCGATCCTCACCGCCACCGGAAGGCCTGAACGGGCCCTCCAACTCCACATGGCGGAACTCCGAGAGAACCCCGCGTCGATCGATTCGCTGCTCGCCTGCGGGCGAATCCTCGTCCGACTGAATCGACACCCCGAAGCGGTCGATCGTTTCCGGCGAGTCCTGGAAATCGAGCCCGCACACCTCGAGGCACACTGGGAACTCGGCTTGACCGCCCTCTCGCTCGGACGATTCGACGAGGCCCGAGTCGAATTCGAGATCGCTCGTCGCCTCGATCCGGACATGCCGTTCATTCGTCGGCGGCTCGCCGAAGCACTCCTCGGATGCGGGGAGGTCGATCGGGCCAGAATCCAACTTGAGGAAGCGGTCGACAGACTTCAGCCGGAAGAGCCCTTCGAGGAGACCTTCCATCTCGCCGACCTTCTTCTCAAGGTCGATTCGACGAGGAGTGCGTTGACTCTCTTCGAACGACTCGCGGCCGAACAACCGGAAGACCTCCCGGTACTCCGCCGTCTGGCGGTGGCCCGATATCGGGTGGGAGACACGGCCGGCGGCATCACGATCTCTCGCCGTGTACTGCGAATGGACCCCAGATGCCTCCGCAGCATGCACAACCTCTCCGTCGCCGCCATGGAGGAGGGTCGCTTCATGTCGGCCTTCATCTGGGCGAAGCGCGGACTGGCCGAGGACCCGCTCGATCCAGGGCTTCGACGCCTCAGATCCCGCCTTTGGACCAGGCTCGCCTGGACCTGGTCACTCGGCCTTCCTCGACTCACCGGAGACTTGATCGCTCGAATGTTCCGCCGACTCCGCGGACCACGAGCGGATCAGAACGCTTGACGACCGGGGTTCACCTCGGTGCGCACGGAAGAAGAGAGGCGGCTTGACGCCTCCTCTCGTCGATCCGAATGAGTTTCCAATCCGGAGCCGGGCGCTCGAGAACGTTCGACCCCTGATCCACCTCGTCGGAAGGATCAGAGCGTCGAGACCGCTTTCCGATGCTCAGAGCGTGGCGCTGGTGTAGGGAAGCAATGCCATGTAGCGAGCTCGCTTGATGGCCTGGGCCACTCGTCGCTGCTCCCGAGCGGATGCATCCAGACGCTTGCGGGTGTAGATCTTCCCGTTGGGCGTCATCATTCGGCGAAGATCCTCGACCGACTTGTAGTCGACGTACTCTTTTCCGTCGGTTCCGGTCTTGAGGGGGATCGTGGGGGCTGCTTGAAACTGGCTCATGTGATCTATTCCGGTGAGGTCGGGGATTCCCGGCCTGTTGCCTTGGATGTCCGTGGCCTTCCCAGAGGAGAGGGCCCGCTGAAGACAGCCGCAACGGGTCCGGCCCCGTGGCGGCGACGAACGGAGTAGCCTAGCGAAAACCCCCCACTTCAACAAGTTTCCTTGCATTCCCACGGGAAAAGAGGCAGGATACCGGGGGCGAATCACGATTCGACCCCACTCCAAGATCAGTTGCATCCGGTACACGCCGAGGCTTGTCGCCCTGCTCCGGCCCTGATTTTGGAGTCCCACGCATCACACGAACCGACCACGATCTTCCGCTCATCGGGGTGACCGCCGACCTCGTGGAGGACCAGGCCCGCCTTCGAGGTGGATACGCGCGATCGATCGCCGAATGCGGGGGGATCGCGATCCCCCTCTTTCCGCTCCCGGGGTCGGCTGCATCCGTGTTGCCTCACCTCGACGGTGTGATCTTCAGCGGCGGCGACGATCCCGACACCACGAACTTCGGCGAACCCGTTCACCCCAAGGCCACGCTCATCGATCCGATTCGCCAGGCCTTCGAACTCGAGCTTCTCGATGCCCTCGAACGATCCCATCCCGAGATCCCGGTCCTGGGCATCTGCCTCGGGATGCAGATGCTCGGCCTCCATGCGGGCGGCCGTTTGAATCAGTACCTCCCCGACGACCTCGAGACCGCGGACCAGCACCGTGACGGTGCGATCCATGAGGTCACGGGAGCTCGCTTCACCGGACGAGTACACAGCCACCATGTCCAGGCGCTCGAGGATCCCGGCCGATTGAAGGTCGTCGGCGAAGCGCCCGACGGCGTCATCGAAGCCATCGAATCGACCGATCGCCCGTTCCTGCTGGGTGTTCAATGGCACCCCGAGAGATCCACCGATCCACGGACCGGCCCAGAGGTCTTTCGCTCGCTTCTGGACGCCTGCCGCAAGGAGATGGCGTCGTGAGCCGAGACAAGAACGCCATCGACTGGAATCTGCTTCCTCGGCGAAGCCGCCCGCACGGTGCACGGGATGAGTCTCCTCGCTCGAACCATCATTCCGATATTCCCGGAATTTCTCGCCCTCGTGGCTCCGTTTCCAACTTCGATCAGCATCCCGAGAACCCGGTGCTAGACTTGAAGTCGGGAGACTCCGAGGTGCCAGATGCTTCCGCCAGACCGATCGACGACGACGCTTCGCTGGTGCGATGCGTGATGTTGATCTCCCCCGGCGAACACCCTCCTCAGCAGCTTCTGAATCTGCTCAAACAACCGGCATCCACCGTCGATCGAGCGGAACATCCGCTTCTGGCGGTGGCCAGGCTCTCCACGCTGGAACGAAGCCGGGAGATGCGTGCTGAATGGTCACCCGATACCGACGAACGGACCGTTCTGGTCGTGGTCAACCGAGACGTCTGGCGGGATCTCTCCCCGCTCTTCCAGACCATTCGCCAGATCATGCCGAGAGTCAGCATCTGGGTCTGTACGGAACGCGTGGCGATCGAGGTCCACGCCGGCCAACACGAGTCGGCGCCGGAGACCACGGCCGAGAGCCTCGACCCGGCAGAGTCGTATGAACCCGATGAAGCGACCGCCCCTTCCACCCCACTCGAATCGCCCGAGGTGACGACGCTCTCGGACGAGGAAATGCGAGACATCCTCGATCTCTTCGAAGGCACCGATGACGATGACCCGGATGCCCCGCCGGCGTTCGGACTCTCCGGAGGGCCCCGAACCTCATGACCGGATCAGCACCCATCCAGTCGGAGGTCTACCGCGGGAACGCCGAGCGAATCCTCGTGGTCCATGGTGGAATCGAACGCTTCAACACTCTCGACCTGATCCGTGAGATCGCACCCGATCATGCCGAGATCGTCGACGACGTCTACGAAGCCGTCGCGATGGTCGGCCTGTGCCGGGCGAACGAGGGAGTCCACACCGTGCTCGTCCCGATCACGATCCCGGACTACGCCGCGAGTCGAATCGTCGAGGCGTTCCGGATCGTCGATGGTCGGGTTCGACTCGTTCTGCTCGTCCCCGCCGGGCGTCAGGACGCCATCGACACCGCCCTCGCCGCCGGCTTCGACGACGCGATCGAGATGCCCACCACGCCGACCCGACTCCTCGAGGCGCTCGGAGGCCGGGCCAGCTCCGCGGAAACGCGTCCGTCCGGAGAATCAAGCTCGCAGGCCACCGAACCGGCCGACTCGCCGACCCCAGAGGATTCGATCCCCAACTCGGTCCCGGCCGGGTTGCCGCGGACCCCGCCGGCGATCCTTGAAGACGAACCGGATCCTCCTTCGATGACTCTCGACCCGCCGATCCTCGAGCCCGTGGAGGAGAACCTCGGTGATGTCGATCTGGTCGAGAGCGTCATGGCGGATGACGGCACGCTTCGATCGATGTGCCTCGCCATGATCCGATCGCACCTCGGCACTCAGGATGTTCATCTCCTCGAACCCGAGGATGGCTCCGAAGAGGATCCGAGGTCGAACATGCCGATTCTCCACCGAGGCCGCACGATGGGGCGACTCGCCTCCTCCTCCATCGGAGACGAGGATCTGAGCCGCTGGGCCGAGTGGATCGGACACTGGCTGGCGCTCGAACATCAGGTCCGAAGTCTCGAAGAGCTCTGCGAGACCGACGAACTCACCGATGCAGGCAATCGGCGAGCCTTCGAACGGGTCCTGCTCGAGACCCTCGATGCGGCACGACGAGAACGTCGAATCGTGACCTTGATGGTCTTCGACATCGACAACTTCAAGTCCTACAACGATCTCTACGGCCACGAGGCGGGTGACGAGGTCCTGTGCGAGACGGTGGAACTCCTCCGCACGACCATCCGCCGCGGTGACCACGTCTTCCGAATCGGCGGCGATGAATTCGTGGTGATCTTCAGCGACACCGAGGGACCCCGCGGTGAACATTCGACACCTCCGGAATCCGTGGAGCAGATCGCACATCGATTCCAGGCTCAGGTCTGCAACCTCCGATTCCCCAAACTCGGCGTCCAGGCTCCGGGAACCCTGAGCATCTCCGCCGGCCTCGCCACGTTTCCGTGGGATGGCCATGATGGACCGTCGCTCCTGCGGCATGCGGACCAGCTCGCGCTGGAGTCCAAGAGGTCGGGCAAGAACGCCATCACCTTCGGGCCGGGCGCCCGATCACGATGCCGCGACGACGAACCAGGTCATACCAACGACAAGGGCTGAACCATTGTCAGACAAGCGACCGGTACTGATCATCTCGGATCTTCATCTCGGTCGAAGCCGGATGGTGGAGACCGCGGAAGAAGTGGCCCCGCTCGTCGATGCCGCCTCGATCCTGATCATCAACGGCGATTGCGCGGAACTGCACATCAACGAATGGGCCGAAACCGCGGCCCGGGAGCTCGAGTCCCTTCGCGATCGTTGCCGCCGATCAGGGACCAGGCTGGTCCTGCTCTCCGGAAATCACGACCCTCAACTCTCGCCGGATCGGCATCTGATGCTGGCGGACGACTCCGTGTTCGTGATGCACGGAGACGCGATCGATCCGGCGCTTGCTCCCTGGTCGGATTCCGCCTCGATCATTCGGGATCGACGACGCGAAGTCGAAACCGGACAACCGGAGCAGGAGCGGAACTCCCTCCCCGGGATCTTCCACGCGTGCCGCGAAGCGGCCGCGGCGGAGTGGCTTGTTCATGGAGATCTCGGAAAGCCCACCTCCCTCCTGGGAGTCGCGCGAAAGCCGCGGAAACTGGCGGCGATCACTCGATTCTGGATCAGCAACCCGAGGAAGGTGAACGCCTTCGCCGAAACGCATGCGCCGCGAAGCCGTGCCGTGATCGTCGGCCACTCACACCGCGCCGGCATCAGACGGATCGGCTCGAGAGACATCATCAACACCGGTGCTTTCGGAATTCCCGGCCCGGCGCTCGGCGTGGTGCTTGACGAAGACGGCCTCCATGTCCATCGACTCGTGAAGCAGCGCGTGTGGAAGCTCTCCCCCATCGTGGTTCACGACGATCCGGCGTGCCGCCTCGGCCCCGGCGGGCTCGCCGCGTCGCTTCCTGCCATCGCAGGATGATCATTCGCCGGACTTGCGGCCCGTGATTCGATTGGCGATGGCGGCGGCGGCCAGGACGGCGTCTCGATTCACGTTCGTGGTCCATCCGCCTTCTTCGAGAAAATCGAGCAAGGCCTCGGTGGCGAGATTTCCACTGGCGCCGGGCGCGAAGGGGCATCCGCCAAGACCGGCGCAGCTCGAATCGAAGGCTCGAACGCCGCACTCCAGCGCCCGCTCGACGCATGACAACGCCTTTCCGCGAGTGTCGTGAAGGTGCAGATCGATCGCGGCCACGGGAACATCGATCTCGACCTCCTCCAGCATCGCTTCGATCTGATCGGGGTCGGCCACCCCGAGCGTCTCACCGAGGGCGATCTCGATGTCGCCGTCGGCCAGCGCCAGAAGTCGTCGAACCGTTTCGCCCACCTGTTCCGGCGAGACGGCGCCCTCGTAGGGACACTCGACCGCGCAGGAGACGTAGCCACGCATTGGAAGACCCGCGGCTCGTGCCGATTCGACCACCGGCCTGAATCGTTCGATCGACTCCTCGATCGTGGCATTGAGGTTCCGCTGACAGAAGGACTCGCTGGCGGCCGTGAAGATCGAGATCTTGTCGGCGTCGGCTTCCAATGCCCGTTCGACGCCCTTCTGGTTGGGACAGAGCACCGAGTAGACCGTCCCCGGCCTGCGATCGATGCCTTCCATCACTTCGGCGGCGTCCGCCAGTTGGGGAACCCACCGGGGACTGACGAAACTGGTCACCTCGATCTCAGGAAAACCCGCGGTTCCGAGGGCGTCGACCAGAGCGATCTTCTCCCGAGGCGGGACGATGTCCGTTTCGTTCTGCAGGCCGTCACGAGGCCCGACTTCGGTGATTCTGACGAAACGAGAGTCGATCACGGTTGAGTCTCCGACGCGTCGTTCGAACCGGACGTCGCCTGATCGAGCTCGTTCGGTCCGGCCGCACGTTCCTCGCGAACGATGGTCACGATCAATCCGATCACGAAGACCACCACCAGCAGTGTCAGCAAGGCCGCGCCGACGAAGAGGGCGATCTCACCGCTGGACGCCGTCAGCACTCCCGTCGCTTCCGGAGATACCGACCCCGGATCCGGGTTCAAGAGGCGCTCCCTGCGGCATCACCGCGTTCGGGCGCTTCGGGAAGTTCGAAATCGAGCCCCGTCACCACCGCGGGGACCATCTCGCCCTCGGCATTCACCAGAACTCGCGTCCCGGGTGCGACATGCGAGGCCCGGATGGATGCGAGCGCAATGACGGCGGCACCACGCATCGGTGCAATCGTGCTTCCGGTCACCACACCCACCTGGCTTCCGACTCCTTCGTCCTCATCGAAGACTTGCGCACCGGTGACCGGGAGCGCATCACCGGTCCCCCGCAAGCCCACCACCTGACGCTTGGATTTTCCTCGGCTCTCCATGCGAGCGACAACTTCCTGGCCGGGGTAGCAACCCTTGCGGAAACTCACCCGATCGGCCAGCACGCCCGTCTCGTGTGGGAGCGCATCCGGACCGAAGTCGAGATGGAAGAGCGGGGTCCCGGCCTCCAGCCGAGCGATGTTGAACGCATTCCAACCGATTGCTCGAACCGGACGTCGACCGGCCGGCGCCGCGGCAAGCACGATCTCCCAGACCTCCTCGGCATTCGCTCGATCGACCACCAGACCGATTCCAGGCTCGCCCACCGGTGAACTCGTCGGCGTGTCGAGGGCGAAGATCGTGACCGGATGATCACCGATCCGGACCTGCACCGCTTCCCCGCCTCGAAGCGAACGGCCACACGCGGATTCGATGACCGCCGGCGACTCGGGGCCGAGCAGATCCATGCGATGCAGCTCCGACGAGCGATCGCGAATCTCGACATCTTCCGCGAAGACGAAACCACCGAGATGCGAGAGGACTCTCGCGACGTCGGTTCGATCCAGCTCCAGGAGAACCCGATCGTCCAGTCGAATCAACACCAGGTCGGCGAGGACCCGACCGGTGCGTTCGAGAAGGAACGCTCGGACCACGCCGGACGCCTGGCCGGCGAACGCGTTGGTCACGAGTCGCTCCAGAAGATCCTCGGCATCCGCCCCCACCAGTTCGACCACGGCTCGGTCGGCCCGATCGGACAATCCTGACGCCCGCCGGATCGCCGCGTATTCGGCCTCGAGTTCTCCGAAGTCCAACACCACCTCGCAGGCGGGTTCGCCCCCGTCCTCGATGACGCCCCAGGGAACCGTCTCCAGCTC
>JABABZ010000078.1 GCA_014237965.1 Phycisphaerales bacterium | reverse complement strand
GAACCGATCAGTTCTCGATGGAATGCGGCGTCGAAGCGACCGTCCCGCTCCCCCACGCCCGCGTCACCGTCGGCGGAACTCCGTACATCGCGGATGAGAACGGCATGGTCACGATTCCCAACTCCGGGAACGGCGACGTCACCGTCACCGCCGAGTCGCGAACCCAGTGGTTCAACCTCGACGGCGGTCAGGGTGACACTTCGGCCACCATTCCTTCCGGCGGAAGCGGCACCGTGACGCTGAATCAGGCCAACAGCAACGACACGGCTCGAGCCCAGGCCAACGGCATCTTCTTCGCCGAGGAAGTCCGGAACTTCACGCTCCAGTACAACTCGAGCTATCCGGTCATCGCCAACCAGCAGAACTTCACGATCAACACCGGCGTGTCGGGCACCTGTAATGCCTTCTACAACGGAAACTCGATCAACTTCTACAACGCCGGCGGTGGATGCGCGAACACGACGTTCGACGTCATCGTCCACCATGAGTACGGCCATCACCTCGTCAACACCGCCGGCTCCGGCCAGAGCCAGTATGGCGAAGGTGCCGGCGACTGCATGGGCGTCCTGATCACCGGTGACTCCCGACTCGCGGTGGGCTTCTATGCCAACCAGTGCAACAGCGGAATCCGGAACGCGGACAACAACTGCAATTACTCCGCCAGCGGCTGCTCGACCTGCGGCAGCGCCATCCACACCTGCGGCCAGCTTCTCTCCGGAATGGTGTGGGAAGTTCGCAATGAACTCATCGCCGCCGGCAAGCCGACCTCGATCATCGAGTCGATCTTCGTGAACTCGATGCCGATGCACAACGGCACCTCGATCAACACCGCCATCACCATCGACTGGCTCACCCTCGATGATGACAACGGAAACATCCTTGACGGAACGCCGAACTACCCCGAGATCAACGCCGGTTGCACCGCGAAGGGTGTTCCTGGTCCCGAACTCCAGCTCATGGGCTTCGCGTACCCGAACGGACTCCCCCAGATCATCGATCCGAGCAACGGTGCCTCGTTCTCGGTGGCCATCACCCCGCTCGGAACCAACCCCAGCCCCAGCAACGCTCGAATCACCTATCGAGTCGACGGTGGAAGCTGGACGACCATGGGAATCAGCGCCGATGGCGGCAATCTCTACACCGCATCGCTTCCCGCCGTGGAATGCGGCTCGGTGATCCAGTACTACCTCACCGCTGATTCCGGGACGACGGCCGTGTCGAACCCGAACAACGCACCGGCCGACAACTATTCGGCCCTCGGAGCCACGGACATCATCCTGGCCTTCGAGCAGACCTTCGAATCCAACGCGATCGGCTGGGTCGAGAGTTCTGACGCCTCCACCACCTCGGGCTTCTGGGAACGCGGCAATCCAACCGGGAACTCGACTCGAGGCGAGCCGGGAAGCGCCGCGGGCGGCAGTTTCTGCCTGCTCACCGAGAACGGGAACGGCAACTTCGACATCGATGGCGGCTGCACGACCATCACCTCTCCGCTGATCGACGCGTCGACGCCCGGCAGCACCGTGAGCTACTCGCGGTGGTACGACAACACCGGTAACGGAACCGGCGCCGATCCCAACAACGACCTCTTCACGATCGAAGTCACCGACGGTCAGAGTGGCTGGACGGTCCTCGAAGTCGTGGGACCAGTCGCACAGAGTTCCGGCGGCTGGTACGACGTCAACTTCCTCGTCTCGGACTTCGTCGAGAACACCACTTCCTTCCAGATTCGTTTCACGGCATGCGACCTGAACGACGGGTCGGTGGTGGAAGCGGCGATCGACACCCTCGTGATCGAAGCGATCGAGTGCGACGACGCCCCCGCGTTGGAGGGAGACTTCAACAACGACTGCATAGTCGACGGGGCCGACTTCGGCTTCCTGCTCTCGCATTGGGGCAACTCGGATTCGCCTGCCGACCTCAACGGCGACCAGAACGTGGACGGAGCCGATGTCGGCATCTTCCTCGCCCTGTTCGGTGGCAGCTGTCCCTGATCGACGAATCCGGAGTCTTGAGATTCAAACTGACGGGAGGTCGCTTCGGCGACCTCCCGTTTTCTCATTCCGCAGCTGACGTTCATCGAAGAAGAACGCGAGGTGGCGGATCAGACTCCCCGCGTGGAGGGCTCCCAGATGAACTTGTGCATCTGCAGCTGCATCCTGACCGGGAGCCGATCCTCGAGGATCCACTCGGCGAGCGATCGCGGCTCGAGCCCGGGGGCCCCGGCGATCTCAAGCCCCCTGGCCTGAACGAACACCGGAGAGAAGAGAACCGCACGACATCGCGTCGCCAGACCGTGCCGCTCGATCACATCGCGCGACCACTCGTAGTCTTCACGATTTCCGATGACGAACTTCACTTCGTGATGAGGGCGCAACGCCTCCAGGTTGGTGTCGAGATTGCGATCACACTCACCACTCGAAGGCGCCTTCATGTCCATGACGACCTCGGTGCGTGGATCGCATGCCGTGATGTCGCACGCTCCGGAAGTCTCGATCATCACCGTTCGCCCCGCATCGAGCAGGCCTCGCTCGAGTTGGTGCACCGCTTTCTGCAGCAGCGGCTCGCCGCCGGTGATCTCCACGACGTCGCACTCGATGGCGAGGACCTCGTCCAGCACCGATGCGACCTCCCGCCTGCTTCCTTCGCGGAATGCGTATTCCGTATCGCACCAGGAGCACCTGAGATGACAACCCGACAGGCGGACGAAGATGCACGGTTCCCCCGCCCGGCTTGACTCACCCTGGATGGAATGGAAGATCTCGTTCAACCGGATCGACGAGGTCGACGGCGGGGTTCGATCAGCGTGGAGGTCTGCAGAGGGTTCTGAGGCAGGATCGGGCATGAGAGCATGGTAGGGAACGGACGCCGAACCCTCGACATGCCGTCCGGAGGATGTATACTTCCCGGCCCCGATCCCTCGGGGGATCCGCAGCCCAGATGGCGGAATTGGCAGACGCGCCAGCTTGAGGTGCTGGTGGGAGTAAAATCCCGTGGAGGTTCGAGTCCTCTTCTGGGCATTCAAGACGACCCCGGCCGAAAGGCAGGGGTCGTCGTCATTCTGCGATCCCGCTCGACCCGATCCCGCTCGACCCGGTCTCGTGCGACCCATGACCGGGCGAAGACGGGAGAGGGACTCCGGTGGTCTCGATCAGGAGTAGACCCAGCCCTCCACCGACGCTTCGGGGGGAACGACGGTGACCAACGGGTCGAGGGTCAGAATCACGGCATCGAGATCGTCACCCGCCGTGCCGTCGATGCAGCGACCGGCCACCGTCTCGGAAATCCGAAGCCCCCATCGATGATGTGCAACCTCGAGAATCTCACGGCGACGATCGCGATTTGAAGCGTCCTTCCCCTTGTATCCCCGGGACGAGTCCCCGCCCCGCTTCAGGATCGAGGCCGGACATCCCTCCGCCACGACCACTCTGGAATCCCGCGGCCCGGCAAGCGGCTCGATTCGAACACCTGCTTCGGCCAGCGGTCGAAGCAGCTCCACCATCGCGGTCCAGGTCTGTTTGAAGATCCGCAGATTCATCGACGCCAACGGTGTGGCGGCCGCTCGGTCGGCCAGACGACGAGGCTCCTTCCGAGTGACGCCACGAACACCCCGTCGCCAGTCTCGCGGCGTTCGGAAGCCCGCCATCCATTCCACGGCCTTCGACCAGTCCTTCGGAATGCCGCACGCCTCCAAGGTTGCGAGCGGCAGGCCGAACGGGGCGTCGATCAACCAGAGGTGATCGTGCCCGTCCTCGAGACTCGCGAGGATCCGCCGTCTCAGGCCGATGCGATCCAATCGTTCGATTCGATCGACCACGCTCTCCGCGACGCACGGCCTCGAGGCGATGCGAATGCCTGCCTCGCCGCCGGCATCGGCGCCGGAGAAGTCGACGCCATGAATGATGCGAATGCGGGAATCGGGCTGGGTCGACATGGTGGAATCGCTCAAGGCAGATCCTGAAGAAGAGTCTTTGAATTCGACGAGGGCATCGGAATCGAATCAGCCGGCCATGCCACAACCGCCCTCAGGCCGTCCACACGCACATCCACCGCCCTGCGGCATGGCTCCGGTGTCCGCCACGCCGACGCCGAAGACGCTGTGTCTCCTTCGGAAGGTTCGATCGCGACCCTGGGGATCGACGACCGGCGCGTCCGCTTCCGCCATCGGGCGGAGCAGCGTGACGACTTCACCATCCTCGATCGACTCGTATTCATACATCGGCATGCAAGAGACTCCCTTTGAAACGCGGGCACCTGGACCGACAGCGAGCGGCTTCCCGACTCAGCGGCTGCCCTTCCCACCCGACTTCCGCCCCCGACCGCTGGCCGACCGGGCGCCGGTGGATCTCGAACCCGTCTTGGCACCGGTGGATCGTGGCTTCTTGGGCTTTCCGGCACGCTTGACCGGGTCCGCCTTCAGCGGCCGTCCCATCACGGTCACCTCGCCGGCCTTCTTTCGCTTCGCCTTCTTGCGCTTCTCGACCACGGCCCGGTGGATGACCCGACGCGCCTCGGCGGTCGATGCTCGTCGAAGGGTGCCGAGTTCCGCGGGCGTGAGCTCACGCCACTCTCCCACCGCCAGTCCCTTCAATTTCAACGGACCGAAGCGAACCCGGCGCAGTTTCTTCACCGGATGCCCGATGCGTTCCATCAGTCTTCGGATCTGTCGGTTGCGGCCTTCGCGGAGTTCGACGTAGAGCCGGGTTCGATCCCGATCGCGACGCAGCACGGTGACTCCGGACTCCGCGGTACGGGTGGCCGACCCCTTCTTCCGATCACTGAGATACAACCCCTTGCGAAGTTTCTCGATCTCCTCCTCTTCCACTCTTCCTCGGACACTGACGTCGTATCCCTTGTGCACTTCGAAACTCGGATGCGTCAGTCGGTTGGTGAGTTCGCCGTCGTCGGTCAGAAGAAGAAGGCCCGAACTGTCGATGTCGAGACGTCCGACGGAGAAGAGCCTCGCCCCCGAGGGATGATTGACGAGATCGAGCGCTCGCCTCCGCCCCTCCGGATCGCTCGAGGTGCAGACGAAACCCCGCGGCTTGAACAACATGATGTAATAGTGCCGTCGGGGCTTCTGAATCCGACGTCCGTTCACCTGGATATTGTCCTCGTCCGGGTTGACGAAACAGGGAAGTCCCTGCACCACCCGCCCGTTCACGGTCACCGCCCCTTCCTCGACCAGATCTTCACAGGCGCGGCGTGAGGCGACCCCCGCTTCGGCGAGAACTCGCTGAATTCGCACCTTGGGGTTGGATTCCGGATTCTTTCGGTCGCGTGGAGTCGGCATTCCGATCATTCTACAGAGGTAACCGACTTCGAACGACCCCAGACGCTCTCCCCTACTTCCAACCCCTGCTTCAGGACCTCCAATGCTCAATACCCTTCGTCATGCCTTGGAATGGCTCCGGCTCGCCGTGACCCAGCCGATCGGCCAGCTGACCGCGATGCAGCGATCCACCCGTCGCTGGTTCGAAATGCTCCGGTACTGCAACAGGCACCTTTCTGAAGACCGAGCCCCCGTTCTGGCGGCCGCACTCGCCTTCCGGGTGCTCCTCGGCCTCGTGCCCATGCTGGTGGTCGCCACGGTCATCGCCCGGAGTTTCCTGCGAGACGACTTCCCGAACTTCGTGGGAGGGCTGATCGCCGAACTGGGTCTTGCCGACGTGACGCTCGGCAACTCGACGGAACAGGTCCAGAACCTCGGAACCTGGCTCGAGGGGCTCGTGGCGAACGCATCCAGCGTCGACCTCTCCACGCTCGGCTGGGTCGGCTTCATCATCGTCGCCTTCTCCGCGATCTGGGTGCTGGTCACGATCGAAGAAGGCTTCAATCGAATCTACCGCGCTCCGAAGGGACGCTCCTGGCTTCGGCGTCTGATGATCTACTGGTTCCTGCTCACCTTCCCGGCGGTCCTGATCGGTGCGGTTCCGTTTCTCACCGGCCTCTTCGATTCGTTCGAGTCCTCGCTTCCCGAATGGTCATGGCTCACCACCAGCCTCCGCTTCATCACCGGCACACTGATCCTGTGGCTCCTTCTGGTGATGACCTACATGTGGGTTCCGAACACGACGGTCGAAGCCCGGCCCGCCATGATCGGCGCATTGACGGCCGCGGTCCTGATCGAGGCGGCGAAGAATCTCCTGGGAATCTACACCGCGCACGCACTCACGCTGAACAAGCTCTACGGATCTCTCGGCCTCATCCCCCTCTTCATGTTCTGGATGTACCTCATGTGGATGTTCGTCCTCCTGGGGCTCGAGGTCTCGGCGATCATCCAGACGCTCCGCGGTCGGGACATCGAGATCCTCGCCCGGGCCGACGAGGAGGAGGGGCTGGTGGATCCCGCCATCGCCGTCCGGGTGGTCGAGTGCGTCGCCACCTCCTTCGATCAGGGCCGGCCTGCGGAGGCCGACGAGATCTCCCGCGAGCTGAGACTCGATCTGCTCCTCGTGCGAGCGATGCTCGACCGACTCGAAAAGGCAGGGATCGTGGCCAGACTCCAGCAGATCGACGGCTTCACGCTCGCTCGCCCGGCGGACCAGATCGACCTCGCCGGCATTCTCACCATCGGATTCGCCTTTGCCGACGAGAAGACGCCGAACGTGGATCCGCTCTTCGACCGACTTCGGAATGCACAACGAGCCGCAGTGGCCGATTTGAGCCTCGACGCAGTCATCCGGCCCGATTCCTCCAAGGAAGCCACCTGATATTGGCGAAATGGCCGAGATTCGGCCGAGGTGGAAAGGAAGGGTCGGCCGATGCCTTGTTCCGACTGACCCTCATTCCATGCCTCGCACGGCTGCTCAGTCGAATGCCGACCCGGAGGATCCGGGTTCCATGAGCGCCGAACGGTCGGAGACCAGCATGACGTTGGACGACGCCTCGATTCCACCAGATGAGACCGCACGCCGGTCGCCATCGGAGACGTCGTCTTCCGACGCGATGAACGACATCTGGTCCTCCATCGGCCCGGGCCGTCCCGAATCCGGAGATGATGGACCACCCACCATTCGACCCCGCGACCTGCCCGGAACGACTCCGGACTCCTCGCCCGAGAAGGACCTGAACCCCGTGTCGACCCCAGCCTTCAGTGATACCGACGAATCCCGCGAAGCCATGCGCGATGAACTCCGCATCGGCGTCCGCATGCTCGAAGCGCTCGATCTTCAATTGAAGCGTGCCGAACAGATCATCCAGCGGCAGGAGGAGGCCACCCGCCTCGCCGACCAGGCGAGCACTCGACTCGCGGACCGACTCACGGAATTCAAGTCGGCCTCCGAGACCTCCATGGCCAGCGGTTCACTGTCCCTTGACTCGCATCCGGCCCGCGTGTCGACCTCGGACCCGCAGATCGAAGAATCGACTGCGGAACTCACACGAATCATCGAAGCGGCCGCCGCCATCAGGACGGACTTCCGCGACGACCTGGCCGCGGTCACCACGGCCGCCGCCTCTCTGGCCGACGCCGTGACGCAGGCCGGCGAAATGGAAGCCTCGCTTCAATCGACGATCACCAGCGCCGACGCGGCGACGCCGCCGGGCGTTCCGACTCCGGTCGCCTCCATCGAATCGGTCGCCGATGTCCTGCGCAGGCTCGCACGCGAATTCGACGCGGCATCCGCCGAAGCATCCGCAACATCGCCGACGGTCTCACATGAACCATTCGAGACGGAGGCCCCGCAGTCGGTGGCGAGCATCAACCCGCATGACCGTCGGACTTCCGGAACCCTTGAAGTCGAGCGCACCGTGGAATTCGATCTTCGAGACGGACCGCCGGAGTCCAGCCTGGCACCGGAACGCCAGGAGACCACGTCGGATTGATCCACGAGCCCGTGGCTCCGGTTCGATTCAGTACCGGGGAAGCCCCGCGGCGGCTCGCTCCGAATCAAGCCAACGACGTTCCAGCCGTTCGATCGCGCCGAAGGCGGACTCGAAGGCGATTCGTCCGCTCGGGACGTCTTCGTCGTCGCTCCAGGTTCGATCCGGATTCCAGATTCGAATGTAGTCGGCCATGCCTTCGGGCTCGTTCCTGACCAGCCAGCTGCAGAGGACGGCGGAGCCGTCGTAGAACATCGCCCGATCCCGTTCGTCGGATGGCGTGGTATCTGCGTCAAGCAGCGATGCGATCGAAGGGACCCGTCCTTCGGCGAGATGCCGACGAAAGTCCAGAGTCCGACCGTTCTCCCGTCGGTTCGGCCCGAAGCGTTCCGTCGTCTCCTTCGGTTCGAAGCTCCCCGCCAGCCCTTCGACGAGCCAGATCGGATTCTCTCTGGATGCCGTGAGGATCGCGTGCTGATGCAGAAGCATGTGGACGGCTTCGTGGATCACGACGGACGCCGTCTGATGATCGACGAAGTCGTCGATGGCCTCGCGTTGCGCCGGGTCGATCGGTTCGCCGCGTTCTTCGAACATCGCGAGACGGTCGGAGACCCGTCGAACCGCGGGATTGTCTCCGGCATGGTGATACACCATGTGCCCGTTGGCAGGCGAAAAATATCCCGCGAGCCATCGAGCGTGCACCGCGTCACTCCAACCGGCGAACGAAAGGAAATCGAGCCGGGACGAGAACGCGATCACCAGGTGTCTTCCGCCCTCATGACCCGCCGCTTGCGACAGCGGCATGTCCAATCGGTCACAGAAATCCTCGACCGCGTGGGCTGCTCGTTCCAGAAGACGCCCATGGAGCGCCGCGTCCTCGCCGGGCATGTCCGACAGGATCTCGAATCGAGTCGTCCGATGCCGCCGCATGTCCGGGTAGCGATCCAGGATGCGGCTGATCCGCCGCTCGAGATCCTGATCCGTGTCGCCCCGCAGCCGAATCTCGATCGGCGGTCCGGCCTCGGAATCCTGAACCGGCGGCGACACCATGCGGAAAGTGCCGGCGGCCATGAGCAAAAGGAGAAATGCGATTCGCATGCCCTTCGAGTCGGCCGGATCGATCCGGGAGTTCACGGGGCCTGAACGGCATTGGCCGGATCTCCGCCGGACGGGTTCAAGTGTGACGTCAGGCGGTCCGATACCCGAGAAGGCATGATCTCCCGACTCCGAATCTGGTCTCTCTTCCTCATCGTGGGCGCGGTGTTGTTCCCGTCACCCATGATCAGCGGCGGCGTGCTGCCCCCTCCGATCCCGAAGGACGTGCGGATTCACCCCGCCGCGTGGCGTCAGGAGCGTCCCCCACGCATCGCCGTCGCGGAAGCGGCCGCCACGATGCTCGACGGACGCGGAATCCTCGTGGGTGGCTTCACATCCGATCTCCGGGCGACGGCGGCCGTGCAGGTTCGCGACCCTCGGCGGGGATGGGAGCCCGTGGGCTGCTCTCTGGTGATTCCTCGATCCGATGCGACCGTGGTGCGACTCGATGACGATCGACTGCTGGTGATCGGCGGGTGGACCGGCCGGCTGCCGGACGATCGAAACTGGCTGACCGACTCCGAGATCTGCGAACCGTTGCGTCCGCAGAATCGGCGATCGATTCCAGTGCCGTTCGTATTCCCTGATCAGGACGGACTCGAAGGCCATGCGGCGACTCGACTCCCGGATGGCCGAGTGCTCCTCGTTCATCGCGATGAAATGTCCATCTTCGATCCGACCAGCGAGCAATGGTCCGTCCCGAGCCCTCTGGCCACCATGCGACGACACGCGGCGGTGGCGGTCGTCGGCGAAGGATTGGTGATCGTGGCCGGCGGCCAGACCGCCTCCGACGCGACGGGGGTCGAGACGGTCGAGATTCCGGCCCGGGACTCGGCGACCACGGCACCGGATTCGAATCCCTGGACCACCGCCGATCTTCCCGCCCTTCGAGACGCGAGATTGATCGCGATCGCCACGGGCCGAGCTCTTCTGGTCGGCGGCGAACTCGAGGGTGAGAGTGACCGACGAACCTGGATTCTGGATACCTCGACCCAGACCGTGACCGACGGTCCACTACTTCCGATCGAAGGCGGCATCGCCGATCCATCGCTGCGGAAGAGCGGCTCGGGAATCCTCGTGGTCGGCGGCGAACGCCGAACCGCCGGACGCCCGTCTCCGGCCTCGGGCGGGGCGATCATCCGCCTCGGCCGGTCGAAGGTCTGGAGACTCCCCGCCGCCCCGACGATCTCGATCAGAACCGCGATCCTGGAACTTCCCATGGGGATCGAGAAGATCGGTGGATACCGATTCGACTTCGCGGGCGAGGATCGACGACGAGCACGCGTCTTCGAAGGAGCGGAGTCACTCCGCCTGGTCCCGGTCGTGATCGCCGACTGACGGGTCCGAGAATTCCAACTCCGCCCCGCATGACCTGAATCCCCGGAAAAGGTCGACCGTGAATTCCGTCAGGTTCTCCGGCCCGGATTCCAATCCTCCAGGACGTATTCGACGGTTCGAGCATGCAGTACCCGAACCAGAACATGACTCTCGACCTCACCGCGTCCGGCCGCACCTCGATCTGGCAGGATGAGCCTCTTTCTCCGGCTGAGATGCGACTCGGCCCCAATGCCATCCTTGTTCGACCCCTCGGCCCCGGAGTCGATCGAGAGGAAGCCGCCGCGATCGTGGGACTCGTCGCCGCCGAATTCCGAGACCGGAAAACCGCTCCGAAGCGGCTCCTCGTCGATCTCTCGACGGTTTCGGTCCCATCCAGCATGGCTATCGGCCTTCTTCTGGAACTGGCTCGTCTGGCCGATGAGCGGGGGTCGGTCCCCCATCTCCACGCTCCTCGAAGAATGCTTGAGGTTCTGAGGATGCTTCAGCTCGATGGGCGATATACGATGGTGGTCTCGGAACGGCGACTCGCCGAACTCCTCCGCTGACGCCCGACCGGTTCGGGGGCTCGGATGAGGACGGCGGCCTCCGGCGTCCCGAGTCTGGAAGCACCTCATGTCCGTTCGTCGACGCCATCTCACACTTCTTCTCGCCACCGCGATGCTCACCGTCGGCGGTGGTTGTTACAAGCGAGTGGTCGGTGTGAAGAACGCGCCCGGATTCACCGGCGAAGTCCATGAGGCGAACGTCGACTCGGGCAACGAGGAACTCTTCCAGGTCAAGAAACGCACGTACATTGGAACCACCTACGTCGACTGACCGGATTCGTTCCAACAAGACCGACCTTCATTTCACTGACCGACCTTCATTCGAGATTCGAGAACCGCACCATGGGTATTGAAGCCGCCCTCCCCACCGACAGCATCCTCACCACGCAGTTTCATCGGGTCTCCAACTGGGCCCGGAGGTCGAGCGTCTGGCCGATGCCTTTCGCCACCGCCTGCTGCGGCATCGAGTTGATGGCGACCGCATGCAGCCGATTCGACCTCGCTCGATTCGGCGCCGAGGTCATGCGTTTCAGTCCGCGACAGAGCGACCTGATGATCGTCGCGGGAAGAGTCTCGATCAAGACGCTCCCGGTGCTTCAACGAATCTACATGCAGATGGCCGAGCCGAAGTGGGTGATCTCGATGGGCGCCTGCGCCTCGACCGGCGGCGTCTTCGACACCTACGCCGTGGTCCAGGGCGTCGATCAGTTCATTCCCGTCGACGTCTACGTCCCCGGCTGCCCGCCGCGTCCCGAGATGCTCATCGAGGGAATCATGGCGATCCAGAAGATCATCGACAACGACAACCTTCCGCGCGACCCCGACGGCAAGCGACTCCCGCTTCAATTGGCGGTGCAGCCGAACTTCCAACCCGCCCCGCAGCCCGTCGACGTCTCGATCGGCGCCAGCTGATCGAGACCGATCAGTCTCCGGATCGGATCGCGACCCGGCCCTCGGCATCGATCGCGACCCCGGGATTCCAGGCGACTTCCCAGGCGAATCCGTCCGGATCGGCGAAGTAGGCTCGGATGCCGCCCCACGGCGGAGCCGACGGTTCCCGAAGCACGGTTCCCCCCGCATCCACCGCCCGCTCCAGCAACGAACCGACGTCCGACTCCGACGCCACGTTCTGCGAGAGCGACATCGAGATCGTCCTCTCGGTCGATCCCGGGGAGCTGGACGCATCCTCGGCCAGCGACTCACGCGGGAACAGGGCGAGAATCTGACCACCCACATCGAAGAACACCACGAAGGAACTGCTCCGTGGATGGGCTTCGAGTCCCATCGCCTCGTAGAAGCCTCGACTCCTCGCGAGATCGACGACGCCCAGCGTGATGAATGAAATGGCCGGTCCGAGTCCGATGGGTGCTGGTTTCATGAGCCCACTCTGGCCTCTCGGCCGGACGTTGTCCACCGACGGGACACTCCGAGACGGCGATCAGGAGAGCGAACCGACCCAGTCGGAGATCCGCCCCAGACCGGCTCTGATCTGGTCTTCGCTGCAGGCGAAGCTCAGCCGGATGTGACTTCGAGCGATCTCGCCGAAGTCCTCGCCGGGCACCACCGCGACCTCCTTCTCTTCGAGGATCGCCTCCGCGAACGCGCCCGCCGAGTCGATGCTGCGACCCGCCGGCGACGACAACCCGAAACACCCCGAGATGTCGGGGAAGGCGTAGAAAGCCCCACTGGGCGGAACGGTCTTGAATCGATCGATCCCCCCGAGAAGTTCCGCGACCAGCCGGGCTCGTTCAACGAAGACCGTTCGCATCGCGGCGCTGGTCTCGGATTGTGATTCCACGGCCTGAACCGCGGCGGGCATGAGGAAGGTCGCGATGCCGCTGGTCATCTGGCTTTGCAGTCGAATCATGGCCTTGGCGACTTCTCCTCCGTCACCGGGTGCCACCGCCCATCCGATCCGCCATCCGGTCATCGCCATCGACTTGCTCAATCCGTTGAGCGTGACGGTTCGTTCAGCGAGTTCAGGAAGGGAACCCGGACTGAACGGGGCCGCGTCGGCGGAGATCTCGGGATAGACGAGATCCTCGTAGATCTCGTCGGAGACGAGCGTCGCGGTGGGATGTTCCGCGATGACCATGGCGAGCGCCGTCAATTCGTCACGGGAGTAACACACGCCCGTCGGATTGCACGGACTGTTGATGATGACCGCGACGGTCC
>JABABZ010000077.1 GCA_014237965.1 Phycisphaerales bacterium | reverse complement strand
AGCACGTCGTCGAAGATCGCGGACTTCGAGTACATCGTGACATCCCGCACCAGGACGGTGCGCCCCTCCTCGTCGACCGGGAACTGCAGCTGCGGGATCTTCGTGAAGACCTCGCCGCTTTCGGTCGTCATGCGGAATTCAGGAACGGTGTTGATCTCCATCGACCCCGCCATGCCGCCCGCCGCGGGCCTTGAATCAAGACACCGTCCATGGTCGAAGTGGAAATCCCGAGAGATCCGACTCCAGCATTCGGGCAGGTAGTAGGCGAGCGGACCTTTGAAGTTCTTCGCGTCGAGGAAGATCGTCCAGCTCTGATTTCCGGTGGGCTGCGGGTCATCCCGCGGTTCGGTCAACGGCAGCGCCATCCAGGCGTAGCCCAGCAGCTCGCCCATCGGGTTTCCCTCGAAGGTCATTCCGTCGGGCGGAATCAAGAGTCGGTTGCTGACCTGCGCGATGCCGAGCATGTCGTCGGGCAACGGCTCGCTGCTGTGGAAGAACGGCCAGCCCGGCGACGCGACCTCGGTGCTGTAGCAGTTGGGGGTCGCGTTCAGGCTGAACTTCGGCGGTCCGTAGTGAAATCGATTCCCCGCCCAGTAGCCGAGGCCGCCTTCCATCGTCTGGAAGACGCTTCCGTAGGTCGGCCCGCGCTCCGGCCAGTTGTCACGAGCGATGGTCCCGGGCGGACAGAGCGGCTCGGTGCGGTTGTCGCTGTTGTCGGGGGTCAGCCACGTCGAAGGCAGTCCGATCTGGAAGTTCCGAATCGGTCGATCGATCAACGACCAGACCGAGGCATAGAAGCCCGCGCCGTAGCGGTGGGTCTCCGGGCTCGCACCGGCGTGACTTCCGATGTAACCGTGGAGGCCTCGATGGGCGATCTCGATCTCCGGTGGCGTCGCGTCGGTCGGCGTTTCCTGCGCCTGCGCGGAGCCCGGATCGCCGACACCTGACGACAGAACCAGAAGCCCTGCGGCGATGCCGGTCTCGACTCGATGAAGAAGGTGTTTCATGTGCATGTGCCGTTTCAAAGACTCGGAAAATTCGAAAAAGATCGCCAAGAGCCGCCGTTTCGTCTCGCCATGCGGCGATGCGCCGCCGTGAGAAAACCGGTGACGCAGACACGGGTCGCGACGACCTCGCGGGCGCCGACCAAAAGAGTACACTCGATGCATGGTCAGAGAGTCGTGCCATCACCCGATGGCTCCTCAATTCAAATCACCGGAGAAAGTCATGCTCACGCTTCGCAACGTGCAAATCACCGTCGTCCTCCTTTCGCTTGCGCTCATCGGACCCGCGCTTTCGGTCATCGCCTCCACCACCACCGAACCTCAGCTCACCGCCGAGACGGATGCCGCGGAGATCATGACGATGATCCTCGCCCACCAGGCACAGTCGAATCGAGAGAACCGACAGATCAAGGGCGTCATCTCGAAGGATGGGTCGGTGGAGTTCTGGTCGAGCGGAGGCCTTCGCCAGCACGTGTCCAACGGCGACGAACTCCCCAGCTACACGAACCTCAACATCATCGCCAAGGACATCGAGATCAGTTCGATCGTCCCCGGACAGGCCGCCGTCGCCACGTATTACGCCGAAGGATCGCTTCAGGCGAAGGGCGGTTCTCCGGTCAGCAACTACCTGACCCGCGTGACCATCGTGTTCGCTAAGGAGGGCGACGAGTGGAAGCGTCGCGCCGCACACTGGTCACCCATCATCGGCGGCGCCGGCACCACTCAGACGGTGATCTACAAGAAGAATTGACGAGTCCGAACGCCCGCGATCTTCGACCTCGCCCCCGGCATCCGCCGGGGGCGAAGTCGTTCATTCGGGCCTCGAACACGCTTGCGTCGCGAGGCGGGCGACCGCCACCCCGGCGTCGAGTCGCGACGATTCCCGGTATCGTCTGACTCAACCTCGTACCCGCTGGAGAAAACCATGTCGAGCTCACTGCGCGTCCGCCGGAAGAGTGCCTCCTTCGTCTGGGACATGGTTCAAGACGACTTCACACTGCTCGCCTACCCCTTCATCCGAATCGCCGCCGCGGTCGTCCTGCTCATCGCGATGTGGTCGCTGATCTTCGACATGCCGGCGATGCAGGTCGGCGATACCCTCCGCGACGCCGGCGGCGCCATGCTCGCGGAATCGGGCCAAACGAAGGCCGAAGACGCGCCAATGACGCCAGGCGACCAGAAGGTCCAGCGTGAAATCGGCGTCCTCTTCGATCACACGCACTTCGGCTACTTGTTTCTCTTCTTCATCATCAACGCCTTGATCGGCGTGATCTCGATCGGCGCGGTCAATGCGGCAGCGCTCGCGATCGCGAGAAACGACCGACGTGGTCTCGCCTACGGATACACCCAGGCGATTCTTCGACTTCCTCAACTCGTGGGGTGGTGGATGATCACCATCGTGGTCGGCGTGGTGCTCGGCATGCTCGAGCGAATCCGCTTCGCTGGTCCGATCATCGCCATCCTGGTCGGCGCCGCGTGGTCGGTGCTGACGTTCTTCTCGATCACCTCGATCATGGCCACCGGCGTGAACCCCTTCTCCGCCATCGGCCGATCGAAGAAGACCATCGGTGACTGCATCCACAAGGCCCGGGGCACACAGTCCGACGTCGACTGGCGCACGCTCAAGATCGGACTCCGCGCGGGCGGGCCACTTCTGGCGATCTCGAGCCTCCTGACGATTCTCTGCCTGGTGATGCTGTTCGTCGACATCAGGTTCGTACACGACGGAAACCCCGCCGTGACCGCCGGGATCTTCGGTGCCTTCGTGGTGGTGCTGATCGTGAACGGCGCGTTCCTGTCCGCCCTCGGAGCGGTGCTCAAGTCCGTGCTCTACGTCTGGGCCGAAGAGGGCTCCCTCCCCAAGGGCGTCGAGGACAACGATTTCGAGAGCGCGTTCGTCAACGGCGGCATCGCAGCGAAAATGCTCGGGACCTGACACGCAGGAGCCCGAGCGGTACCCTGACCGCATGGCATCCGGCAACAAGACCATCATCTACGCCGCCCTCATCGGCAACTCGCTGATCTCGATCACGAAATTCGTGGCGGCGGGAATCACCGGCTCGGCCGCCATGATGGCCGAAGGAATCCACTCGCTGGTGGACACCGGCAATCAGGGGCTCCTGCTCTTCGGGATCAAGAAGGCGAAGGCGCCTGCCGACGCCCGCCATCCCTTCGGCCACGGCAAGGAGATCTATTTCTGGTCGTTCGTGGTGGCGATCCTGATCTTCGCGCTCGGCTCCGGGATCTCGCTCTACGAGGGCTTCCATCGGGTGATGCACCCCGAGCCGGTCACCAGCCCGATGGTGAACTACGTGGTGCTCGTCCTCGCAATGATCTTCGAGGGCGTGGCGTGGTACATGGCGTACAAGGAATTCCGCCGCTTCCAGGGCCCACGATCCCTGCCCGCGGCGGTGCAGGCATCAAAGGACCCGACCACGTTCGTGGTCCTCTTCGAGGACACCGCGGCGATGCTCGGACTGGTGGTCGCCTTCATCGGGCTGGTCCTGAACCAGTGGCTCGAGATGCCGATCTTCGACGGCATCGCCACGCTGTGCATCGGCGTGATCCTCGCCCTCACCGCGGTGTGGATGGCGGTGCGGACGAAGTCCCTCCTGATCGGCGAAGCCGCGGACCCCGAACTGATCGCAGACGTCCGCACGCGGGCCGCGACGGTCGATGCGATCGTGAGCGTCAACGAGGTGCTCACCCTTCACATGGGACCGAACTTCATTCTGCTGAACATCAGCGTCGACTTCCGGGACGAACTCCGGGCCGGCGACGTCGAAGCTGCCATCGACCGGCTCACCCGGGAGATTCGAAAAGCACACCCCGACGTGAAGCGGGTGTTCATGGAGGCGGAGTGCCGGAGCGCTGCGAGTGGCGCATCGCTCCCGGAACCGCCACCGACCGAATCGGCATGAACGCCAACGCCGGGACCCGCGCGCTCCGGAAGACGGAGGATCCGGGAGGATGCGGATGCCCCGGAGTTCGCGCACAGCCCGACGGATTCGATCCTCGGCCGAACGGAAGGCTCCTGCCGATGCCGCAATGACGCTCTGAAACGGAAGTGCCGACTTGAGTGCATCGCAACGGCGATCGCCAATGCCGCCGGACTTCCAACTGGCGCGCTCGGCCTTCTGGATAATCGACCGTTTTTTCATCCGTCCCGGCTGGTTCCGCTCGAAGCCACAGGGCGGGCGGCCGGAGGCCGACCAGCGCGGCGTATCGCCGGACGAATCCAGCCAATCGGCGTCATGAGTTGACAAGGTGTCAGTGCTTCGGGATCGTGTGGAGAACGGCGATTACCGACATGACGTCAGTCTCCTGATTCCGAGGCGTTCCCCCTGAATCGCCGACACCGATCACCTTGCTCTTGAAGATTTCTCGTGCTCAAGGTCACTCCCCTCACCCTCTGCCTGATCATTGGATCCGCCGCGGCCCAGGAGTCGCTGCCCTTTCCATCGACACCCTCTGAGTCCACGCCCGGGCTCACCATCCAGAGTTCGACTCACCAGAAGCGGACCCCGATTCGCCGACTCCCGGAGAACGCCCCGAACATTCTGATCGTGATGATCGACGATGTCGGGCCGGGCACGCCGACGACGTATGGCGGCGAGATCGCCACGCCGAACCTCAGTCGGGTCGCGAATGCGGGAATCTCCTTCAACCGCTTCCACTCGACCGCGATGTGCTCCCCCACCCGGGCGGCGTTGCTCACCGGACGGAACCACACCCGCGTCGGGAACGGGCAGATCTGCGAGCTCGCCAATGACTGGGACGGCTTCAGCGGCGCGATCCCCAAGACCTCCGCCACCGTCGCGGAGGTTCTCAAGAACTACGGCTACAACACCGCGGCCTGGGGCAAGTGGCACAACACACCGGCGGAAGAGACGACGTCGAAGGGCCCGTTCGACCGCTGGCCGACGGGATACGGCTTCGAATACTTTTATGGATTCCTCGCCGGAGAAGCGTCGCAGTACGAACCGCACATGGTCCGGAACACGACTCCGGTAGACCCTCGAGAACTTCATCGGGAGGACTACCACCTGACCGAGGACATCGCGGACGACGCGATCCACTGGCTGCGCGAGCAGGAGGCTTTCGCCCCCGACAAGCCTTTCCTCATGTACTGGGCGACCGGCGCAGCGCACGGACCGCACCAGGTCACGAAGGAATGGGCCGACCGATACAAGGGGAAGTTCGACGACGGGTGGGACGCCTACCGGGAACGCACCCATGCCAGGGCCAAGGAACTCGGCTGGATTCCGCAGGACACCGAGCTCACGCCCCGCCCCGAAAGTCTTCCGGCATGGGACTCGATTCCCGAAGAGGAAAAGCCGTTCCAGCGTCGATTGATGGAGGTCTTCGCGGGCTTCTGCGAACACACCGACGCCCAGGTCGGCCGGATCCTCGATGAACTCGAAGCCCAGGATCGGCTGGACAACACCATCGTTCTTTACATCTGGGGGGACAACGGGTCCTCCGCCGAGGGGCAGCGCGGCACCATCAGTGAACTGCTCGCGCAGAACAGCATCCCCTCGACGATCGAAGATCACCTTCGGACCCTCGACGAGCTCGGGGGACTCGACGTCCTGGGAACCGCGAAGACCGACAACATGTATCACGCCGGCTGGGCGTGGGCAGGCAGCACGCCCTACAAGTCGACCAAGCTCATCGGCGCCCATTTCGGTGGAACTCGCCAGCCGATGGCCATCTCCTGGCCGAAGGAAATCGAACAGGACGGTACCCCTCGTCCGCAATTCCACCATGTGATCGACATCGCACCGACGCTCTACGAGATCCTCGACATCACGCCACCGCAAACCGTGAACGGAATCCCGCAGGATTCGATCGACGGTACCAGCATGCTCTACACCTTCGAAGACCCCGAGGCCGAAGGACGCCGCACCATGCAGTTCTTCGACATCATGGGAAGCCGGGGCATCTACCACGACGGATGGTTCGCCGGGACCTTCGGTCCCCGTGAGCCCTGGACACCCGGGGTTCCGCCGGGAATCGCGGAGTGGGATCCGCAGAAAGACGTCTGGGAGCTCTACAACATCGACGAGGACTGGTCGCAGGCCCACGATCTCGCCGCCGAGATGCCCGAGAAAGTCGACATGCTCAAGAGCATGTTCCTCGTCGAGTCCGCACGAAACGACAACCTCCCGATCGGTGGCGGACTCTGGACGGTCCTCTACAGTCCGAATGATGCTCCATCGACGCCGTACCGGAACTGGACGTTCCGAGGTCCGATGCAACGCATGCCCGAGTTCGCGGCGCCGAAACTCGGCAAGGCGGATTCCGACGTACGGATCGAAGCGGAGATCCCCGCCGAGGCCAACGGCGTGCTTTACGCGCTCGGTGGATTCGCGGGAGGGCTCACGCTCTTCATGCAGGACGGCCACCTCGTCTACGAGTACAACCTCTTCGAGATCTCCCGAACCCGCTTCCGAAGCAAGGAGCCACTCGCTGCGGGCGACGTCGTGATCGAGGTCCGCTCCCGCATGGCCGATGCTCGACCGAGGTCGCCGCTCGACATCGAGATCACGGTCAACGGCAAGCAGGTGATCGCCGGACAGGTTCCGATGACCGCACCGCTTCTCTTCACCGCGAACGATTGCCTCGACATCGGATCCGACTGGGGATCCCCGGTTTCGACGGAGTACTTCGACGAGGCTCCCTTTGAATTCGAAGGCACCCTCGGCGTGACCACGATCGCCTACCCCGAGTGACCGGCACGACCGAGATGGAATTCCCCACGCCCCGCAAGCGCCAATCGGCGCATGCGGGGCGTGGTTGAAAGACCGCCGACCGCCATGAAACCGAACTTGACGATGAGCGTGCCACCGTCGAACACCTGAATGATCGTGGCGGCCAGAAATCGTCCCGCCGCGTTGGAGCCGGTGTTCCGAGTCCCCATGGTGGTGAAGGACGTCATCTCCCCCATCACGCTCAGACCCAGGTCGTCGAGATGGCGGGAACGCACCATCCGAGTGCCGGCATCCCACCAGATCGCAATGCCGCCGACCTCGCGAGGCCCTCGTTTCAGCGTCGATAGCGGTGACTCTTCCGAAGTCAACGACGACGAACGACGGATTCGAGCATCATGCCGGTGATGATCCTCTTCCGCGAACGACCACTTCTCACCATGGTGACCCTCCTCCTTCTGGCAGGATGTCGATCAACCGACTCGCATTCGAACACGTCGGATCGAGTCTCGAATATCAGGGACTCGGCGCCTCGACAGGTGACCATCGTCGTGGTCGAGGACTGCCCCGGTGCCGCCCCCACCGCCGCATTGGTCCGGACGGTCGCCGCTCGCATGGGCTTTCACGACCTGGACGTTCGGATGATCGTGGTTCGAACTCCGATGGAAGCGATCGACCACAAGATGCTCGGATCACCGACGGTGCTGGTCGATGGAACGGATATCGAGCCTCGAGCGCGGACGCGAATCGACTTCGCCATCGCCTGTCGAACCTATGGAGGCCGACCGACCCCCCCTGCGTCCATGGTCGAGAAGGCAATCCGAGACGCGAGCCATCCGTGATATTCCGGATTTCCCGGTCCGTCTTCCGGTCGCATCCTCTATAAGAAGGACCAGCATCCCGTCTCGAAACCCCGAGACCACTCTCGCCCCGCGATTCTCACCCCGGGGACCGATCCGCCATCCGAATTCACCCAACTCGAACGAGGTTCACCGATGCCCTTCAGAATCACATCACTCACCGCCCTTGTCGCCGGACTTCTTCTCGCCGGCTCCCTGAACACCGTCGACGCCTCTCGTTCGAGACCGGCCCCGCCGACACCCGCCGCCATGGTCGACGGCACCGCACCGGGATTCCGCGACCTCGTCGAGGCCGACTTCACCAATGTCAACGGCAAGCCCGACACCTGGACCTGGGACGGCAATGCCGTCGCGTGCAGTGGCAATCCGGTCAGCGTCATCCGATCCGTCAAGCCGTACACGAACTTCGAGATGGTCTGCGAATGGCGTCATCTCAAGGACGCGGGCAACTCCGGGATCTTCCTCTGGTCGCCGATCGAGTCGATGGATCGGCTCAAGGGCCCGGGGCTTCCCGAGGGGATCGAGGTCCAGGTGCTCGACCTCGGCTACAAGGCCGCGTACGAAAAGGGTGGTAACAAAGCCAACTGGTTCACCTGCCATGGCGACGTCTTCCCGGTCGGCGCGTCGACCATGAAACCCTTCGCCCCGATGGCGCCCAACAAGCGACGAAGCTTTCCCACGCAGGAGACCACCCGCGACACCGGCGAATGGAACCACTACTACATCCGGGCGATCAACGGCGAGGTCCGCCTCTGGGTGAACGGCGTCGAAGTCTCCGGCGGGAACCAGTGCTCCCCCGCGACCGGATATCTGGCGTTGGAAAGCGAAGGTTCGCCGATCGATTTTCGGAATCTGCGGATCAGGGAACTTCCCTGAGTGGGTTCGACCCCGGACATCGTGTGGAACGTTCTGGAAGGCGACGACCAGATCCCCGGTTTTCTGGATGCGGTATCCACTCTCTACCGGGACGTCCTCGATCGACTGCCCACCGACGATCGTCCGTTCTTCTTCGATTACTGGCTGCGCATGTTCAACATCGCCTCGACACACGTGGCGACGGCCGATGGCGTTCCGCACGCGATCCTCACCCAACCCCACCGACCCGGAACCCACGAATTCCGTTGGGAGACGGCGACACTCGCGTGCAGTGACGAGTTTCGCGGTCGGCTCGTCCTACCCCCGGGCGTCGACCCCGACCAGAGCTTCCGCATGCCCGTGATCGACGGCGGCGATGAGATCGTCTCGCCCCTCCGCGGCACACGTGCCGTCGAGAACCAGCGTGGGTATGCACGTTCGCTGACGGAGTGCCCCTTCGAAACCGAAGCAGACGCGCCTTGGTCGATCCGCAGGGTCCGGCGTGAGGATTTCGAGGAGGCCATCGACCTCCTGAGGCGAAGCGAGCTCAGCGACGAGGATCCTGATCCCGATCTTTCGGAGAGCAGCGAGGAACTTCGTCAGGTGATCGAGAATGATGCCGGCTGGTGCTGGGTGGCCAGTCGCTCCGGTGAATCGAACCTGTGTGGGATCGCCTGCTACGCCGCGATGCACCTTCCGGATGCAGGTGTTCCCGCCGTACTTGTTTCCGACATCGCCGTCGACCCGGAACACCGCAGACAGGGCCTCGCGCAGTTCATGCAGCATCAGGCGTTCGCCTGCCTGCGCGACCTTGGTCTGCGCTGGGTCTTCGGATGCATCGAACCTGAAAACCATGCTTCATGTCGCCAGGCAGAACGTCTCGGACGTCAACTCTGGTTTCGCTGTGTCCGCTTTCATGCAATTTCTGAACAGAAAGATCGAGGTGAGACATGAGACCACTTGATTCGCGTTCACGGATCGTGATCGCCGGGGGAAGTGGCTTTCTCGGTCGGAGTCTTGCTCGGCATTTCGTCGATCAACACGACTGCCGCGTGATCCTGCTCTCGCGGAACCGGCCGCGGCAGGAGGGCCCGTGGTCTTTCCAGTCATGGGATGCGCGCACCCTCGATGACTGGTCGAGCGTCCTCGATGGTGCGGATGCGCTGGTCAACCTCGTCGGTCGTACCGTCGACTGCATCAAGACCCCCGATCATCGTGATGAAATCCTGCGTTCACGCGTCGAATCCACCCGGGTGCTGGGTGAGGCCATGAACCGGCTCGAAACACCGCCTCCGGTCTGGGTCCAGATGTCCACGGCGCACATCTATGGTGATCCTCCAACCGCGGTCTGTGATGAAGGCTCCGCGTTCGGTACCGGCCTCGCGCCCGAGGTCGGCGTCGCGTGGGAGCAGGCATTCGCCGAAGGCTGCCCGGAATCGGTGCGGGGCGTCGTTCTTCGGACCAGTTTCGTGGTCGGTCGCGGCGGGGGCGCCCTTGCCCGACTGGGTCTGCTCGCCCGGATCGGTCTTGGTGGTCGCGTGGCTTCCGGAGAACAGGGGATGAGCTGGTTGCATCAGACGGACATGAACCGGATCTTCGAACGGGCGATCGTCGACGAATCGATGCGAGGCGCGTACATCGCGACCGCCCCGAACCCGGTCTCGAACACCGTCTTCATGCGCGCCCTGCGCAAGGCGGTGCGAATGCCGATCGGGTTGCCCGCCTTCGAGTGGATGGTCCGGATCGGCGCTCCGCTTCTGATGCGGACCGATCCCGAACTGGCAATCTACGGACGCTACTGCGTGCCCCGGCGGTTGCTGGAAGAAGGATTCACCTTCGAATTCGAAGAGATCGGACCGGCACTGCAGAATCTCTGCAACCGCGGCGGTTGAAAGCCGATCACCCTGCCGGTGTCAGCGTCACTGGGATTTCGATCCGTTCCCGCTCGAGGACGCAGACCCCGCTCTTCTTGTCGCATCGTTGATAGGTCACGTCGACGCCGATGGTCGAGTCGCCGGAGTCGTCGAGACTTTCCGTGTCGATGGACGCCTCGATCGCGAAGGTGCTTTCGTAGAGCGCGTGTTCATCGGCATCCGGCCAGACGATGTCCTCCACCGAACAGCCGGCCGGAAGTGACCAGTCGATCGTCGTCGGCAAGTTCTCCGAGCCTGCGGCTTTCAGCGCAGCGCGATTGCCGCAGACGGTCCAACCTTCGGGGACATGCACTGCCAGGGTGATGGGGAATGGTTTTTCCGCTTCGAGTCTGGAACCATGCGTCATCACCGTGACGGTGGGTTTGGATGCCTTCTCCCGCACGGCATCCGCGGCATCCACCCAATCACCGGACGGCAGCTGCCGATAGAACCAGACGTATCCGGTGGTCTCGCTTTCATGCGTCTCGAACGAATCGAGTTCTTCGTAGAGCGGGTCGATTCGATCACTGAAGGAGTCGTAGTGCGCGGATCGTTCCGCATTGGTCTTCAGGCCTTGCGCACCCGCATCCATCTCGGCACGAAGCTCGTCCATCTGCCGTTCCAGCCGCTTCTTCGCGACGATCTCCTCGGCGGTGAGCCGCTTGACCCGGGTCCATCGAGAACCGAAGTCGCCGACCAGAAGATCCTTGAGGCCGTCGCCATCGTGGTCGACGACGTGAACCTTGACACGTGAACTCGGGCGCATCGGGGTTGAAAGCCTGAGAAAACGCTCATCCATCGGCTGCTCCGGGACCAGGGTGTGCATCACCCCGAATTCCGGTGCGTCCTCCGTGCCGAGGTTCCGGTGCCAGAAGATGCCACCACCTTCGGAACCCACGACGATGTCGCTGGTGCCGTCGCCGTCCCAGTCGGCGAAATGCACGTTCGATCCGTAGTCCCATCCACCGATCTTCCGGCCCTCGGTGGTCTTCAGGACTTCGGTGTGAGACGACCAGGCCGGTTCTTGCGGGGTGCCGACGTTCTCGATTCGATAGCAGCCGTTGAGACGCGATCCGATCACCAGGTCGAGGTCGCCGTCGGCATCCATGTCGTGAAGTTCGGCGGTGATCGAATGCACGTCGTGGAGATCGCCACCGTACTCGTAGCGTGCATGGACGGCGTCTCCATTCACGTCCAGCTGCATGACGGGTTCATCGAAGCCGCCCGACTCGTTCCCGGCGAAGAAGTAGATGTCGCCGGGATAGGAACCGGAGATCATGTCCCGGACTCCGTCGGCGTTGAAGTCGATGAACTGCGGGACGAAGCTCACGCAACAGGTGATCGGCACCTGGGCATCGCTTCCGCCCGCCTGGACGTAGGTGAAGCCCTCGTAGCGCGGATCCTGATCACTGCCGTGATTGCGATAGAACCGAAGCTTCCCCGCCACCCAGGGATGGCCCGGACCGGCCTTCCCGGTGGTCTCCCCCTTGAAGGGTTTGGCACCGAACTCCCCCACCAGAAGATCGCGGACGCCATCGCCGTCGAAATCGATGACGTACGGTGCCGCATGCCCCGTGGTCACGTCGATGATTTCGCCACCGGCCTGCATCGGTACCGGAGGAGCGAAACGCGGCGGCGCATCTCCCACCTGCATGGCGGTGAACATTGAAGCAATGGCGAAAGCGGTCGTCATGATGGATCTCCCTGATCTCTTCACCTTACGGCAAAGCTGACGCGGGACCCGTCAAGTTCAGGCGATATCGTAGAGAACGTCGTCGAGAAGCCTCATTGTCATGTCGGCGTCATCGCGTTCGATCACCATCGGAGGCTTGATCTTGA
The DNA here is from genome assembly GCA_014237965.1 of Phycisphaerales bacterium. GTDB lineage: Bacteria > Planctomycetota > Phycisphaerae > Phycisphaerales > SM1A02 > UBA12014. Next base: position 899 of record JABABZ010000077.1, on the reverse strand, counting down.
TGACGTTGTGCCGTGGCCCATCGGTACTCAGGAGCACGCCTCGATCCCGCATTGCATTGACGATCACGCCGGCTTCCTCACCAGCAGGCTCCCGGCTGGCGCGATCTCGGACGAACTCGATGCCGAGGAAGAGACCTCGGCCGCGGACATCCCCGATCAGCTCGTGGCGGTCCATGAGCGATCGCAGGCCGGACTTGAAGTGATCGCCGAGAATGCGGGCCCGCTCCTGAAGCCCCTCCTCCTCGATCACATCGAGGACCGCTTTCCCGACCGCGCAACTCACGGGATTGCCGCCGAAGGTCGAGAAGAACTCCATTCCGTTGGCGAAGGAGTCGGCGATGGCGCGAGTGGTCACCACCGCCCCGATGGGATGGCCGTTGCCGATCGGCTTTCCCATCACCACGATGTCGGGCACGACGACATCGCCACCATCCGCCGCATCGAGTTCGAATCCCCAGAACGAATCGCCGACCCGCCCGAATCCGACCTGGACCTCGTCGGCGACGCAGAGCCCGCCCGCGTTTCGCACGTGCTGGAACGCGGCCGCGAGATATCCGCTCGGGAGTGGGATCTGCCCGCCACAAGAAAGGATCGGTTCCGCGAAGAACGCGGCGATGGATCTCCCGGAAGCGCAGGCCTCGCCGACGGTGGCCGCGAGTTCAAGGGCGTAGGCCGCACCGACGTCTTCGCCATCACCACGGATCGTCCCTCGGTATCGATCGGGGACCGGGGCCACGTGCACCCACTCGGGCCGACCCTCGCCACCGGGACCGTTGAACTTGTACGGGCTCATCTCGATACAGGTCCCGGTACTCCCGTGATAGGCCCCGTCGATCACGAGTACGTCGTGCTGGCCCGTGGCGGCACGCGCCAGGCGCAGCGCCAACTCATTTGCCTCG
>JABABZ010000076.1 GCA_014237965.1 Phycisphaerales bacterium | reverse complement strand
CTGCGACGGTCTGGGCCTGAATGAAATCGGTCGCGTCGAACTCGAGACCGACGTTCCGCTCGTGTTTGATCCCTACGAACAGATCCGAGGAACGGGAAGTCTGATCCTGATCGATCGACTCGGAAACTGGACGATGGCGGCCGGCATGATTCGAGGAAAGTCCTCGGACCTCCGCTGGACCGCCGCCCCACTCTCCGGCGCCGACCGGCACGGCGACGAGGGCCTGGTCTCACCCGAGGAACGCGAAACCCGATTCGGGCAGAAGCCCGTCACGGTGCTTCTGACCGGACTCGCGGGAAGCGGCAAGACCCGGATCGCCGCGATGCTCGAACGAGCCCTCTTCGATCATGGCCGCGTCGCCATCCGCTTCGACGGAACCACCATGCGTCAAGGACTCAACCGGGACCTCGGCTTCTCCGCCGAGGACCGATCCGAGAATCTTCGCCGCTCGATGGAGACTGCGAAGCTTGTGAACGACGAGGGCATCATCTGCGTGGCGGCGTTCGTGGCCCCTCGAGCCACGACCCGGGAAAAGGCGGCCACGCTGGTCGGTCCCGACCGCTTCCTGACCATCCATTGCGCCGCGCCGCTGGAATACTGCCAGCGTCAGGATCCGACCGGACTCTACGCCGACGCCGAAGCCCGATCACTCGACGGCATCCCGGGAATCTCATTCGAGTACGAGACCCCTGAGAATCCGGACCTGAGCCTCCCCAGCCATCAGATCGATCCGGAGGAGAGCGTGAACCGCATCCTCGCCCTGATGAACGAGCGAGGCTTCCTCCGGTGACCTTCGGAGCGCGGATTCCGCGCCGCCGACCCTGAAAATCATGTCCGACCCCCGTTCACGAATCGATCGGGGGTCGTATCATCTCCGGCCATGGCATCCGTCTGTTTCTATTTTCAGGTTCACCAGCCCTTCCGTCTTCGCCGGTACTCGGTCTTCGATACGGACCCCTTCTACTTCGACGAGACGGCGAACCGCGACATCATGTTGAAAGTCGCTGACAAGTGCTATCGACCGGCCACTGCGAAGATCCTCGACCTCGTGAAACGTCACGAGGGGCGATTCCGCGTGAGCTACGCGATCAGCGGCGTCTGTCTCGAACAATTCGAGAAGTGGGCCCCCGACGTGATCGACATGTTCAAGGAACTGGCCGACACCGGGGCCTGCGAGTTCATCGGTGAGACCAGCCACCACTCGCCGAGCTTCCTCTTCAGTCGAGAGGAATTCGACCGGCAGGTCGATGCGCATCGCGACAAGGTGAAGGAGCTCTTCGGCCAGACCCCGAAGATCTTCCGCAACACCGAACTGATGTACCACGACGACCTCGCCTGGCACATCGCCCAGCGTGGCGAACACCGTGCCATCCTCTGCGAGGGCGTCGACAGACTCTTGAAGTTCCGATCTCCGAACTACTGCTACGTCCCGCCTCGCTTCGAAGGCCAGCCGGAAGCGCTGGACGAGCGCCCGGTCAGATTGCTTCTGAAGAACTACCGACTCTCGGATGACGTCGCCTTCCGCTTCGGAAACAAGGATTGGAAGGAATATCCGTTGAGCGCCGAGAAGTTCGCCAAGTGGGTGAACGATATCAACGGCGACGGCTATTGCTGCAATCTCTTCATGGACTACGAGACGATCGGCGAACACCAGTGGGCCGACACCGGGATCTTCGAATTCCTGGACGCCCTCCCGGAGAAGGTCTACGACGTCAATCCGGGGGAGAACGACTTTCTGACGCCCTCCCAGGTCCTGGATTCCTTCGACCCCGTCGGAGAGTACTCGGCGCCGAACTGGGTGAGCTGGGCGGACACCGAAAGGGACCTCTCCGCGTGGCTGGGAAACCCACTTCAGGACAATGCGGTCGAGGAGCTCTACTCCGTCCGCGATGTCGTCTACGCGAGGAATGAAAACCCTCGAAACGAGAGCGACGAGCATGTCCTCGAAGACTGGCGCAAGCTCACCACCAGCGACCACCTCTACTACATGTGCACCAAGTACTGGTCGGACGGCGACGTCCACAAGTACTTCAGTCCCTACGACAGCCCGTATGACGCGTACATCAACTTCATGAACGTGCTCGACAACGTGAAGCAGCGGATCGAGGACTGATCACGATCGGCGACGAGTTCTCCGTCCCCTTCAATGCGACCGATCAGCCCGGAGGGAGCTCGAGCTTCCTCGCTTCCTGTTCGAGTCGGGCCACGAGGAACTCTCGAACCGCGACGCCGGCCCGAATGAGAGACTCGTTTCCCGAAGATGTCGCGACCGTGATCGGCCGTGCCGAGGGCGAGTCGGCGAAGCGAGTCAGCGATACGAGAATCGCCGCCGGATCTCCCGACTCGAGCACGACCTCGACGAAGGGATCCAACACTTCCACTGCGGTCCTCGGGATCACGGCGAGCAACCACGCCTGAGCTTCCCGGGGGAGTTGCTTGAAGGCCTCCAGCACCGAGTTGTAGAGATTTTCCTTCGACTCTCGAGTCGCAAGCCCGTCCGAAACCGTGACGTCGGAGATGAGAAGCCGGCCGAAGATGGTCGCCAGCGCCTTCAGATCCTCGACCGTTCTAGGAACCGGAAGTCGTGACCCCCCGACTTCGGAATTCTCGTCGCTCTCCATCCGCCGGGACGACTGCTTGATGATGAAGAACGGAGGTGAATTCTTCTCACGGCCGAAGAGGCCCGGCGCGAGCTCCTGGCTGCTTCGAGCCTTGAAATTGTTCGCGACGCGGACCGCGAGCCCTCCGCCGAAGAGCGCTCCTTGATCGATGATCGTCGACATCCAGGTCGAGGAGAGGTCGATGGAGCAGATCATCGATTGCTGCGCCGGAAGCTGAAGTCTTCTCTGAATGGAGACGACCAACTGCTTTTTCGCGCCTTGCATGCCCGGAATGGTGATATCGATGGGTGAAATGGCGATCCGGGGGGAGATCGGCCCGCCGGGTTCGATCGCAAGGTCGATTCCCGAGAGGTTGGTGATCTTCACCTCGATGATCACCGGCTCGTACGGCTCGAAGCGGAGGGCGCTCGGCTGAACTTCCAGCGCGATCACGCCTCTTTCACGATCTCGAACCGCCATTACGACCGCCTGCGGGAGTGTTGCATCGATCGCCGCCTGAACCGGACGAGCGCTGGGGGGAGGTGGAACCTCCGACTTCAGAATCTTCGAAAGCCGGCTTCGGCACCAAAGCCCGACCAACTCGCCTGGACGTCCGTAATAGACATCGCGATAGCCACGCGCCGCATCCTGAATGTTGCCCGCAAGCTCATCGAGCAAGGCGATGCCGGCCGCGGCGTACACCGAGACCCCATTGCTCGGGGTGAGCATCACCCTCGCCTCGTCGAATCGCTTCTCGGAAATCGCGGCCCAGCCCTCGATGATGAGACCCTGCTCCGGAGTCAGGGACCCCAGTTCCAACGACGCTTCAAGAAGTTTCTCGAGAGAAGCCCGCGGTTGCACGCCATCCTCCGGAGCCGGCGGAGACCATCCGAACCACGCCCGGGCCCATGCCTCATCGGCCCAGAGCGCCGCAAGTTTCGACTCCAGACGCTTCTTGGAGTTCAGGCTCTGCTTCTTCCTGTTCTCCCGAGTCGCTTCGTCCAACTGGTTTCCAGGATCATCGAGCTTCTTCATCTCCCGATCGAGGTACGCACGCTGGCGAGTGTTGTCCGAGATGGCGAAGTCAAACGACTGGAACAAGAGTTCGACGGCTTCGTTCCGAGCGCTCTCGGATTCCTGCTGGCCGATGATCACGGTACGAAGCAACGCCAGAGGAGGCGGCGGCGGTATCTTCATCAAACTCAGTTGATTGCGTTGCTCTTCGTTGAAGCCCTCCTGGCGGGCCTGAACTTCCTTGCTGAATACCGTGAGTGGTCTGGAACGAGCGGCGATCTGCCGAAGCGCCTCGTCCGGCCTTCCTTCACCCCAGATCGACAGCGACTCATCGGCAAGCAGCCTGATGTATCCGGTCTGCATCGGGTTGCTCAGCAGAATCGACGATTCCAGGATTTCGGCCGCAGCGACGTAGGCACCTTGCTCCAGCGCAAGAGACCCCAGCGAAATGGCAGTCGCCGAGTCCCGCGGATCAGCGGTGAACGCCGCGGCGAGCAACTCCGCATTCGCCGCCGGCGTCTGGAATTCCCCGCCGAACATCTCCAATGCCTGATCCATGGCTTCCGGGAATGCCGGGTCGAGCGTGATCGCTTCGGCCAACCACCGAGCGGCTTCATCGAATCGACCGGACATCGTCTCGAGCCGAGACAGATCAAGCGCGATGCGGGCGGCCGCCGCCGTTCCAAGGCGTTCGACGTTGTCGGGGTGCAACAACACCTTGCAGGCCTCGATCCGGGCCTGAACCGTCGTCCTCGATTCGATGTGATCGACCAACAGCAGCAGTCGTACCACCTCGTCATTGGGATCAAGGCGCACCAGGGCTTCGATCGCCTCGAGCCTCATGGATTCCGCGATCGGCATGTCATCGGAAAGACCGGACGAAAGCTCCAGCATCCATCTCCATGCGGGAACCGACTTGGGATCGCTCCGCACGGCCGCGATCGCCAGTTCCAAGGCCATCTTGACCTCGGCGACCGAGACGCCAGGCTTCGACTGCAGCATGCTGGAGGAGAGCGCGGCGAATCTCGACGCCAGTTGATTCCGGCTCCAGGACTCGAGGTCCGTCGACTCGACCTCCTGCCCCTGAGCGAAGGCTCCGGAATTGCCGACGCCGCAAGTCGCCAGAACCACGATCGAGGCCACGGCGATTCGACGAGGAATCTCGCCCCAAAGCCATCGAAAGGCCCTGAATGCCGTCATCGATGAAGACCGGGAATGCGGACCCTTGGGGGGTATGGACGACCCCGGAACCGCCTCTCGGCCTTTGCGACGGCGGGTCTGGCAACGGTTGGCGATGGTCGTAGAGCCTTCAACGCTGAGGGGATGGATATTCATCTGTGTGGAGTGTATCCAACCGGGTGGCCTCTCCGTTGACGCTCACGAGGGAAGTGCGGTACCGTCTCACGTTCCGAACCACGGTCCTGTTCCGATGGTTCGATCTGAGACTGGCGCCAGGACATCGGCACCAGAACGCCCCCCCCTTCCGCCTTGGCGGAATGAGACCGGAATTCCGATGCGGCTGGCACTGCGAATCGCGGCTTTTGTTCTTCCTTCGACCCTGGCGACGATGGCGATCGGTCAGACGACGTTGCCTCAGGACATCGTCGGATCTTCCCGGCCGCTTTCCAGCGCGCAGCAATCGACGGTCGAGGAATTCGCTTCCGGCCAGATGGCCGAAATGGCGAATGGCGATCCGACCGAGGTCGTGGCCGCCAGAAACACCCTGGTCCAGACCGCCCGCCGAGCCGGCGTCACGGGAGTCTTCCTCCGCGCATATTCGAAGGCCATCCTCCCGAAGGCGACGGACATCCTCGCCGCTGCCGAACCGATGCGAGCGGAGAACACGCTCCGGGTCCTCGCATTCCTCCGGACTCCCGAGTCGCTCGGCATCCTGGTCTCCTCGACGGACCCGGCGAAGATCGACGACGAAGGCCGTCGACTCGTTGCCGCCGGCCTCTTGAAGGTCGCCGTCGAGGGCGGAGACAAGTCCGGACTCGACTCCGCGGTGCTCACCTCGACTGCACGGAGCCTCGCCGAGAATCTCGACGAGGACTCCAGCTGGATCGTGGTTCTCGAAGAACTTCGAGCCCTGAACACGATCGCCCTGTCTCCCGCCTTGCGGAAGGAGAACCGGAACGAGATCCGCGGCATTCAATTCGGCGCATTCCAGCAACTGTCGAACCGGATCGAGGCGTCGAACGAACCAAGCGAACTCGTTCAGGCCGTCTATCGCGCCATGCTCGGTCTTCGAGAGAAACTCCTCGACAACAGCGCTGCCGGAGATGTCAGCAACAAGGAGATCGCCAAGACGCTCCGACTGATGCTGAAGAACATCGCGGACGCTGCGATCAAGCAGTGGAGCGGTCTGCAGCAGAACCGGCGGAGCTTCATGGCCTACGAAGGCGTCCTCCGGGTCGGCTCGCAGCTGCTTTCACTCCTCGACGGACGGGCGGATCCCAAGGCTGAAGCATTGCGAGAAGGCATCGAGGCGGGAAAGACCGAGCTCGCGGCAGCGGTCCGGAACTTCCAGTCCTGATCGACCTTCAGGCCCGACGAACCCGGCCTTCCGTCCCTCAGACACACACCGATCCGTTCCATCAGGACTCCCCGATCGCTCGATTCGGCGTACTGTTCCGTCGGCATGTTGAAGATCCTCCTCCCGATCCTGATCCTCGCGGGGCTCGTCGGCCTCGTCGTCTCGCTCGATGACGAACGCCCACGGGCGGACGTGGTGCTGGTTCATGCGACGGATCTCTTCACGCTGGACCCCCAGAAGATGAGTTATCTCCATGATCTCCGGGCATCTCGTGCCATCTACGAGACGCTGGCGACGATCAGGCCAGATGGTTCGGTGGGACCGGCCGCCGCGGAGTCGTGGGAGATCTCCGAGGACGGAACCACGTACGTGTTTCATCTGCGGGACGGCCTGAAGTTCAGCAACGGTGATCCGGTGACTGCCGAAGACTTCAAGTACGCCTGGCGACGAGCGATCCTCCCCGACACCGCCGCGACGTACTCCAGTCTCTTCATGGACATCGCCGGAGCCGAAGCGTTCTTCGAGTGGAGGTCGAATCTCCTCTCCCTTCGAACCGATCCGGACCGGCGCGAGGACATGATCTCCAGCGGCGCGTTCTCCGCCGCCGACGCCGACGCGATCCTGGCCGAGGACGAAGAGGCGTCCCACCGCAGAACGCTCGACCGCTTCGACGCGATGGTGGGCATCACGGCGACCGATGATCGAACCCTGGTGGTCGAGCTCGAACGACCACTCCTCTACTTCCTCGATCTCGCGGCGTTCGGGACCTTCAGTCCCGTCCATCGACCGACGCTGGAGGCGGCCACCACGCTCGAGCCCGACTCCGGCCGCATCAAGGAGGACCCCGGTTGGACGAAGCCCGGCCGACTCGTCGGAAACGGACCCTTCGAACTGACTCGTTGGCGATACCAGCGGGACTGCCGTTTCGAGCGGAATCCTCACTACTGGAACACCGCCAACGTTCCTTCCGACAGCATCGAAGCCATCGTGATCGAAGATGCGAACACCGCGATCATGGCCTTCGAGGCCGGGGAAGCCGACTGGCTCCCCGACGTCCTCGCAGACTACCGGGCGGACATGATCGAAGAGCGGCTCGTCTACGAAGCCACGCATCGAGATGCCATCGATGCTGCGAACCGGGCCGGCGTCGAGATCGACGAGGTTCTGGCCTCGCTCCCGCCTCCGACCTCCGGAGAACGACGGAACATCCATACCGTCGACGCCTTCGGCACCGACTTCTTCCATGTCAACTGCCGATCGCTCCTGGCCAACGGTGAGCCGAATCCCTTCGCCGATCCACGGGTGAGACGTGCGATCGCGCTGACGATCGACAAGAGGGCGCTGGTCGAACGAGTCACCAGGCTCAACGAACGAACCAGCGGGTCGTTCGTTCCGAATGGGAGCATCCCCGGATACGAACCTCCGACCGGGCTCCCGTTCGACCCCGAACGCGGCCGAGCCGAACTCGACGCCGCAGGATGGAAGCTCGACGAGGACGGCATTCGCCGAAATGTCGACGGGGATCCCTTCCCCACGCTGGAAATCCTCTTTTCGACCGGAAGCCCTCGGTACAAGGACCTGTCACTCGCCCTTCGCGACATGTGGAGACGCGAACTTCGCATCCCCTGCGAGATCGGCGGAAGACCCGGCAACGAATACCGCGCCCAACTGGAGAATGGAAACTTCATGGTCGCCCGTGGTGGCTGGTACGGCGACTACGGAGATCCGACCACGTTCCTCGACCTCAATCGGACCGATGACGGCAACAACCATCGGGGGTACTCCAATCCGATCTACGACGACCTTCTCGAACAAGCGGCGACCGAACCCGACCCGGACCGCCGCATGCGTCTCCTGGAGTCGGCCGAGAAGATCCTGGTCGAAGAGGATCTCCCCATTCTTCCGATCTGCACCTACGTCACGCTCTACATGTACGAACCCGGGCGGCTGATCGGCCTGACCAAGCACCCCCGGCTCGACCAGAATCCCGCACGATGGGCGATCCAGCCCTGAACCGAATTCAACCTCGGGCCATGCGAGCCGGATCGGCGTGGCGGAACGCCGACCGAGAGACTCGCCATCGGAGTACCGTCCAGCGATGCCCGTGGACGCCGAACGCATGACCGAAGACCGGGAATCGATCACTTGGCGGTCCGTGGCGTCGGGATTCATCCTGATCCAGATCCCGATGGCCGCCAGCGCCGCCGCCCTGCTCTTCTCGACCGCGAAGTTCCTCGGACGTCCGCTCGATGCCGGATGGTATGCCGCGGCATTCCTCGGAACCTGGTGTGTCTACCTCCACGATTCCGCCGCCTCCTGTGATGCCGAAGATCGAATCAGTCAGCCCCGGCGAGCAGCGATCTTCAGATCGAGCCGCCTGCTGGGAACATGGATGCCACTCCTCAGCGCCGTCCTGGGGATCGGTGTTCTCCTCTTCCTCGAACCCAGCCGACCCACCATCACCCTGCTGCTCGTCGTCGCGGCCCTGGGGCTGCTCCACGCGATCCCTTTCGGAGGATCTCGTGGCGACGACGAAGCCCGTCGCGACCTGAAACGATTCGCCGTGATCAAGTCTCCACTGGTCTCGATCGCCTGGGCCGTGGCCGCCGTGGCGCTTCCGATCCTGGAAGGTGCCCACGGCATGGCGGACAGCGGCCGCATCGGCATGACCGGCGTGTGGCTCGGCGGGCTTCTGCTTCCACTTCTTCTCGCGGATTCCCTCCTGCTCGACGTTCGAGACATCGATGCGGATCGAACGTTCGGTCTTCATACGATCGCGGTTCGCCTCGGTGCGGAACGGGTTCGACTTCTGGCCGGAATCCTCATCGTCGTCGCGGTGGGGATCGGGATGCTCGCCGCGAATCGGACCAACACGCCCTCGAACGTGATCGAGGTCTGCGTGACCGCCGGCATCGGCCTCGGGCTCGGCTGGGCGTTCTGGCCCCGACTTCGCCACCGGGAAGCCACGATCTCCATCGCGATGATGGGGTGGCGGTTCCTTCTGCTGATCCCGGCCATGCTCGGATGACCCTTCCCGAGCCGGTGCTTCCGGCTCGGGATCGACACGGAGTAGAATCGCGCCATGCTTGGACTCATCGCGCGGCGGTTGATTCAACTGCCGGTGATCATCTTCGTCGTCTACACCGTCACGTTCGTGCTCGCCTGGCTCGTCCCCGGGAATCCTCTCGAATCGCCGGACGGCCGACGGCCCGATCAGGCCGTGGTCGACGCGATGCTGGCGCAGTACAAGCTGGATGATCCCGTCGCGTTCTACTTCGACTACCTCGGCAAGGCCACGGGGATCTCGTACGTCTTCGGTGATGCGCCGTACCCCTTCGACCTCGGCCCGAGCCTCAGCCACTCGGACTGGTCGGTGAACGAGATCCTCGCCGCCGGACTTCCGGTCTCGATCTCCCTCGGGCTCGCGGCCATTCTCATCGCCTTGATCCTCGGGCTCATCGCAGGAGTGATCGGCGGTTTGAAACCGAACACCCCTCTCGACGCAGGCACCCAGGTGCTCGCGGTGGTCGGCATCTCGCTGCCGACCTTCGTGATCGGCGCGATCCTGCTGATCCTCTTCGCGGTCAAACTGCGCCTGTTCCCCATCGGCGGCTGGGGGGATCTCCAGCATGTGGTGCTTCCCGCCTTCGCATTGTCACTCCCCTTCGCCGCATACATCGCCCGCCTCACCAGATTCGGGATGATCGACGAAATGCGCAAGGACTACATCAGAACCGCGCGGGCCAAGGGGCTCCCGGAGCACCGGGTCGCGCTCGGCCATGCCCTTCGCAACGCATTCCTTCCCGTATTGAGCTATCTCGGCCCGGCGACCGCCATCGCGATGACCGGGTCGTTCGTCGTCGAGAAGGTTTTCGCCGTTCCCGGCATCGGTCGTAATTTCGTGGACGCGGTCATGGCGAAGGACATCACTCTGATCATGGGCGTCGTCCTCGTCTATTCGACCCTGCTGGTGCTGTTCAACCTGATCGTCGACGTGCTCTACAGCTGGATCGATCCGCGAATCTCACTCTGATTCGAGACCGCCGAATCATGCACCGGCAAGTGACCGCCGGACTTCGGCGAGCAGCCGACGCTCCATGGCTTCGTCGCGGCCGACCGGCGTCCAGAGCCCCGGACTCCGAGTGGTTCCGTCGTCCGGCTCAATGGTCTCCAGCGGATTGGTGCTGTAGGAACGACCGACCCGGCTCCAGACGTTCGGACGGACTCCGGGACGATGGGACCGTTCGACATAGACCCACACTCGAAGCTCTACCGATCCCTGGAAGGTGGTGAGATCCGTCATGCGAAGTGCTTCCTCGATCGAGCCGGGAAGCGGCGCACCCACAAGCTCTTCGCCACCGTCAGGCTCGGGCGGAACGAAGTCGACGGGAAGAAACTCGAACCTCACTCGACGACGCTGCTTGTTCAGGGTGTTCTCGCCCCACTGCTCGAGGCTCGAATTGTCGACTCGCCAGGGCTCGATCACGCTTCCCGCGATACGAGGTCTTCCTTCGATCACGCCGCCCATCCGATCCGACAGCAACGGCGGCATCCCGACCTCGCGGGCGGCCTTCCCGGCAGCATCGAATGCATCGTCGTACTGGCCGGATTGAAGTTCGAGCCGGTCAGGCGCCTTCACGGAACAGCCGGTGGTCATTCCGACCAGAAACACGGCCACGAGAACGGCCGACCATGGTCGGTCCGGTCGCGTCGAGATGGATGGTCCTGAGCACATGGATTGCAGATTATCGCGCCTTGGACGAGCCCGTCGCCCCCGAAACCTCCACAAAACCTCCAAGATGATCCGCAACCAGATGGTCTTCCTCCACGAAGTGTCCTCTTGGGTGAACCGATGACCCCTTTCCAACGTCGGAAGGGTTGGACCGAACCGTTGGATTCTTCAGGCAGGTTATGGATTATCGGGGCAGATATTCCGTTCCTCGACCTTGACCCGGAAGCCCTTTGACCTACCCTTTTCCGGGGGTGTTCCGTCCGGCATCCGCGGTGTCCACGCGGACTCTGACCCAGTGCTGACCATGCTCCCCAAGAACGGTGATCCAGATCCCATGAAGCGAAGAACCCTTGAAGAAGCGAACCGCAAGCCCCGGTTGATGGCCGGTATCGCCCTCGGAACGATCGTCGTCACCGCGGTGGTGGTCCCGTTGGCGACGGCTGCCAAGGGTGGCGGCCGAGGCGACGAGCAGAAGACGCTCCCGACGTCCCTCGAGGACTTCATGGCCCCGGGAACACAGCCCAATCCAGACACGAACGAGTTCCGTGGGATCGTCTCGTCGGCGAACTGCATGTTCTGCCACGCGGACTACGGGCTCGAGACCCCTCCGTACGACACCTGGGTGGTCGGCCTGATGGCCCAGTCCGCCCGTGACCCCGTGTTCCACGCCGCCTTCACGATCGCCAACCAGGACGCCGACAAGGCCGGCTCGTTCTGTATTCGGTGTCATGTTCCGGCCGCGCACTACAACGGCAATGGCGACACCTCCGAGGTTCCGGAATTCGACGTCGAGCTGATGGACGGGATCAACTGCCACTTCTGCCACCGGGTGGTCGACCCCGCCGGCGGCGCGATGGGATACGAAGGCGAGATCGACGACCCTGATGCACCGATTCTCGCGGATCTCGCGGCCGCCGGACACCTTCCCATGTCGGTTGGAAACGGCCAGCACATCGTCGATCCCGATGACGTTCGACGCGGTCCATACGACGACGTCCCGGCCAATTACCACGGCTACGATCAGGACGGACAGCCGGTCCGAATCATCACCTCCCCGTTCCACCGCGACAGTGCGTTCTGCGGTGGCTGCCACGATGTGAGCAACCCGGTCTATGTACTCGACAAGGCCACGGGCAAGGGCATCCCCTCCGAGATGGGCATGGAACACCCGACGCACGACATCTACGACATGGTGCCGGAACAGCGAACCTACTCCGAGTGGCTCAACAGTGACTTCGCCGACGGCGGCGTCGTCTTCGAGGACGGCCGCTTCGGTGGCGCCCTCCCCGACGACGCGGCGATCTCCAGCTGCCAGAACTGCCACATGCCGATTCAGGTCGGCGGAGCCTGCAGCTTCTACGAAGGACCTCCGTTCTTCGAACGACCGGATGTCGGCGCCCACTCCTTCGCAGGCGGAAACACCTGGGTCCTCGACGCCATCGCGGAAGCGGCCGGCATGGATGCCGAGTACTACGGTCTCACCGAAGATCGCCTCGAGGCCGCCAACGCTCGAACGGAACAGATGCTCCGAGATGCCAGCGACATGGAACTCGCCCTCGATGGCGACTCGCTGGACATTCGGATCATCAACCAGGGTGGACACAAGCTTCCGACCGGCTATGCCGAAGGTCGCCGGATGTGGCTGAATGTCCGTTTCCTGGACTCCGACGGCGACCTCATCGCAGAACGAGGCGCCTACGACCTGGACGCCGCCGAGCTGCATGAGAAGGACACCAAGGTCTACAAGAAGACGATGGGCATCTCCGCAGAGGTCGCCAAGATCGTCAACCTTCCGGCCGGTGAATCGACGCACCTCGCCTTGAACAACGAGGTGCTCTTCGACAACCGCATCCCGGCACGTGGATTCACCAACGCGGCCTATGCCGCGTTCGGCGGCGCCCCCAAGGGTGCCACCTACGAAGACGGCCAGTACTGGGACGACACGTCCTTCGACATTCCCGAAGGCACCGCCGAAGCCGTGGCCACGCTGTACTTCCAGACCAGCACGCCGGAGTACATGGAGTTCCTCCGCGACACCAACGTCACCGATGAACGCGGCCAGATCGCCTACGACCTCTGGGTCTCCAACGGCAAGAGCGCCCCGTTCGCGATGGACATGATGAGCATCGACGTCATCACCACCGTCCCGGGCGACCTTGACGGCGATGGCATGGTCTCCGGCGCCGACGTCGGCGTCCTGCTCGTCCA
>JABABZ010000075.1 GCA_014237965.1 Phycisphaerales bacterium | reverse complement strand
CGGAACACCTTCTCGCAGGCCGGTCTCCGCGGCGGCTGCCGCGTGCACCGCGGCCACGACCTCCGGACCTTCGGCGGCATGGGGCCACCACGCGCGTGGGAGTTCGAGTTCGCCGAGAAGCTCGTCGGACCAGGTTCGATGTTCGCAGTCGAAGACCGCGGTACCGGACGCGTCGGAGACGTCCATCACGAGTTCGCCGGAGAGCCGGTAGCGAATCCAGTCCTTCGGGAGCAGGACCGTGGCGATGCGGGCGTACGCGTCCGGTTCGTGCTCCCGCATCCAGAGGAGTTTCGGAGCGGTGAATCCGGGCAGCATTCGATTTCCGCAGAGAGAGACCAGTCGTTCGATCCCGATTCGATCTTCGACCTCGTGACATTGCGGTGCGCTGCGTCCGTCGTTCCAGAGGATCGCCGGTCGGATCGGAGTCGCGGACGAGTCGAGGGTGACCAGTCCGTGCATCTGACCGGTGAGGCCGACGGCTTCGATGGTGTCGGCGGTGATCCTCGCGGCTCGGCACACGGCGCCGATCGCCGCCACGGTGCTCGGCCACCAGTCGTCGGGATTCTGCTCCGACCAGCCGGCCCGAGGGGTGGAGGGAGCGTGGCTTCCACTGCCCGTCGCGAGTACCCGGCCCTCCTGGTCAAGGAGAACGGCCTTGGTGCCGCTGGTGCCGACGTCGATGCCGATGAAGAGGCTCATGCCGTGAATGGTACGGCTGCGGCGAGTGCGCGGCGAGCAGGTCCACCTGAAAACGGAAGGCCGGGACGAAATGCGATCGCATTTCGTCCCGGCTGTGGTCATTCCATCAGTCGGTGCGTCTCTCGACGCGTCATGCCTCGATGGGCTGCACCAGGATCTCCGATCGGATCAGTGATCCGGCTTGCCGTCACCATCGTGATCGTGGTTGTGATCGCCATCGTGGGCATGGTTGTGATCATCAGTTCCGGCGTTCTCTTCGCCGGCCAGGGAACCGCGACGCGGTTCTCCTCGCATGGGCTTGCCGCCGACCCAGATCCGATCCGCGTCGATCACGAAGAGGCCGTCATCGTTTCGCTCGTTGACCACGCCTTCGACCACCACGAACTTCAGTGGCTCGAGGCCTCCGGCGCCTTCGGCGTTCGCCGCGATCGGTTCACCGCTGGTTCCCGCGAGTCGAATGGTCGCGGAACCGGCGGTGATTCCGTTGGGGTCCTCGCAACAGTAGTCCCAGGGAAGGGGGCAGTGGTCTTCCTCACCCATCAGTTCGCATGACAGGAGGGAGGGGTCCGCGACCGTGAAGATCGCAAGTCCGTCGACGAAAGGCTCGATCCGGCCGCCGACCCGGGCAAGGAAGACCACGGAGTCGCCGACCGAGGCGGTGGGCTTGACCTGAATGAGATCCGCGACTTCCGCCGGGCGATTGGTCGTGAAGAATGCCGCGGGAATGGTCGGACGTGTGGGCCCGACGTCGTTGGAGGCCGTGGTTTCACCACCGCCCTGATCGCAACCGTTGAGGGTGAGCGAAAGGACCGAGAGTCCGAGTATCAAGAGTGTTTTTCGAGACATGATGGAGTGACTCCGAAACGAAAGAAAGAAGGAATGAAATCTTACGAGGAACGAAGGGCTTCGGGTACCGGAAGCCGGAGACAGCGAAAAGCGGGGATAACGGCACCCACGACGCCGAGGATGAGACCGGCGACGAGGCCGAGGGCGACGACGCCGGGGCCGATCTGGATTCCGAAGACGCCCATGGAGAATCGGATGGTCACCTGATCGAGTACGAGAATACCGATGGCGGCGGCCGCCAGGGCACCGATCGAAGCGGTGAGAATCGACTCCTCGACCAGGCTTCGAACGATCGCGAGTCGACTGTAGCCGAGCGTCTGCAGGGTGCCGATCTCTCGAACGCGGCTCGCGAAAGCGGCATAGGTGGTGTTGAGCCCGCCGATGATTCCACCGGCCGCCACGAGGATGGCCGTGATGATCACCATCATTCGGATGGGAGTGAAGAACGCGGCGAGTGAGGCGTAGTAGTCGCTCTCGCGAGTCGCGACGAGTTCGAGATCGAGTCGGGTGGCGGCGAAGCCTCGGGCGGAAGAGAGGTCGCCGTTCATGGTGCGGATCACCACGCATGACAACGAGTCGCGTTGTCCGATGATGAGCAGGTCCGAGAGCGGAATCCAGATCTCACCTTCGATGACGCCGCCGTCGGCGTCGATCACGCCGACGATCGTGAAGGGGCGTTCGTCGACCACGAGCGTCGAGCCGAGAACGCTGGCCGCTTCCTTGAGCCCGAGGCTCCGGGCGGCGAGTCGGCCGATCGCGACTTCATCGGCGCCGGTCTCGGGAAATCGTCCTTCGGTCAGTCTCGCTTCCTGATGCACCAGGAATGCGGAGGGGGTGATCCCGCGGAAGAGGGCGTTGGTCTTCTCGCCTTCGGTGGAATCGCTCGCGTCGGACTGCAGGCCGACCGGAATCGCCAGATGGACTTCGGGGGAGATCGCTTCGACGCCGGCGGCGATCGCGATGCCGCGGATGCCGGTCGCGGCGATCCCCGGAGTTCGCATGGGAATCTCGCTGCGTTCGACGCTCTCTTCGCTGCCCGCGCCCATGAGGATCACGTTGCGGGGTGAACCACTGATCTTCAGGGACTTCTGCATGCCGTCGACGAAGCCGCCCGCGGCCATCGCCAGCAGGACCACCAGGCCGCATCCTCCGGCACTCATGAGCAGCCGGCTCGGACTGCGTCCGAGATTCCTGACCGCGTATTCGAAGGGAAGCCCTCGCATGAATCATCCTTTCGGTCGTTCAGACCGCACGGAACCCCTGCACGATCTCGCCACGAGATGCTCGAATCGCAGGCACCGCACCAGCGAGAAGTCCGAGGCCGACCGCGATTCCCGCGCCGATGAATGCAAGGCGGGGATCGTTCGCGATCTCGATGTTCATTCCTTCCATGGTCATGCTGAACCGCCCGAGGGTGATCACCATCGTCGAGGCCACGGCGCCTGCCACGCCGCCTGCCAGTCCGAGCAGGGCGCCCTCGAGAAGAACCATCCAGGCGATCAATCCACCGGTGTAGCCGAGTGTCTGGAGCACGGCATGATCTCGAATTCGATCCCGCATCGCGAGCACGATGGCATTGGCGACCAACGCGAGGACGGCGATCAACGATGCCCAGCCCACCCAGCTGGCGAACCCGACGAGTTCGACGATGTCCCGCGCGGCGCGACCCACGAAGGCCTTTTCGGGCCAGGTGCTGGTGGGGAACTCGTCGTAGCGAAACGCTTCGTCGATGCTGGCAGCGACCACTTCCATCTGCGTCGGATCTTCGACGTTGACGTTGAACTGGGTCACGATGCCCCCTGATCCGCCTCTGGTCATGGTCTCTTGAAGAAATGAAAGGTGCACGTAGGCGACGTTGCGATCCTGCGCGCGTTCGCTTCCGAGGATCCCCGCGACGAAGACCGTGACTCCCGCGGCGGAGAATCGGTCTCCCACCTTGATTCCTCGGCGGGCCGCCAGCGACTCGCCCACCAGGGCGGCATCGCTCCGAGATCGCCAGGTCGTGGCGCTTCCTTCAAGGAACCGCCCCTCGTCGCCGATGGTCGTCTCGAGATCATCCCTGGGAACGCCTCGGAAGGTCACGACGTCCAGGCTCGCGCGGCAGTTCGATACGAGGATCTGCATCGGAATGACCGAACGAACTCCGTCGATTCGCTCGATTCGATCTCCATAGAATTCAGGGAGTCGACTCGAGAAGGGGCAGAAGCGATTCTCACGGTAGACGATGAGCGTCGCATCCTTCGCACGGCTGGTGGTCGCGGCGTGGACGCCGCTCCGCATCGCCTCCACGCTCGTGAAGAGGAACATGGCGACGGCGATTCCGGTGACGGTCAGTCCGGTGCGGATCGGCGCCCGGATGATCTGACGCCAGACGGTTGGAATGACGCTGAAGGCACGACTCATGAGGAGGTCTCCGTGATTCGTTCGTCGCGGCGCGCCGATTCCGGCGAGTCCTCGGATTCCGGGTCCGCCAGACGTCCCTTCTCGAGGTGCAGCACGGTGTCGCACCAGACGGTCGTCTTCGGATCATGGGTGACCATGACGATCGTCCTTCCCAGTTCCGTGTTCAATCGCTTGAGCAGATCCATGATGTTGGTGGCGCTTTCGCGGTCGAGATCACCCGTCGGTTCGTCGGCGAGAATCAGGGTCGGGTCGGTCACGATCGCTCGGGCGATCGCCACTCGCTGCTCCTGGCCGCCGGAGAGCTGCCTCGGATAGTGGGCGCTCCGGTCGGCGATTCCGACCAGGTCGAGGGCTGCGGCGACCTTCTGATGGCGTTCCGCCCTCGAGATCGATCTCAACAGAAGCGGCAGCTCGACGTTCTCGTAGGCGGTGAGCACGGGGACCAGGTTGTAGAGCTGGAAGACATAGCCCACCGTTTCGCTCCGCCACTCCGCGAGCGCATTCCGCGAGAGGGTGTGGATCGGCCGGCCATCGATGGTCAACGAGCCTCGCGTGGGACGGTCGATGCCCGCGATCAGATTCAGCAGCGTCGTCTTCCCCGATCCCGATGGTCCCATCAGGGCGACGAATCCACCGCGCTCGATGTCGAGATCGAGTCCGTCCAACGGAGTGATCTCATCGGTGCCTCGGGTGTAGGTGCGGGTCAGATCCCGGCATTCGATCAAACTCATGTGTCTGCTCCATCGGACGAGTCCGGTTCTCGAAAGCGGATCGCGGTGTTCGTCGTCATCGAGGGATCGAGAATCACCGCATCTCCCGGTCGGAGGCCTGATCGGATCTCGACCCACCCATCGATGCGGGCGTCGCCGAGGATCACCGCTCTTCGAGCCGCGATCCCCTCGTCGCCGCTCCGTTCGTCGACGACCCAGATGCCACCGTCAGGATCGAGGGCGGCTTCAGGCGCGAAGATCCGACTGACGGTTCGCCGAAGCCCGTCTCCCTCGGTGTTCCGGGAGGGGAGGATCCTGACTCGGGCGAGCATGTCGGGCTTGAGCAACGGCGAGGGATCGGTGATGTGCACCTTCGCTTCCACGGTGTTCTTCGAGAGGTCGGCCCGATGAACGAATCGCGTGACCATCCCCTTGAAGACCGTGTCGGGAAGAAGATCGACGATGATCTCGGCAGGTTGCCCGACGCCGACCTTGGCCGCTTCGGCGAGCGGGATGTCCGCCCGCACCTGAAGCATGGTGGGGTCGTAGAGGTGCACGATGTGGGCGCCGTGCTGCCCATTCGAGAATTGAATGGTCGATCCCGGCGAGGCGATTCGTTCGATGACCACGCCGTCGATCGGTGAGACCACCGTGCATCGCTCCAGTGCGAGTGCCGCCGTGTCTCGGTCGGCCATCGCCTGCCCCAGTTCGGCTTCCGCAACGAGGAGTCCGGCACGCGCGGACTCGAGGTCGAGTCGTTCCTGGATGCGGAGTTCGCGGTCCGCGACGGCGGCTTCTCGTTCCGCTCTCGCCGCTTGCAGCGAGGCGGACGTCGAGTCTCGTTCCTTTTCGAGCTGGGTGACCTGGGCGCCCGCGGCTTGAAGTCGGAGGCCCAGTCGGGCCACCGGACCGGCGGCGACGGCGCCTTCGTCCACGAGGCCGCGCTTGCGGTCGTACTCGTCGCGCAGCTCGTCCCGCTTTGATTCGACTTCCGCGATGCGTGACGGGAAGCCTGCGAGATCCGCGGCGAGTTTCGACTCGTTCGCTTCGGCGATCGCCACTCTTCGATGCACCGACACCCGATTCTCATAGTCGGCTTGCGCGGCGTCCAGCGTCGCCTGGGCGGCTTGAAGCAGGCCGAGTCGCCGATCGACCTCGGACTGGGCGCGTCGAAGATCGATTTCCGCGTCGTCTCGCACCAGCGTCGCAACGGGCTCTCCGGCTTTGACGGTGTCGCCTTCGAGGACGACGATCGACTCCACGATTCCCTGGGTGAGCGCGGAGGCGTAGGTCGAGAAGGGGTCGGCTTCGACCCATCCGGGCGCCTGTACGACGGCATCCCCGGCGGCCGCGGAGGCCGGGGCCTCATCGGTTTCGATGGATCTGATCGCCACCGTGACCGCGGTCACGTTGGTACGCGGTCGAATCGCATCCCAGCCGACGTAGGCGAGCAACGTCGCCGTCGCGAGCAGGATGAGGATCGGAAGGCCGAGTCTGGAGAGGATTCGGCGGGGAGGGATCGGAACTTCGTCGCTGGCCGAGGGTCGAATCGATTCGAGTCCTGAGTCGTTCATGACTTGATCTCCGGTCCGTGGCTCGAGGGTCGAGCGGAGGTTCTGGGTGCTTGCGTGCTGGCCGTGTTCTGGTCGATCGGAGGGACGATCGGTGCCACGGCGGGAACATCGAAGGAACCGCCCACCCATTCCTGCAACGAGATGCGATCAATGGCCGCGGTGAACTGGAAGTTCACCAGTCGCCGTTCGGCGGCGATTCGCCGCTGCTGGGCGAGGAGAAGGACGGTGAGGTCGATCACGCCCTCGCGATACGCCGCCTCCGCGAGAACTTCCGTTTCGGTCGCCGGGGCGAGCACGGTCTCCGCATAGGCGATGCGTTGTCCGTCCGCGCGGAGGAACGCCTCCCGGAAGGAACGGACGTCACCGATGGCTCGGCGTCGCGTGGAAAGAAGTTCGAGTCGGGCACGGTCCAGTCGGGCATTCGCGGCGGCGATCGCGGCGCTGCCGTCGTCGAGAATGGGGAGGGTGATCTTCGCTCCGGGAAGAACGGCCTGGCGGTCTCCGAAATTCTCGTTCCACGCGGCACCGACGCCCACTTCGGGCAGCCGCTTCGATCCGGCGAGGCGACATTCGGCTTCCGCCGAGAGAACCCGCATTCGAGCGGAGGCGATGTCGAGTCGGTTGGCGCGAGCGAGTTCGAGGATCCGAGCTTCGTTCGGAATGGCCGGGCCATCGAACGCGAGAGAACCTTCCAGTTCGAAATCGATGGACGCGTCCGGACAGCCGATGCGAGCCAGAACTGCGAGTTTCATCTGCCGACTGGTGCGACGACTGGCTTCCGCGGCGCTGGCGCTCTCGGCGGCATTCAGCCGGGCTCGATCGAGGTCGATCTTGGATGCCTCTCCCACTTCGAACAACCGGGTCACCGCGTCGACGGTCCGTCGAGTCGCTCGCGCGTGGGCGCGGTCGAGACGGTGCGTCGCTTCCGCGGCGATCGCCGCCACATGAGCCTGGCGGACTTCCGCATCGAGGTGGATCATCGAGTCCGCAGCAAGCAGGATCATCGCGCGGCGATCGGCATCCCGAGCGTCGACTCGATCCGATCGGGTCCAGATCCAGGTCAGTTGCTGTGTGACCCCGACGATGGCGGGAGCGCCGGAGAGTCCATCCACCGCGACGCCGATGGCCAGGTCGAGCGCCGGGTTCGGCGGTAGATCGGCTTGCGCGAGTTCGGCGCGGGCGAGATCGAGCTCGGCCAGCGCGGTTCGAATGCCGGCATCCCGCTGGAAGGCGACCCTCACCGCGGTGTCGACATCGAGGGGTTCGGCCTCGTTCCACACCGAAGGGGGCGAGACGGGTGATGCCCCGAGGGTATCGAGATCGACGGACTCGTCGAGACGAGGACCAACGATCGCATCGACGTTGGAACGGTCGGACGCGGGATCGCTCGAAATGCACCCCGACGTCGCGAGGGCGAGGCCGGAAAGCAGGAGGAGCGGCGCCGTGCCGCGATTGTGGGGGACTGAAGGGATCACGATGGACTCCGAATGAAGTTCACGACGACAAACTCTGGCGCGTCAGGCGTCCCAGAGAACGACGAGGGTTCTTCGGAGTCAGCGTTGGATGATGATGGTGCGACGAAGATGTCGCGGGGACCTGGTGGGGTCCTTGTCCGGTGGCGGTTCGACATGGAACTCGCCGGAATCGATTCGAGCCTGCGAAGTCACGACGTCCTCGGCCGGGATGTTCATCACTTCGGGGAGAAAGGCGATCGCGTCCAGCGCGGTCTGCAGGTTCTGATCCACGGTCACGGGAACCTTGATGCAGCAGCCTTCATCACACCCACTGCCGTCGTTCGCCGGAGGCGGAAGTTCGGTGTCTGGTTCGCACTGATGAGCGGCGCAGCAGGAGGGCAGCATGCCCGCACTCGCCTCGGGGCCGGAGAGGGCGGCGGCGGTTCTCAGCACGCAGCAGCACAACGGCATCGCGATCACGAGGGTCGTCGTGATCAGGAGACGCATGAAGTTGTGATGCATGAGACGCATGTGTGAGCTGCCAAGGGCCGAGCGGTGATCGGAGTGTGTCAGTGGTTCTGCAACAACCGAGTATAGGAAGCTGCTTCGAGCAAAGTTCGCCGGACTTCGTATCGGACCGTCATCAAGGGGTGGATCGGCTCCTCTTCACCCCCTTCTGGAGCCTTGGATCACGGATTGTCCGATCGCATCAGTTCTGGTTCCGGTCAGGGGGATTTCCACGCTCGGTCGGCGTGATTCGCCTCGAAGACGGGATTTCAACCGTCCGGGAACTCGAATCGCGGCCGTCGGTGGACCTCTCGTCGAATCCGGCCCCGGGTCGGTGGCGGGGAAGGGCAGCGGGTACCTTTGGAGGCATCGCCCCTCCTCTCAGGTGCCCACGCCATGCTTCCCGATCTGGAATACGCCGCTCTTCGATTCGAGACCTTCGCCGACGAGGTTCTTCGGCCCGTCGCGACGCCCGTCGTGGCTCCGCTTGCGGTCACGGTCGCCCAGTTCGAAGGCCGACCGACGCACGACGAGATCGCGGAACTCCCGGAGAGTGCGTTCACCGGGGTCGAGCCCGGCTGGCGATGGGGTCCGGTCTGGAGCACCGCGTGGTTTCGCCTTCGAGGTGATCTGCCGGAAGCGATGTCGGGACGATCGGTGCATCTCCGATTCGATGCTGGAACGGAAGCGCTGCTCTGGAGAGATGGAGCGCCGTTTCACGGATTCGACTTCAATCGGGACCGGGCGGCGATCATCGATGTCGCCGAACGTGGTGAATCCGTCGACTTGCTCGTGGAAGCGGCCTGCAACATGCCGCTGGGAATCTCGACCTTCTGGTGGGACCACCCCGAGCTCCACGCCCGCTGGAACGAAGCGAAACCCGGAAGGCTCGCCGCCGCGGAGCTCGTGGTCTACGACGACCTCGCCTGGCGATTCGTGGAGGCGTGGGATCTTGCTCGCCGCACGCTGCTGATTCAACCGACGACGTCGCCGCGGGCTCATCGACTGCAGGCGGGACTGCGCGAGATTCTGGGGACGATTCCGGCCCATGATCCACGGCCGGCGATGGAAGCACGATACGAGGATCTCAAGACGCTCCTTCGAGGCGACGGTCCGGCGAGCGGAACCGGAACGAACTGCATCGCCGTCGGCCATGCGCATATCGACACCGCCTGGCTCTGGCCGCTCGCGGAGACCCGGCGGAAGTGCTTGAGGACCTTCGCCACCGTGGACCGGATCATGGAGCGATCACCGGGATTCCGCTTTCTCTGCAGCCAGGCACAGCAGTACCAGTGGATCAGGGAGGACTCACCCCGCCTCTTCGAGCGGATCGCCGCGCGGGTTCGGGAGGGCCGCTGGGAACCCGGCGGTGCCATGTGGATCGAACCGGACTGCAACGCTCCGAGCGGCGAGAGTTTCATCCGCCAGATCCTTCACGGGACGAACTGGTGGCGAGCGGCATTCGGATCCGACGCGCCGCAGCGGCATCTCTATCTGCCCGACACCTTCGGTTTTCCCGCCTCGATGCCCCAGATCATCCGCGGGGCCGGGCTGGACACCTTCATCACCAACAAGATCAGCTGGTGCGAGCGGAACAAGTTCCCCCACGTGAGTTTCGACTGGGTGGGAATCGACGGCACGTCGGTGCTGACGCATCTGACTCCCGGACACAACTACAACAGTTCGATTCTTCCCGCGGACCTCCAGTTCGCCGAACGCAATGTCACCGAACTCGATCAGGCCGCGATGCCGACCTGGTTGCAGCCTTACGGATTCGGCGACGGCGGCGGCGGTCCGACGGTCGAGCAGGCGGAACGCATCGAATTGATGGCGGAAGGTGTGGAAGGCCTTCCCGCGGTCGAATTCGGTCGGGCCGACGATTTCTGTGGTCGCCTCCACGAGGAGGCCGCCGGACTCCGTTCCGCGGGCGGAGAGCCGGCGCGATGGGACGGCGAGCTGTATCTCGAGCTTCACCGAGGCACCTACACCTCGCACCAATGGCTCAAGCAGGCCAATGCGGAGGCGGAGTCCGCGTTGCGCACGATCGAACTGATGGGATGCGGCGTTCCGGATGCGACGCCCGAGTCCACTGCGGCGCTGCGCGACCGACTCGATGCGACCTGGAAACTCGTTCTGCTCAACCAGTTTCACGACATCCTTCCGGGATCTTCGATCCCCGAGGTCTATGTCGACGCCCGGGCGCAGTACGAGACGATCCGATCGGCCTGCCGCGAGGAACTCGACGCCGGTCTCGATCGCTGGGCCGGCTCGCTGGATGCCGCGGGGCTCGATCAGCCCGTCCTGATCGTGAATCCGGCGAGCACGCCGCGGGGCGGCGTGGTGAACGTCGATGGCGAACTTCTTCCGATCGAGCCGGTTCCGGCGACGGGCGGCCGACTGGTGGACGCTTCTCGCCTGCACGCGGTCGAGCCGGTCGTGGTGGAGGAACGATCGATGGGCAACGGCCGCATCGAGGTGGCCTTCGACGATGTCGGTCGAGTGATCCGGCTGGGTCGGGTCGGCGGCGCGTCGATCAACGGCTCCGATGAGCGTGGCCGAGTGCGGCCGTTGAATCGATTCAGGCTCTATGAGGATCGTCCTCGTCGTTGGGAGGCCTGGGACCTCGACCGCGACTATCACGAGAAGTTCGAGGAACTCACGAGCGATGCCGCGCGACACGCCGTCATCGAGTCGGGGCCGCTTCGGGGTGCGATCGAATTCGAACACGCGATCGGTCGGTCGAGTCGGCTGGTGGTTCGGTACGTTCTCGATGCCGGCGCAGATCGACTCGACGTCCGGCTGCTCGTCGACTGGCAGGAGGATCGGACGTTGCTCCGCGCGGAGTTCCCGACCGGAATCCGAGCGCGAAGCGCGACCTTCGGAATTCCCTTCGGTGCCATCGAGCGGGCCACGCATCGCAACACCTCGTGGGAGGAGGCGCGATTCGAGGTGCCGGGCCGGCGTTGGATGGACCTGTCCCAGCCGGGGCTCGGTTTCGCGGTGCTGGATGCGGGCATCGTCGGACGGAACGCACATCGATCGACGCTGGGTCTGAGCCTGCTTCGGAGTCCGGGATTCCCCGATCCGACCTGCGATCGAGGAACGCACCGTCTCGGTTATGCCCTGATGCCGCACGGTGGAGATCGATTCGCCGCGGGAGTGGACGCGGAGGCGGAGGCATTCGCGGAGCCGCTGATCGTTCACCGTCCGAGTGCGGAGTCGATGTCCGCCGGAGGCGAGTCGGCCATCGTTCCGGTGCAGCATGAAGTCGAAGGGGCGGCCCGAGTCGAAGTGGTCGCGTACAAGCCGAGCGAAGATGGCTCGGGGACGATTCTTCGGGTGGTCGAGAAGCACGGTGCCTCGGGAACGGTCACCATCCGCGTCCCGGGTCAGGCCACCGCCGACAGCGTCGATCTGATGGAAGCCGGTATCGAGCGGCCGGGGCTCGAGTGGAATCCTGATTCATCCGAAGCACGATTCCCGATCCGGCCCTTCGAAATCGTGAGTCTTCGCTTCGGTCGGTAGTGCGGGTTCGGATGGTCCACGGGGCCATCGCGACGAATGGAGAGGACAAGGAACATGAGTCAGACCGAGACCATCCTCTGGTTCGATTTCGAGACCTTCGGCTCGTTGAGTCGTCCCTGGGATCGTGGTCGATCGGGGCCGTATCGGCGTCGCGATCGACCTTCCCAGTTCGGCGCCATTCGCACCGACCTGGATCTGCAACCCGTCGGTGATCCCATCGAGATCCGATGCACGCCGCCGATCGACGAACCGCCGTCGATCGGTGCCTGTCTGGTCACGGGAATCGGGCCGCAGGACACGATCGATGATGGTGTGCCGGAACACGTGTTCTTCGAGCAGGTGCTCGAGGAGATGTCGACTCCGGGTTCCATCTGCACCGGATGGAACAGTCTCGGGTACGACGACGACATCATTCGTTTCGGTGCCTGGCGGAATCTTCTTCCCACCTACGACCGCGAATGGAAGCACGGCAATCGTCGCTTCGATTTGTTGGCGGCCTTCCGCATGGCCTGGAGCACGGGCCGGCATGACGGCATCGAGTGGCCGACCTACGAGGACGGATCGCTCTCGCTCCGACTCGGCGAACTCGCCACTGCCAACGGTATTTCGGAGCACGCTGCGAGTGCGCACGATGCGCTGGGCGATGTTCGAGCCACGATCGAGATGGCCCGGAGGCTTCGGGAATCGAACGGCCGACTCTGGGACCATGCGATTTCGATGGGCATCAAGGACAAGGTCAAGAAGATCGTCGGCGACGGCGACAAGAACAAGGAATTGAAACCGTTTTTCATGTCGGTGCCCGGCCTTGGAGCCGCCCGCGGTCACGGAACGGTCGGGGTCGTGGTGGCGAGCGATGGAAGAAACGAGCGAGTCGTGATCGACCTGCACGGCGATCCCGCGGAGATTCTCGCCCTCGAGCCACGGCAGGTCCATGCTCGATTTCACGGCATCTCCGAGGATGGTGAACGGCTCCCGGTCCGGAGGCTTCGGGTCAACAGCGTGCCGATGGTGGCGATTCCCGAAGTGCTCACTCGGAATCCCGAGGCACTCGCCGCCACCGGGCTGGATGAATCGATCATCGCGGAACGGATGGACTTCGTTCGTGCCAATCGTGCGGAGATCACCGAGCGACTCCGGCTCGTGATGGACGATCGACCGGCGGACGATAACGGTCAGGTCGATGCCGAGGAGCAACTCTACGGCCGATTCGTCGGCGATGGCGACGGGTACGCGATGGCCCGAGCGCGAGCGGGCGGGCCGGACGAACTCCGCCGATTCATTCGGACCACCGGAGACGATCGAGGAGACGCAGGAGATCCGGACGCAGCGGCTCGGAGACGGTACGGTCGTGCAGGTATACAAACACGGCGACTACAACCGTCACACGATTCAGTGGCCGGTGCAGACGCGTCGCGACT
>JABABZ010000074.1 GCA_014237965.1 Phycisphaerales bacterium | reverse complement strand
CACGAACTCCTGGGCGCCCACACCCGGTCCGGTGACTTCGGTGGCACCTTTGAAAATCGGACCAGGCTCTTCCGGGAGACCGTTGAAGCGATCAAGGCGGCGAGACCGGACCTTCTGATCGGATGCCGAGTCTCGATCACCGACACCTATCCGCTCTTCCGCCGCGAGAGTGACGCCGTCGGATACCCCAGAGACGTGGAAGACCATGTTCCGTGGCGACACGGGTTCGGCGTGAACACCCACGACCCGACCGAAAGCGACTTCACGGAGCCTCAGCGGTTTCTCGAACTCTGTCGCGACCTCGGCGTGTTCATGGCGAACCTCACGGTCGGCAGCCCCTACTACTGTCCGCATCTCCAGCGACCCGCGGCCTATCCCCCCAGCGACGGCTATCTTCCACCCCGCGATCCGCTCTGCGAAGTCCAGCGCCATCTTCAGGTCGTGCGCACCATCCGAACGCTGGTTCCGGATCTCCCGCTCGTCGGAAGTGGATGGTCGTATCTGCAGGAGTGGCTGCCGGCAGTCGCTCAACACGAAGTCCGACTCGGGATGGTCGACATGGTCGGACTCGGCCGATCGATGCTCTCCTACCCCACGCTTCCCGCCGACGTCGTCGGCGGCCGACCGCTTCAGAAGAAGTTCCTGTGTCGAACCTTCAGCGACTGCACCACCGCACCGCGGAACGGCATGATCTCCGGCTGCTATCCACTGGACGAACACTACAAGTCGATGCCTCAGGCCGTCGAACTCAAGGTGCTTCGCAAGGAGGCCTCGAAAGCATGAACGAATCGAACGCAACGCAACTCGCCCGTTTCGCCGAACTTGACGCGAAACCGATGGTTCCCCGAATCGCCGGCTATCTGCGATTCATGGGGCCCGGCTATCTCCAGTCCGCGATGACGCTGGGCGGGGGAAGCGCCTTCGCCGCGTTGTTCGGCGGCGCGGCCTTCGGCTACCAGCTGCTCTGGGTGGCACCGACCGCGATGTTGCTCGGAGTCATCGTGATGGCGGCGGTGGCGTGGATCACCCTCTCGACCGGCGAGGACCCCTACGACTCGCTCAAGAAGCACGTCCATCCGGTCTTCGCCTGGATGTTCGCCTGGGGCGGCCTCCTGAGCTCGATCATCTGGCAGTTCGCCCAGTACGCCCTCGCGGCGGCGATGCTCTCGCTGCTCTTCGGCGTCCCCCCCATCGTCGGCGGCGTGATCGCCCTGGCGTGGTGCGTCTCGGTCGGGCTCATGCATGGGCAGGCCAGGCGGTTCATCCGCGGCTACGAGCTGATCCTCACCGGCATGGTCTGGTTCATCGTGCTCGCGATGGCGATCGTGGTCATGCGGACCGGAATCCCGAATCCCGGGGAGATGCTGAGGGGTTTCATCCCGTCGATCCCCGAGGACTGGACGGGAACCGGCGCCGACGGCCTTCCCGCCTCCATCGACAGTCTCACCGTGATCGTCAGCGGACTTGCCGCCGCGGTCGGCGCGAACATGCTCTTCGTCTACCCCTACACACTCCGCAAGAACGGCTGGGGCCGGTCGCATCGACGACTCGCCCGCTACGACCTCGTCTTCGGCATGTTCATCCCCTTCACCATCGCGGTGAGCCTGATGGTGATCGCCAGTGCCGCGGTATTCCACTTCGGAGACGCCGGTTTCTCGGGGGCGAAGATCGCCCCGGCGAAGGCGGCGGAGATCTTCGCGTCGCCGGACCGACTCGGACCCGTGATCGGCAAGTGGATCTTCGGCCTCGGAATACTCGCCATGGCGCTGTCCTCGATCACGATGCAGATGCTGGCCTCGGGCTTCGCCGGCGTGAAGCTCTTCGGCGTGAAGGAGGATTCGATCGGCCACAAGGCCTTCATCCTGCTTCCCGCAATCGGCTTCCTCGGCGCGGTGTTCTGGGGCGACATGCGGTTGTGGGTCGCCGTCCCCACCAATGTCGTCTGCGGGCTCTTCCTCCCGGTCTCCTATCTCGGCTTCACCATCCTGCTTCGAAACCGGAAGCTCCTGGGCGCCGATCGAACCGGGGGCGGACTCGGTGCCGCCTGGACCGCCGGCATGCTGCTCGGGACCATCGTGTTGTCGGTGTTCCTCGCCACGGTGGTGATTGAACAAGGCCCCGGGTTCATTGAGCGGCTCACGGGAATCGCCGGATGAAGATCGTCGTCGAACTTCCCGACGGCCCGCTGGAGATCGACGACGATCGATGGCGTGACCTCCGTCACGACGCCGGCACCGATTCGCCACTTCCCCGCCTCTGCTACGCCGCCGCCCACGTGGTCATGGACGCCGCATACGCGGGCATCGATCATTCGAGCGATCGTCCGGGGGACGCCGCGGAGATCGCGGCGCACCTCGACTGGGACGCGACCATGGCGATCCGCCAGCGGATCGGCGGCACGGGCATGGGAATCGCCGAAGCCATGGACACCGCTCAGCGCTTCGACCTTGGCTGGGATGCGGCGCGGGAACTCATCGAACGCACCGGAAGACTCGGGCTTCCGGGAGGTTTCTGCGCCGGCGCGAGCACCGATCATCTTGAAGCGGCGGAAACGACCACCCGACTCGTCGATGGCGTGGTCGAACAGATCGACGTGATCCGAAAGGCCGGCGGCGTCGCGGTGGTGCTCCCGATGCCTCGCCTGTGCCAACTCGGCCTCGGCGAAGACGAGTTCGTCGAGGTCTATTCCGACATCGCCCGCGAGGCGGGCGACGGACCACTGATCGTCCACTGGCTCGGACCGATGTTCCTGCCCACGCTCGAAGGCTACTTCCCGGGGGACTCGTTCCTTCGGATCATGCGTGGTGCGCCGGAGCGGTACCGGGCCGCCAAGCTGTCGATGCTCGATCACGAACTCGAGGTCCGCCTCCGCCGTGACCTGTTGGAGCGCGACCAGATCATGCTGACCGGCGACGACTTCCACTTCGGCCGACTCATCGCCGGCGAGCCGCAGCAACCCATGCCCGAAGGTCGACCGGTCGAATTCGACGGACGAACCGTGCCCATCGGCGACTTCAGCCATGCCCTGCTCGGGATCTTCGATGCGATCGCCGCACCCGCGGCACTCGCCCTGCGTCGCCTCGCCGACGGGGATCGCGCCGGCTACGACGCGATCATGGATCCCTGTGAACGACTCGGCCAGCGGATCTTCGAAGCGCCCACCCACCAGTACAAGGTTGGGCTCGCGTTCCTCGCCTGGTTGAATGGAAGTCAACCGAATCCGATGCTGGTCAACCATCTCGAAACGGCGCGAGATGCCGCACACCTCACCGACATCGTCCGGCTCGCCGCGGAGTGCGGCGCCATCGAGGATGCGGCGGTCGCCGCAGACCGCCTCGCCGCGTGGACCGACGCCCTCCGGGACGGTCGTGCCGGCACGCTGACCGGCATGGGTTCGACACGGTCCTAGCGGCGCCGCGGTCCTCCCCCGCGCCGGACGCGGAATCCGACTGGTCGGTACCCTCGACCGCATGAACGAGAGTTCCGAGGACGCTTCGGCCAGAACCACGGATTCCGACCGCATCGCCGGACTTCAGTTTCCCGTCGCGGAGGTCCTGCACGAATTCGAAGTCCCCGGCCATCGCATCGAGGCGCCGGTCGGCGCGGCCTCCGATCTCAGCACGAGGGTGCCACCGGAGACCACTTCGTTGCCCCCCCGCTCGAGCGTCATCCACGGTATCGCACTCATCGCCGTGCTTCTGCTGTCGCCGTTCATCGGCTGTGCGAGCTCGCCCCCCGGTGTCGCAGGGACCGCGGAACACAACACCCGGATCGCCGAGTCGGTCGCCATCGCGATCCCCGTGCTCGAACGGTCGAACCCCATCGCCGCGGACCGCTGGCGGGAGTGGCTCGAAAGCCCGCCTTCCGATCGATCGATTCACGGCACCGACGCTCGCCCCATGTCTCTCCAATCGATCCCCGGAGTCTTCAAGGCGACCGCGTATGCCGCGCCGATTCTCGACGCCCGGCGGACCCGGGACACGACGTACCGCCACGCGATTCTGGGAGATCCGACCGGCATCGCCGACGCGGCCTCGCTCCCGACGAGACGAGAGGTCGCGGGAAACCAGGTGACCCCGGTCCCGGTCCTTGGCTGGGTCGCCGACGGCCTCGACGCCTATCTCGCCGAGGTCAACGGCTCCACGGCGCTGCGATTTCCCGACGGCACGATCGAGTGCCTTGCCTGGTCGCGCACCAACGAGCGCCCCTACACGAGCCTCGGACGACGACTGGTCGAGACCGGCCTCGCGAATCCGGACGCCATCGACCTCGACGTCATCCGCGGGCTCCACGAGACGGATCCGGAAACCGTCGAGCGGCTCATGCTCGACAACGATCGACTCGTGTTCTTCGAGATCGTCCCGGCCGACCGGTGGCCGCGAGCATCCACCGGGGTTCGGTTGATTCCCCGACATTCCGTCGCGGTCGATCCGGAGGTCATCCCGCTGGGAAGCGTGGTGATGATCGAAGACCTCGGTGGAGCATCAATGGTCGCCGTGGCGATCGACATCGGCGGCGCCATCAAGGGCCGGCGAATCGACGTCTATCTCGGCGCGGGCGACGTCGCGCTGGCGGAAGCCGGAAGACTGATCGAGTCGGTTCGGATATCGATCATCGAACCCGCGCTCGATCACTGATCGACACGACGAATGCGACGGGCGTCGACCGTGCAGGTTCGATCAACCGAGCAGAAGGCGTTCGACCGCGGGCACCAACGCGGTGACCCCGAATCCGGCGAGGCTCGCCGCGAGCCCGCTGGAGAACACCAGAATCAAGACTTCGGTGGCGATGATCAGGGGAACCCTCGAGGGAGCGCACCCGATCAGGTGCATGGTCTCGATCTCCGCCGCTCGAATGCGGACCGACAACGCGATCACCACCGCGATCAGGAGCACGGTCGCGACGGCCACCACACCAAGCACGGTGAGCAGGATTCGCCGCACCCGGAACACCTCGACCAGCAGACGATCCACGACCTTGGCGGCCCGGACCAGTTGCACCGGGACCCGACCGGTCTCGGCCCGCGCAAAGAGGATCGTTCCCGCCTTCTCATTCCGCGGGAGCACGATCGCGGCATTCACGGGAAGGTCGGCGGCTTCGCCGTGGAAGTGAAAGTCGGCGACGTTCTCCGGTGTGATCTCCACGAACTCGTGAATCGCGGCGTTCATGCGGATCACGGCCGGTTCGTCATCACCTGCGGTACGTCCCATCACCAGACTCTCGTCGATCTCCTCGTCCACCTTGATGTGCCCATGTCCTCGCCCCTGCACGATCCAGGCGGTGCTGGTCGATGCGAACACCGCCGCATCGTCGGGGGTGCCCGAATCGGCGAGCACTCCGACCACCCGCATCCGAAGCGGATACGCGCCGGCGAGATCGAAGATCTCTCGAGGCTCGGTCACGATCTTGTCGTCGACCGCGACCCCTTCACGGGCCGCGACCGCGGCGCCGACCACGCATTCACCGGCCATCGCGAAGTTTCTCCCCCCTGCCAGTTGGAGGCCGCGGAATTCGAGATAGTCCGGATCGGTTCCGACCAGGGGTCCTCCCTTCACGCGATCTCCGAACACCAGCGGCAGCACCAGTGCCAGTTCGTCCACCCGAAGGGCATCGACCTCCGCCTGACTGATCGTCGCGGCCGGCGGCTCCCGGAAGTAGATCGCGGAGAGCACCAGATCGATCGGCGATCCAGCCGCCCCCGCGACCAGTGGCGTCGAATCCGCTCTCGCCCGGAGAGCCTGCTCTCCCGCGTCGACCAGGCGGTCGATGGCGATCGGGAGGAAGCCAACGAGAAACAACGCCACGCAGAGCAATGCCGTTCGGCCGCGATGATGACCGAGGTGCTTGCGAGCGAGGAAGAACGAGTGTCGGAGGCCCGTCATGACGGCGCCTCCGTCACGCGACCGACTCCGTCGGTCCTTTGCAGGCCTTCGCCGAGATCGACCACCCGGTCGAAGGCGTCGAGAAGATCATGGTCGTGGGTGACCGCCAGCACCGCGGCGTTCTTCTCTCGAGCCGCGTCCAGCAGCGCTTCGAGAATGACTCGCTTGTTGGCTGGATCGAGATTTCCGGTCGGTTCGTCGGCGAGCACCATGCTCGGTTCGGTGACCAGCGCCCGGCAGATGGCGGTTCTTTGTCGCTCACCATGACTCAAACGCGTGATGCTGCGACGTCGGAGATGAGCGATGCCCAGTCTCTCGAGAAGACGGCTTGCCCGATCGCGGGCGGCCGGATCGAGTCGCAGCCCCCCGAGGCGGAAGGGAAGAAGAATGTTCTCCTCGACGTCGAGGTGCTCCAGCAGCCGAAAATCCTGGAAGACGAAACCGATTCGTGCGAGTCGCAGATTCCGCCGCGCAGATTCTCCCAGCGTCGAGAGATCCGTCTCGTCGATCATCACTCGACCGGATCGCGGCGTGATGATCCCGGCAGCCAGGCGGAGCAGCGTCGTCTTCCCACAACCGCTGGGGCCGATCACCGCGATCGATTCGCCTCCGCGAACCTCCAGCAACGGCACCGCGAGGCGGAACCCGTCGACGGCACCCGTAGGCGCCGGATAGTCGAATTGGAGATCGGTCAGACGAAGCACGGGAGCGTACCATACCCGCATGAAGCGATTTCAATCGACGTTGCTCTTGTTCGCCGGCCTCGGCGGTCTCCTTCTCGGCACGGCGTGCGATCGCCCGGAGGCCCCCGGCCGCGGCGTGAGCGATCCCCGGATCGTGGCCGTTTCCAACTATCCCCTCGCCTACTTCGTCGAGAGGATCGGTGGCGAGCGAATCACCGTCGAATGGCGAATCCCGCCGGGGATCGATCCAGCCTCCTGGTCACCGAACGGTGATGATCTCGCGGCGATCCAGCGGGCGGACCTGATCTTCCTCAATGGAGCGACCTTCGAGAAATGGCTTCCGACCGCGAGCCTTCCCGTGAGCCGCGTCGTGGACACCACCGCCGGACTGAAGAACCGGCTTCTTCCCGCCGGCGACGGATCCGTGCACGCGCATGGCCCGGAGGGATCTCATTCCCATGCCGGCACCGCGGCGACCACCTGGCTCGATCCGGAGATCGCCATGGCGCAGGCCACCACGATCCACGATGCTCTGGTGCGGATTCTGCCCGCCCATCAAGAGGAGTTCGGTTCGAATCTGGGACTTCTGATTCGACAACTTCAGGAACGCGGCGCACCCTTCGAGCAGGCCGTGAACGCGGCGCCGACGACTCCCGTCTTCTTCAATCGACCGGTCTTCCAGTATCTCTCGGAACGCTATCGAATGAACGGGGCGGACCTTCATTGGGAGGCCGGCACGATTCCGACCGCCGAACAGCTCGAGGAACTCGATGCGCTTCGCGTGGAGCATCCTGCGGAATGGTTCATCTGGGACTCGCCACCGACCCCCGAAGCGATCGCGGCGCTGCAAGATCGAGGCATCCAGAGCATCGTCTTCGAGACGTGCGGGAACCGCCCGGATTCGGGTGACCTGCTCGACACCTTCGACTCGAATGCCGTCGAACTTCGTCGCGTCTACGGCCTCGAAGAGGGTTGAAGTTCGATCGGTTCCGCGATGATCGCGACGGTCTTCCGTCCCAGTCGCAGCCCCAGCACCTCGACCCCCGGCCCCTTGACGTTCCGCGGAATCCGTCTGAATTCCCGACTCCATGCATCCACGTCGATCGCCGCAGCACGGGTTCGAACGACGACGTCACCGATCTCGTCACCGAAACGGCCCCGCAGCGCCGACGCCACGGCATCGGGTCTCGGAGGAAGTACCTCCAGAATCCGAACCGCTCGAAACCAGTCCGAAGAGACCGAGTCGATCGCTTCCAATGGCAGGGTCACCAATCCGAGTCCGACCGCCGGCTCTCCCGCAAGCGCCGCATCTCCGCCCATCGCGGCCTGCAACGCCACCGGGCCGAGTTCGAGCCGTTCGATCGAAGGATGGAAGGTCAGGAGCGCCCCGTCGAGTTCACCGGCGACCGTGAAGCCACCCGGTGAACCGGAAAGCGTGCGCCCCGAGGGAAGATCGACGGCTTCGCACGGTGCATCACCCGCGAGCCGGCCCGTCCACACGACCGCCTGAACCAGACGCCCATGTTCGGCGATGATCGAGAGTGACTGGCACGCATGCAGTTCGGGCGTCGGCCTGGGCAGACCGGGTCCGAGTTTCACCGCCCCCCCTTCGACCCGGGCGAGGATCCCGCGGATCGAATCAAGATCCGGAACAAGATCCTCGAGATGCCAAGAACGCCGCCCGGAGGATTCATCCCGTCGAGCCGGATCGAGATGGACGAGCGGATGATCGATGTCCGTCACCTCGACGGCTTCCGCACGAACCACGGCGCCCGCGTTCAATCCGGCCATCCACGCCCGGACCGGATCACGATCGACCACGGTGCAGGGGCCTCGACGGGCCAGGGCCATCGCGTCGCCGCCGATGCCGCAGCAGAGGTCAAGGACCGGCGCATCTCCGAACCGAGCGGCCTTCCACTCAGCGACTGTTTCGCTCGTGGCCTGTTCCAATCCGGCTCGGTCGAGCATCAGCGTGTTCGAGTCAGCGAACTTGACGCCGGCTCGAGCCCGAGCGGAAGCCAGTTCGATCGCCTCGGTGACCGCGGAACCGGGAAAGGACTTTCGAAGACCCATCACCGACGCGGGCGTGATCCCGTCCGCCACGGCGATCGCCGCGGCCTCCAGAAGCGGAACCGCCTCGGGGTCGGCCAGTTTTTCCCAGACATCGAGTCGTCGGTCAGGCACGCTTCGATGCTACCACCGGCATTCGACACCCACCGGAATTCCTCAGGCGATGGCCCGAGCCCGATCGGGGTAGCATTCATCCTCCGGCATCAGGCCCGGCCCCGCCCATCTCGCAATGCACTCGTCGTACTTCCGCTCCCATCTCGGAGATCCCCAATGACCGACATCCGAACCGCAGACGTCATGCGTGCCTCCGGAACCTTCGCGATCGCCGAAGGAATCTTCCTGATCCTGGGCGGCGTGATGCTGGTCATCGCCCCCTTCGCATCCGTGGTCCTGCTCACTCAGTTCACCGGAGCCATGCTCCTCCTTGCGGGCATCATCGGTGCGATTCGCGCCGCTGGATCCCCCCACAGCGAACACGGAAGCGGCGCCGGTATTCTCGGGCCCATCATCGCGGCGCTGGCGGGGTTCATCCTCCTGATCGACCCGACGCTCTCCGCCGCCTTCATCACCAAGGTGCTCGGAGCGATCCTCCTGATCACCGGAGCGATGCAGATCGCCGCGGCATGCGGCATGCGTGGCCGAGACCAGTGGACCCTGGTCCTCGGCGGCGGAATCGTGACCATGATCCTGGGAATTCTGGTGTTCATGATGCCGGGTGCGGCCATCCTCGTCTTCGCGATCTTCACCGGCATCCAGCTCCTCTTCCTCGGAGGAATGGTGCTCCGCGGTGGCTGCGAACTTCGCCGCGTCGGCAGGCGTTCCTGAAACACCTCCCTTCGATCGTGACCGATCACGCTCGGCTGCTTCCGCCGGATCGACGGCCCGATCAGACCGACCGGCTTCGATGTCGCCTGCCGGACGATTGAGTCGGAGAAGTCTCGTCGTCGCGACCTCGAACCCCGCTGCGGTCGAGTTCGGCAGTCCTCG
Organism: Phycisphaerales bacterium; assembly: GCA_014237965.1. Taxonomy (GTDB): domain Bacteria; phylum Planctomycetota; class Phycisphaerae; order Phycisphaerales; family SM1A02; genus UBA12014. The sequence goes on along the minus strand of JABABZ010000074.1, from coordinate 3,661 downwards.
CCACTCGCCACATCCTGGTTTCGTCGCATGGATCAGGAAGCACCACCGTGGCCGGGACACTCGACGGCATCGCAACTCATGAAGGTCGTTCGATCGATGGCTCGCATTCATGCGAGAAGAGCGTTCCATCGATTCGTTCAAGGGATCGACCCCTGCCGAAGTCGGCGATGTCGGTTAGATTCACCGCATGACCCCGGAATCCCGGAACGAACCGACGATCGGCCAGACCTCGCGAATGATCCTCGCGACCAGCATCGCCGCCGTGATAGCGGGGATCGCGGCGCTCTACTTCGTCTTCGCCGATCGCGGTGGCGAACAGGTCGTGAAGTGGCTCTCCGGCGATCGTTCGCTTCTGGGAATCGAGTTTTCGGGAGTCTGGAAGATCCTGCTTCCAGCCCTCGGCGTCGCGATCACGATGCCGTTGATCATCTGGCTTCAACGACGCTTCTTCCCGGGAACGGAAGGCACGGGCATCCCCCAGGCCATCGCGGCGATTCAGATCGGCGATCGCCCCGAGCGAAAACTCATGCTCTCCGTCCGGATCGCCTTCGGAAAGATCCTCCTGCTCAGTCTCGCGCTGATCTCCGGCATCACGGTCGGACGCGAAGGACCGTCGGTGCATGTCGCGGCATGCTGCATGCACCTCAGCAGTCGATTCTGCCGATTCCATCCCTGGCTTCTCCAGCGCGGCCTGATTCTCGCCGGAAGCGCCGCCGGAATCGCCGCCGCCTTCAATGCGCCGATCGCCGGCGTGGTCTTCTGCTTCGAAGAGGTCGGACGAGTCTTCGACAAGGACAGCGTTCCGACCATCATTCGCACCGTTGCGATCGCCTGTGTCATCGGCGTCATCGTGCTCGGCGACTACGAGTTCTACGGATCAAGCAACTCCGGCGCCGCACTCCCCATCGCCGTCGAAGGTGGACTCGGCACCTGGTTGCTGGAGATGCGTCAGTGGATCGCGGTCCCGGTGGTCGGCCTGATCGGCGGGTTGCTCGGTGGCGGGTTCGGAAGAGGCGTGGTGGCCGGCAGTCGACGACTGGCGAGTTCGCTGGTGCACCGACCGCTGCGGACCGGCCTGGTTCTCGGGCTGGCCCTTGCGGTGATCGGCATCACCTCCGGCGGATCAAGCTACGGAGGCGGCCACGCCCAGGCCCAGCAGATGCTCGAAACCGCGGCGGACACCGGAGTCCCCATCGCGAACTGGGGAGATCCGATCGCGAAGGCCGCCGCGAGTTTCGTCAGTCTGATCAGCGGAATTCCGGGCGGACTCTTCGATCCCAGCCTCGCGGTCGGCGCCGGACTCGGCCAGATCACACATGGATTCATGGAAGCGAACATCGCACCCGGAATCGGACTTCCCGAGTTGATGCTCCTCTTCATGGCTGCGTACTTCGCGGGCGTGGTGCAGAGTCCGATCACCGTCTTCGCCATCCTCTTCGAGATGACCGGGGCCTACGGGATGGTGCTGCCCATGATGTTCGCATCCATGATCGGCGCCATCGTCGCGAGACGACTGTGCGAACCGTCCATCTACGAGGCGCTGGCCGATTCGTTCCTCGAAGCCAAGGGTGTGAAGGATCTGGCCAACGCACCACCGAAGACGAGCTGAACGGAATGCCGATCAGGACGCCGTACCGGTTCAGTCGTTCTCGGAATCGCTCTCGCGGAGACTCCGGGTGATCGACGCTTCGTGAACCGGCATGCTTGACCTGTCCAGGGAATCCTTGGCGGCATGAAACGCCTCGGCGTCCACGGAACGAGGATCCTTGCGGGCGCTCTGGATGAAGGCCTCGACCACTGCGAGTTGCGAATCAACGGCCTCGGTGGTCGAGGGCGGAAGCTCTCCACGGACCCGATCGAGCGCCTCGCGAATCCACTTCACGTCGAGCGCCGCATTCACCGCGAGATCCACCACTCGATGCACCGCCATGTCGTCACGCGCGTGCGTGAAGGAATCCGCCTCGATCCGGGCCACTTCCTCCCGCGTGAGCCCGTTGCTCGGTACGACCTGGACCCGGGCTCGGCGGCCACTCCGACGTTCCACGGCCTCGACCCCCAGCACGCCGTTGGCATCCACGTTGAAGGTGACCTCGATCTGAGGGATCCCGGCCGGCATCGGGGGCAGGCCACGAAGTTCAAAATGCGCGAGGCTGCGACAGTCCGCCACCATCTCCCGCTCTCCCTGGACCACATGCAAGGCCACGTTGACCTGTCCATCAACGCTGGTTGAGAACATCTCGACCGCCTTCGTCGGAACCATCGTGTTGCGGGACACCAGTTTCGCAACCGCGCCTCCGGCGGTTTCCAGTCCGAGACTGAGGGGAATGACGTCGAGCAGGAGCGCGTCCTGGCGGACTCCGGACAGGATCGAACCCTGAACCGCCGCACCCATCGCGATCACTCGATCGGGGTCCAGAGCGACATACCCCGGTCGTCCGAACCACTGCTCCACCGCCTCTCGAATCATCGGCATTCGCGTCGAACCACCGACCAGCACGACCCGATCAATCTTCGAAATCTCGAGTCCGGCATCCTTCACGGCCCGTCGGCAGGCGTCGATGGTGCGATCGACCAGAGGCCGGGCCGCCTCCTCGAACGCCGATCGGGTCAGCATGCGATCGACGTCGGGCAGCACCCCACCACCATCGAGTACCAGTCTGGTGGCATCGGCATCACTCAACGCCTCCTTCGCACGAGCTCCGACTTCCCGGAGGATCGCCAGCCGGCGAGCACGCTCGGCCGGATCTCCATCGAGTACGGCTTCGTCGACCAGGTCCTGGATCAAGGCACGATCGAAGTCATCACCTCCGAGATTCGAATCTCCTTCGGTCGCGAGCACGCGGAAGATCGACTCACCCTCGGCATCGCCCGGGTCCGGCGGTATCACTTCGAGCACGGTGACATCGAAGGTCCCCCCTCCGAGGTCATAGACGACGATGGTCTCCGCCGATCCTCGGGTCCCGATGCCGTAGGCCAACGCCGCCGCCGTGGGCTCGTTGAGAATCCGGACCACCTCGAGCCCCGCGAGACGTCCCGCATCTCGCGTCGCCTGTCGCTGAGCGTCGTCGAAGTACGCCGGCACCGTGATCACCGCGCGCCTCACCGCCCATCCCAGAACCGCCGAAGCCTGCTCGCGGAGATGCGAGAGGAGGTCCGCGGAGATCTGCTGCGGGGTGCGGATTCGACCGTCGATCTCCACGCTTGCCAGACCACGTGGCCCCGCGACGACGGAGTATGGAACCACCAACGCTTCCGCCTTTCGATCTGCATGGCTTCGACCCATGAATCGCTTGACGCTGAAGACGGTTCGAGTCGGATGAGATTTCAGATCCGCTGCCGCCTCGGCGCCGACCGCCTCGACGACGTCACCGGCATATCGAACCACCGACGGCACGAGATCCGCCTGATCATTCTCCGCCAGCGGATCTCCGACCCCGAGAATGCGAGAACCTCCCGCATCGGCGAATGCAACCAGCGAGTTCGTGGTTCCCAGATCAATTCCCACGATCAGGTCGACCGGATCGTCGGCAGCCTCGGCGTCATTTGAAGACTCACCGACGCCCGAGACGGGAGGGAGTTCTTCGCTGGACTCATCTTGCTCGTGACCTGACATTCCGAGCAGTTTACGGACCCACGAGGATGCGAGAGAGAACATGGGGTG
>JABABZ010000073.1 GCA_014237965.1 Phycisphaerales bacterium | reverse complement strand
TCGCCCCCGCCCTGCTCGTGCTTCTGGTTCATCTGCCGGCTTCGACGGCCGACGACGGGCCGATCGTCGTCGGTTCGGAATTGCAACTGATGATCGACGAACACCTCATCGACTCCATGGAGGGCGTTCGGCTCCAGCTTGCGCGGCCCCGCGACGAGGGGGCGGTCCTTCAATTCGATCGATCCTGGGAGGGCCCGTTCTGCACCTATTCGACGATCATTCACGACGAAGACAGGTTTCTTCTCTACTACCGCGGCCTGCCCACCGCTGGCGCTGATGGAACCGATCGTGAAACGACGTGCGTGGCGGTCTCGACCGACGGTCTGAACTGGGCTCGCCCGCTTCTCGGTCTCTTCGAGGTGGATGGTTCCCGCGACAACAATGTCGTGCTCGCGGACGCGGCGCCGGTGACTCACAACTTCAGTCCGTTTCTCGACGTTCGTCCCGGTGTCTCCGCCGAGCGTCGATTCAAGGCGCTCGGCGGGAACGAGCACTCCGGCCTGATCGCCTGGTCGTCTCCGGACGGACTCCGCTGGACCCGGATGCAGGAGGAGCCGGTGTTCACCGAGGGGATGTTCGACTCCCAGAACGTCGCGTTCTGGTCGGAACTCGAACAGTGCTACTGCTGCTACTTCCGTACCTGGTCAGAGGGTGGATATTCCGGGTATCGCACGGTCAGCCGCACGACATCGACGGATTTCATCAACTGGACGCCGCCGGTGGCGATGACCTTCGGCGGTGCTCCGATGGAGCATCTCTACACGAATCAGACTCATCCCTACTTCAGGTCGCCGGAGATCTACATCGCGATCGCCGCCCGATTCATGCCGGGGCGACAGGTCGTGTCCGACGCCGACGCGGCGGCCCTCGGCGTGAATCCGAAGTATTTCAGAGACTGTTCCGATGCCGTGCTCCTGACTTCACGGGGCGGCGGTCGATACGACCGGACTTTTCGTTCCGCGTTCATCCGTCCCGGCGTCGGGCTGGAGAACTGGGTGTCCCGATCTAACTACCCGGCGCTGAACCTGGTGCGGACGGGTCCGGCGGAAATGTCGGTCTACGTCAACCAGAACTACGCCCAACCTACCGCGGAACTCCGGCGGTATTCCCTTCGGCTCGATGGGCTGGCCTCGGTCGTCGCCGGCGCCGAGACCGGGAGCTGGATCACGAAGCCCATGGTCTTCTCCGGCGACCGCCTGGAGTTGAATTTCGCGACGTCCGCTCGAGGAGGCATCCGGGTCGGGATACAGGACGCCGATGGAACGCCCGTTCCCGGGTTCACCATGGACGATTCGATCGAGCAGATCGGCAACGAGATCGACCGCACGGTTCGTTGGAAGGACGGGGCCGATCTGGGGCGGCTCGCGGGCCGACCGATCAGGCTTCGATTCCAGCTGACCGACGCCGAAGTGTTCGCGTTCCGATTCGCGGATCGTGCGGGCACCTCGCCGGAATCGATGAACGAAGCCGCGATCGACTCCGACCGGCTCGAGTTGAAGTCGGTCGAGCGGATCTGGAACGAAGGGGCGCACAATGCATTCACCGACATCATCGCGGTCGACGGGAACTTGTTCTGCACGTTCCGCGAGGGCGATGGGCATGTCTTCGGTGCCGATGGTCGGATTCGGATCATCACGCGGTCGATCGACGGCGAGGATGATTGGAGATCGGTCGCGTTGCTCGAGGAGGCGGGGGTGGATCTCCGGGATCCGAAGCTTTCCGAGGCGCCGGATGGTCGGATCATGGTGAGCTTCGGTGGTTCGGTCTATGACGGTCGGACGTTGATCGGTCGCCGGTCGAGAGTCGCTTTCCTTGATCGAGCGGGCGCACCGCTCGGTCCGATCCGGAAGGTCGTCATCGACGGCGCCGTGGCATCGAACGACGACTGGCTCTGGAGAGTGACCTGGTATCAGGGGGTCGGCTACGGGGTCGTCTACCAGTTGGACGAGGACGAATGGAAGGTCCACCTCGTGGCCACCCGCAACGGAGTCGACTACGACCACCGAGCCACCCTCGAGGTTCCGGGCGATCCGAACGAAGTGACCCTTCGGTTCGAGGGCGATGGAACCATGCGAGCGATCATCCGGCGGGAAGCGGGGGACCGACGGGCCTGGCGCGGGATCGCGGCGCCACCGTACGAGAACTGGTCGTTCGAACCGCTCGGAGAGCCGCTCGGGGGGCCCGACTTCATGGCGCTGGGTGATGGTGACTGGTTGGTCGGTGGTCGACGTTACGCCCCCGATGGACAATCGACGGTCCTGGCGTCGATCGATGCCGACGGCGTGTGGAGCGATCTGGCCGAACTGCCGTCGGGGGGCGACACGAGCTATCCGGGGTTCGTGCGAATCGGCGACACCATCCTGGTCTCGTACTACTCGAGTCACGAAGGTCGGACGTCGATCTATCTGGCGACGCTCGGACCGAAATGATTCCGGGGATTCCCGGCTCGAGCGAGATCACGCGGGTCGATCACTCGCGGGAGACACCGGTTGAATCCAGGGATGGAGCCCTTCGGTGAGGCGGTCGGCTTCCTTCGGTCCCATCGTTCCCATCTCGTACTCGTGCACGGGACCGGGTTCTTCGAGGATCGGTGAAAGCGCCGTCCACGTGCCTTCGATGATCGGCTGAGTCGCGAAACGGGTCGCATTGCCGTCGAGGGCATCGCCGAGAAGTTGTTCGTAGGGAAGTTTCTCGACGGTCAGGGCATTCGTGAAGTCGACGTTCATCACCACATCGGTGGAGTCCATGTCATCGGAGTTGGAGGGGTCCAGGGCCTGGACGCGGGTCTGGACGCCATCGTTGTGCCCGAGCCGGATCCGGATCCAGTTGGCTTCCGGCATCGCCCCGCCATGACGGTCCTTGCCGAACAGGTCGAGCGGCGGCTGCTTCAGGACCACGACGGCTTCGGTTCCGGTGTCGGCGAGCGCCTTCCCGGCCCGGATGAGGAATGGCACGCCCGCCCATCGCCAGGAGTCGATGTGGACGCGAAGCGCGACGAAGGTCTCGGTGGTGGAATTCTCCGCCACGCCATCGACCTTGGAATATCCGTCGTACTGCCCGCGGACGTAGTCATTGGGATCGATCGGCTCCATCGCGTCGAAGACGTCGAGTTGTGCGCTATGGATGTGGGCGGGATCGGTCGAGCTCGGTGGTTCCATCGCGAGCAGGCCGACCACCTGCATGATGTGATTCTGGACGACATCCTTGAGTGCGCCGACGCGATCGTAGAACGAGCCTCGGTCCGCGACATCGAACGATTCGGCCATGGTGATCTGGACGCATTCGATGTGATCCCGGTTCCAGATCGGCTCGAAGAGCCGGTTGGCGAATCTCCAGACCATGATGTTCTGGACCGCGTTCTTGCCGAGGTAGTGATCGATGCGATAGAGCTGATCGTCTTCGAGCATCGAGGCCAGCGACTTGTAGAGCGCCACGGCGGAGTCGTAGTCGTGGCCGAACGGCTTCTCGACGATCACTCGGACGCCGGGGTCGGCGACCAGACCGGCATCGTGGAGGCCCTTCACGGTGATCTCGAAGAGGCTCGGAGGAATCTCCAGGTAGAAGAGCGGTCGCTTCGCGTCGCTCAGCGCGGTCTTGACCGCCGCGTAGGTCTCGGGCTTGGTGTAGTCGCCCTGAATGAACGACATCTGCGCCGCCATCTTCTTCCAGACCTTCTCATCGACGGTCTGGCCGGTCGCTTCGATGTCGGCTCGAGCGTTCTCCCGGAACGTCTCGTCCGTCCAGTCGCTGAATGCCACACCCACGATGGGCATGTTCAGGCGATCTCTGGCGGCGAGGCGGTAGAGCGAGACGAACGTCATCTTCTTCGCAAGGTCGCCGGAGGCGCCGAAGAGGACGATGGCATCGGATCTTGAATCGGACATCTGATCTCCCTGGGACGTCGGCGCCCCGTCATTCGGAGAGCCGGTCGCGAGAACAGTACCCGGATTTGCCCCGCCGGGCGACGTCTTCATCGGAGATCGGGAAGTTAGAATCCCAGTCGTCACTCGAGCCGGCAGGCATCATCCAGTCGATCTTCGTTTCGTCCTTCATGGAGACGGGATTTGATTCGAATGGGCCAACGCGACCTGGAGAGTCTCTTTTGATCACGCAATGCATTCTCGCGACGCTCGCGCTGGCCGCATCGGCATCGGCCATCGTCGTCGATGATCGCTTCGATCGCTGGGATCGAAACCAGGACGGACGACTCGCCCCTCAGGAGATTCCCGAAGCGCTTCGGGGAAACTTCGATCGAATCGACCGTGATGGTGACGGTTTCATCGATCTTGAAGAGCATCTTCTCGCGGTCGGCCGGCCGGTCGAAGCGCCTCGGTCATCTTCGATCCGCCTGGTGCCCGATGTCGACTACGCCGGGGACGGCAACCCCCGGCACCGACTGACGCTGGCATTCCCGCTCGAATCGGCGGTGAAGGATCCGCTTCCGATCATCGTCTACATCCACGGCGGGGCCTGGCTGGAGGGTGATCATCGACGCGGCGTCGGAGCGATTCGTTCGCTCGTCGGGACCGGACGTTTTGCGGGTGCGAGCATCGGCTACCGCTTGTCCGACGAGGCCGGATGGCCGGCGCAGATCCACGACTGCAAGGCGGCGATTCGATGGATTCGAGCGAACGCCGAACGCCTCGGCGTGAATCCCGACAAGATCGCGGTGATGGGTCATTCCGCCGGAGGGCATCTCTCGGCGATGCTCGGGCTCGCCGGAGCCGTGGAAGACGGACTCGAGGGTGACGTCGGATCGCATGCGAACACGTCCAGCCGCGTTGCAGTGGCGATCGATTTCTTCGGCCCTTCAGACCTGCTGTCGATGCAATCGCAGATGCCTGAGAACGGGTTGATTCAACACGACGCGGCGGATTCACCCGAATCCCGACTGCTTCGCGGTCCGCTCCAGTCCAAGCCCGATCTCGCCAGATCGGCGAGCCCGCGGTTCTTCGTCGACGCATCGGATCCGCCGATGCTGTTGATTCATGGCGATCAGGATCGGCTGATTCCCATCGCGCAATCCATTGATCTCGCCGCGGATCTCGAGAACTCCGGCGTCGAACACGTGTTCGTCCGGGTCATCGGAGGCGGCCATGGAGGCTTCGGTGATCCCCGGATCGACGGGACCGTTCGACGTTTCCTGCTGCATCACCTCCATGAAGACGGTGAGGCTCCGGCCAGCGCCGAGGTCGGATCAGAGAAGTGATCAGGAGTCGTCGGTTCGTCCGGCCGCATGCTCGACTTCCGGGATGGCGAGAAGACGCGACAGGAGGCGGGGCCATCGATCGCCCGAGATCCCGCTCATCCGGATCTTGATCGATTGTTCGCCCTTCATGCGATCATGAGCGCAGGATTCGATTCGTATCTTGATGCCGTCGGTCTCCAGGGTGGAACGCCAGACGGTGTCGGGAGTCTCGAGTCCTCTGATTCGGAGCCGGAGCGTGGACTGGTTCTCGCTCGGAACCAGTCGATTGACGGCGAGCAGTATCAGGATGAGGACGGCGATGACCGAGGTGCCGACGACCGCGACCTGCAGGCTTTGATTGCCCAGCGCCAGTCCGATGATCACCGAGAAGATCACGAATGCCGCGTCGAGGGGATCTCTGATCGCGGTTCTGAATCGAACGATGGCCAACGTACCGAAGAGCGTGAATGCCGCGGCGAGGTTCGATCCGACGGCCATGGTGGACATGGCGATCAACGGGGCGATCAGAAGAAGGGGCCGCCAGAGGCTGTAGATGGGGCGTTCGCGATGGGCCAGCAGGTGAAGAATGGAAACGACGAGTCCGAAGGCCGTCGCCAAGCACAGGGTCGCGAGTGGATTCAAGGTGATCGCCTCGACTTCGTCGGGCGTCGGTGCGGAGGTCATTTCAACCAGATCTTGCATGCGGGCTCTCAAGCCGGCCCTCGGGCCACCACCTCATGCGTGCTTGCGGTGCTGGCTCGGTGGACGGGAAGATGTGACGTCTGCGTCACGCGTTCGGGTCGTCTGAAGATTTTCCCGGGTTGGAAGTCTTCGACGTTGATCGGCGTTCGGGTTCCGATTGCTTCAGTGCTTCGTGATCGAGGAGGAATTTTCGTCGCTCGGCGGCGAGCGACTTCAGTGATGCTTCAGTTCCGTAGAGGCTCTTGAGAAAGCGCTCCCGGTCTCCGAGGAAGGGATCTCGTACCACGTCTCTTTCGATCAGGCCGCGATATGCGTCGACTCGTGCTCCGAGAATCGCCCAATCGAGTTCCACGGTCGCGAGTTCCCGCAGGACCTCGAGATACTCCTCGCGCCAGGCCTCGACCGCGAGAATCCTGGTGATCAGAGGTCTGGTGTCGATGTCCTTCTCGAAGGCGAGCGGAGACTGGGTCATTCCTCCTCCCTGGCCACCGCCCGGTCCGCCTCTTCCTCCACCCCGACGTCGATTGCCTCGACGACCATCCTGGCCTCGGCGTGGTCGTTCCTGGGCTCTCGGTGCCTGCGACGAATCCTGCTCGAAGTTCGGTCCGCCGCCGGGACCGCCGGGTCCGAAGTCGGGTCGGCCGCCACCAGGGCCGCCGGGGCCGAAGTCGGGACGACCGCCACCGGGACCGCCGGGACCGAAGTCGGGACGACCGCCACCGGGACCACCGGGTCCGAACTCGGGCGGACCGCCGCCGGGGCCGCCGGGTCCCCGTCGGCCTCCCGGACCGCCGCCACGACCACCACCGAAGGTCTCGTTGTTGTCGTAGTGGATGAGATGAAAGTCGCCGTCGGGTGCCTTGTAGAGGTAGTAGTCGCTGCCGCGGCTGTAGTACCCGTCCGAATCGAGGAATGCATTGTCGATGGCGAGGAAACGGATCGTTTCGTGGATGTCGAGATAGCGGGGGAGCGTCGCTTCCAGTTCCTCGTCCGGTGTCTCACGAAGCACCTTGCATAGTTCGACCAGATCGGCCCAGTCCTCGTCCGTGGCGGAACCGGTCTTGAGCTCGTAGCGATCGCGGTAGTCCGCGATGTCGTCGCCGTGATAGGTGAGGGCGGCGCCGCCGGAGAAATCCGGAGGAACCTTCCAGCGAACGCCCTTCTTCGATCCGTAGTGCTCCTTGGTGAAGTCCTTGTTGATCTGCTGGACGTTGGCGTAGACCCCGAGGTAGACGCCGTTCACCACCACGCGGACGAAGTTCGCCTTCACCGCCGGCATGCGTCCCGCGGCGATGTTCGAGAACAGAACCTCGCGCATGACGGACTCGTCGCCGTTGGCATTCAGAAGATTGAGAGTTCGGAAGCCATCGACCCGGAGATCGTCGTCGAAGGCATCGATGGAGACGCCGAAGGATTTCTTGGCAGGCATGTCGAAGGAGGTGTTGCCCCGGTAGGAAACGCCGACCTCTCCGAGTCGTTCTCCGTCAAGAGAAAAGATGGCCGGGACCTCGACGTCCGTTCCATGGAAGGCGACCATCTCGTCATGCCAGTCCGGCGCTTCGAAATCGAAGAACATGGTGTGAAGGACATCCGGGTCATAGAGGCCGGTGCCAGCCAGCCGTGGAACTTCTTCGAGATCCGCAGGGTCGATCCGGATCGACTTCGGATCGGTCTCGGGACGAGGCGTCGCTCCTTGTCCTCCACGCATTCCGGCCGGTCCGCCCCGTCTTCCGCGAGCGGGTCGATTGGCGGCCTCTTTCCGAGCGAGATCGCGTTCCGTCCGATCGAGTCGATCGTTCCCATCGGCATCGAACTGGTCATGCAGGAGCACATCCTGGAACCGCGGACCGCCGCGGTCCTGTGGTACGGCGAATGCGACGGCGGTGATCACGCTCGATGCCATGACGGTGAGCGTGGCGAGGTTCGAGCGGGTCTGGCAGGAGAAGTTCGTGTGCATGGAGTTCTCGGTTCTCTTCTGGTGGTGCCGGAATCGGATCCGAACGGGTTTTCTAGAATAGTTTGTCGGGGAGTCGCGGGATGGTGACAATATTCCGCCATGAGGTTCGAGCGGTGATTTCGATCCGTGGATGGTCTGGGCGACGTGATGGCACCGATACGAGGCCGATGATGATGCGACTTCCCATCTTCCTGCTCCAGATTCTCCTCGCCATCGTTCCGGTGGGGTGCGGGTCGGCACCGCTTCGGGAATCGCGGATCGGAAGCGAGGAGGCCCGGCCGCCCGCAGGACAGACGCTTCGATTCGAGGCCGACGTGGATCGGCTGATCGTCCGGTCAAGAGAAGATCCTTCCGCCTGCGGGGGCGTGATGCTCGTGGGGAGCAGCATCTTCCGACTCTGGAAATCGGCTGAAGCGGATCTCGGTCGGGGCCGGACCGTGAATCACGCTTTCGGTGGATCGCGGACCTGGGAACTGGTTGCCAGCATGGATCGGCTCGTCATCGACTTTCGTCCGTCGGTCGTGGTCTGTTATTGCGGAAGCAACGACATCAATGCCGGCCAGCCGGCGGTCGAGGTCGCGGCGCGGATCCACGTGTTCATGAAATCGCTCGAAGCCGCCCTTCCGGAAATCGAGATCGTCTACGTCTCCATCAATCGTGCGCCGCAGAAGAGAGACCGCTGGGACGTGGTCGATGAAGCCAATCGATTGATCACGAAGATCTGCGAAGCGCGTCCGAATCGGATCTTCGTCGACGTGAATCGCGGTCTGCAGGACGAATCGGGTGATCCTCGACTCGACTACTACCTCGATGACGGTCTCCATTTCAACTCGACGGCATATCTTGAGGTCTTCGCGCCGGCGGTGCGCACGGCGATCGGGAAAGCCGGGCATGACGCGGCGTGGACCGTTCCCGGTCAGGTCTTTGAAAGGTGATCGGAATCGCCGGAGTTCGACCGCATGCGGATCGAGTACATCAAGGGAAGCCTCGGGTGCCCTTCGGGAAACCGGAAGACATCGGTGCCGGGGGCCGCTCTCAACGCGGGGAATCGCGGGAACACCGTGTAGTCATGCTCCACGAAGGACTCCAGAGTCAGTCCCGCCTCGAGCAGCGACGTGATGACCCGGCTGATCGGGTGGGTCCAGCTGTAACTGAGATTGGCCGAGGTCTTCGCGTCGCGATCGGTGTACGTCCCGCTGCTCTCATCCCGGTAGGGCTTGCCTTCGTCGAAGTATGACTCGGTGATCGCAAGATCCTCGTCGCCGAAGATGTCCGTGACGGGGTGGAACTCAGGCATGTAGAAGATCCCCCCGGGCTTGAGTAGCCGGACGACCTCCCGTGCCCAGTCGGCCAGATCGGGTATCCAGCAGATCGCACCGAGTCCGGTGTAGACGATGTCGAATCGGCGGTTCAGGCGGGTCGAGGTCTCGTACACGTCGCAGGTTTCGAAGGTGGCGGCAAGTTCCGATCGCCGAGCGAGTTCTCGTGCGGTTCGGATCGCCGGCTCGCTGAAGTCGATTCCGGTGACGATCGCCCCGCGTCGGGCCCACGAGAGCGAGTCGAGTCCGAAGTGGCATTGGAGATGAAGGAGGGTTCGCCCTTCGACGGGGCCGAGTTCCTGCGGCTCGAAGTCGCGAAGTCTGCACTGCCCCGCAAGAAATCCCGGGACGTCGTAGAGATCGCTCTGCACATGCAGGTCCACCCGTTCGTCCCACATCGACCGATTCGCGCTGCGGTGTTTCGAGTCCATCATGAATCGAAGCCTACCGTGGCGACGTGATCCCCGGGGCGTCGGCTCGAGGGACCTGTCCACGGTCGGCGTGCATCTCTTTCCGGCAATGCCGCCATTCGACCGGTGGACTCTGAAAACACCCTGATCGCCGTCCAATTCGGAATTGAGTGTCCGTCGTCGCCAGACAGCCGTCGATTCTTCTTCGTTGTCTTCCTTGTGCCGAGAGATACACGCTTCGACGCTGATTTCGGAATTCGGTCGACGACCGCGGGGAGACCCCGAGGCGGTGCTCGACACGCTCTATCACATCCGGATCAAGGCGCTCTGCACGAAGCCGACCGTTGGATTCGAGGGCCTGGGTTCATGACCCTTGCTCCGAACCGAATGACGCTCGCATTTCGTCCGATCTCATCGTCGACTCCGCCGGTTCCGGTATTCTAGAATAGACCCGCCAAATCGGCGTTCTACCGACTCGTAAGATCGGCTCAAGTTCCTTCCAATCGGACCAGCCCATGACCCCGAATCTGATTCTTCTCTCATCTCTGCTCGTCGCGTGCTCCGGTCCAGCCTTCGCACAGGAGGAGGCCACGCCCGGCTTCAACACACCGATCCCCAAGTCGATCATGACAGCCGACGAGGTGGACACCTCGATCGGGACCTTGCGATTCTTCGACGGCATGCCAGACGAAGCCTCGGTCGAAATGCTCTATGACAACCTCGATCTCATCCGGGGAACGGAAGTTTTTCTCAACTTCATTCCCATGGCTTCGCTCGAGGGGCTTCGGATCGGGATGGAGAGCCGGGGTTGCACCGAGCCGAACGAGTGCCTGATGTTCAAGCAACTCCTCGACTCGAATCCGCTTTTCCTGACCGGGAATACCGACACCGTCTACGCGTCGGTCATGATGGATCTGGAAGCGAATGGTCCGATGGTGGTCGAGGTACCCCCGAAGTGCGGCCCCGGCACCGTCAACGACCCGTTCTTTCGCTTCGTCATCGACATGGGCGGACCCGGCCCGGATCGAGGACAGGGTGGGAAGTATCTGATTCTTCCCCCGGACCAGATGACGGACATCGACGCACCCATCGGCGGAAAGCCCGTCGAAATCGACGGTGAGCAGTACTTCGCGGTCCGTTCGCCGGGTTACATGAACTGGCTGATCCTTCGTGGATTGCTGGTCGATGGCCGGCCTGATGCCCCGGTCGAAATGTTCGAGAAGGGATTGAAGGTCTATCCATTCGCCGATCGCGCCGATCCGGCGGCGATGAAGTTCATCGATGCATCGGGGATGGCGTTCAACACGATTCACGCCAACGATTCCAAGTTCTTCGATGAGATCCACGACGTGCTGCAGCGAGAGCCGGTCGGGCTCATCGATCCTGAACTTCGTGGGCTGGCTGCGTCGATCGGTCTCCAGAAGGGCAAGCCGTTCGCTCCCGACGCTCGAATGGAGACGATCCTGGATGACTCGGTCGCCATCGGAAACGCCACGGCGCGGGCGATCTTTCTGCGTCCACGTGATCCTGCAGCCTTTCTCTACGAGGGGCAGCAGTGGTACACGCCTTTCGTCGGCGGCGATTATCGGTGGCTGATCGCGGACGGCTTGGGCGGCAGGAACCTGGACGCTCGGACGCTCTTCTTCTACTGCGCGACCGTGAACACTCCTGCCATCGTGCTGAAGATTCCGGGCGTGGGTTCGCAATACGCGCTGGTGTCGACCGACTCCGAAGGACGGTTCCTCGACGGCTCGAAGGAATACACCCTTCGCATCCCCGGTGATGTGCCCGCGAAGAACTTCTGGTCGTTCGTGGTGTACGACCCGCAGACGCGGTCCGAACTCCAGACCGGACAACCCCTGCCGAGCAAGAACAGCGTTCGGGATTCGATGAAGGAGAATTCCGACGGGTCGATCACCCTTCACTTCGGGCCCAAGGCTCCGACGGGTCCGGAAGCGGTGAACTGGATCCAGACCGTGCCGGGCAAGGGCTGGTTCGCCCTGCTTCGTCTCTATGGTCCCCTGGAGCCGTGGTTTGAGAAGACCTGGCGTCCGGGTGACATCGAACTTGTGAAGTGATCGTTCGAGTCCGGATTGATGCAGACGAAGGGGCCGTCCGTTTGGACGGCCCCTTCCTTCATTTTCTGGCGGAGCAAGAGACCGGGAGCCGGGGTTCGAAGCATCGCCGCCGGCCAGACCGGCAAGGTGCCGCGGCACGACGTCGCCGGGGAGGGGATACTGCAAAGCATGCGAGGTCTGGACCACATGATGGGCAGGAACAAAAGTCGAGGGTGCTGGTCGGTGGCCTTGGTAAGGGTTTTTGCGATGATCCCGATGACCGCGATGATCATGATGGGGTGCGATGAAGAAGTCCGCCCATCCGCAGTTCGAGATGTAAAACCAGTGATGGTCTTCGTCGCGGCGAGTGCCGGCGACGTCTTCGAGGACCTCGGTGCACGATTCGCTTCCACCGGAGCAGGCGAGGTGGTGATCAATTCCGCCGGTTCCTCGACCCTCGGGCGTCAGATCATCGCGGGTGCACCCGTCGACGTGTTTATCTCCGCCGATCGCGACTGGGCCCGTGTGGTTCAGGAGCAGATTCCATGCGTGGGAGATGCCGAAGACCTGCTTGGCAACGAACTGGTGATTGTGATTCCCAGCGATGGCGAGGCGGGTTCGGCGTCCATCTCCGGCTTCGATCTCGATGCGCCTGAACCTCCGCCATCATGGCGCCGGGTCGCCATCGCCGATCCGTCGCACGTTCCGGCGGGCAGATACGCCCGCGAGGCGTTGGAATCCCTCGGATGGTGGGGAGCGATCTCCGGACGCGTGATACCCGCCTCCGACGTCCGGGCCGCCTTGCGACTGGTCGAGCGGGGCGAAGTCGACGCCGGCATCGTCTACCAAACCGACGCGATCATGAATGACTCGGTTGAAATCATCGCGACGGTTCCGGCCCTCCTGCACGAAACGATCGTCTACCCGATCCTTCAGTTTGAGCGCCGGCCGGAGGTCGACGCCCTTATTCGATTTCTGAAGAGCGATGACGCGGGAGCGATCTTCGAACGGCGTGGGTTCTCCGTAGTTTCGAATTCCGGGGAAGCTCGTTCATGATGCTCACGACCGAGGAATGGTCGGCGGTACTGCTCTCGATTCGCGTGGCTCTGGTCGCGGTCGGTTGCATGCTCGCGCCGGGGATCGCATGCGGATGGCTGCTGGCCCGTCGCCGATTCCCGGGCAAGTCGATTCTCGATGCCGCGGTTCATCTTCCGCTGGTGCTTCCGCCGGTGGTGGTCGGATACCTACTGCTTCTCATGCTGGGACGTCGCGGGTGGCTCGGCGGTTGGCTCCATGACCAGCTCGGGATCGATCTCGCCTTCACCTGGAAAGCTGCGGCGATCGCGTCCGCGGTGATGGGATTCCCGTTGCTGGTCCGAGGAGTCAAGCTCGCGGT
Organism: Phycisphaerales bacterium; assembly: GCA_014237965.1. GTDB lineage: Bacteria > Planctomycetota > Phycisphaerae > Phycisphaerales > SM1A02 > UBA12014. The sequence continues at coordinate 355 of JABABZ010000073.1, read as the reverse complement.
TGAAGCCGTGGATCCGCGTCTCGAACAGGCGGCGTCGACGCTCGGGGCGAGTCCGATCCGAGTCTTCTTCACGCTGACTCTTCCGTTGGCGCTGCCCGGAGTGCTGGCGGGTCTGGTGATGGCGTTCGCTCGAAGCCTCGGCGAGTTCGGGGCCACGATCATGGTGGCGGGGAACATCGAAGGTGTGACCCGGACCATCCCACTGGCGATCTATACCGACGTGCAGACCCCCGGCGGAGATGCCGGCGCGATGCGTCTGGCGATCATCGCGATCGCGATCTCCTTCGCCGCTTTGCTGGCGTCCGAGTTCCTGGCCCGTCGGATCGCGCGTCGGACGGGAGGTGGAAGATGATCG
>JABABZ010000072.1:13185-13391 GCA_014237965.1 Phycisphaerales bacterium | reverse complement strand
CCGCATGGATCTCGGTGATGTCCCTGATCATCGCGCCGATATCGATCTTCGTCCTGTGGCGAACCGGATGCTGGCGATTGCGGAACGTGGCTGGCGGACCGCTGGTCTCGCCCTGGCGGCTTCCACCCGTCGCGAGCCTGGGCATGTTCGGCCTCGGCATTCTGGGCGGCGGATTGGCCGTGCTGATGATCCCGCCGTCCTGGATT
>JABABZ010000072.1:0-13175 GCA_014237965.1 Phycisphaerales bacterium | reverse complement strand
CACCGCCCCGCTCCGGTCCACCGCCGTGGTCGGTTGGGCGGCCAACATCGGCACCCTCCTCGCCTGCATTCCCGCCCTGCTCATCGCGAGAAAACTCCCTTCCCCGAATGACGCCACGCCTGCCGTTCCCATGGGCCGAGGGATCTTGATGGGCATCTTCGGCTTCCTGATCGCCCTCCCACTCATCGAGACCGGGGCGATACTCGGCCAGTACGTCCAGCAGTGGATTTCCCCCTCGGAGCCGAATCTCATCGCTCATGAGCTTCTTGACGCACTGGTGTCGGTGACCCCGGACATCTGGTGGTGGATGGTCGCCGCCAATGCGGTGATCGGAGCCCCGGTCATCGAAGAGATCCTCTATCGAGGCTTCCTGCAACAGGCGTTCCGCCGCGCCGGGGTCGGCCCCTGGCCCGCCATTCTCCTGACCGGGAGCATCTTCGCCCTGATGCATTACGCCGTCCTCGCACCCGACACCGCGATCTCGGCCATGACCGCACTCCTCGTGCTTGCGATCGCGTTGGGCATGATCCGAGAACGGACCGGCCTCATCGCGCCCTGCATCATCGCCCACGGCATGTTCAACGCCCTCAATCTCGGCCTCGCACTCTTGATCACCTGACTTCGCCGCGCTCGGCCCGAGGTTCCCGTTCCACCACCCGTATACTTCGATTTCCATGACCGATCCCAAACCGACCGAACGTGCCCGCATCCTGACCGGCGATACCCCCACCGGAAAACTCCACCTCGGCCATTGGGTCGGTTCGGTGAAACGTCGCGTCGAAATGCAGAACACCCACGACTGCTACTTCATCCTGGCGAACATCCACGCGTTCACCACCCGCGCCGATCAACCGGATGCGATCCGCGAAGACACCCTCGAAATCGTCCGTGACCTCCTGGCGATGGGGATCGACCCCGAACGCGCGTCGATCTTCATCCAGAGCGAAGTGCCTGCGATCGCGGAACTCACGTTCCTCTTCGCGATGCTGCTCCCGTACAACCGGGTGATGCGCAACCCCACCCTGAAGGATGAGATTCGAGTCAAGAATCTCGGCGACACCTACAGCTTCGGCTTTCCCCTCTACGCCGTCGGCCAGACCGCGGACATCCTCGCGTTCCGCCCGGTCGGCGTCCCCGTCGGGGAGGACCAGGTCCCGCATCTGGAATTGACCCGCGAAGTGGCCCGCCGGTTCAACCAGATGTACTGCGGCGTGAACGACAAGGCCGAAGACGACGACCACGTCGCCGAGGGCGGGGTTTTTCCCATCCCCCGCGCGGACGTCGGGAAGGTCGGCCGACTCGTCGGCACCGACGGCGAGAACAAGATGAGCAAGTCGCTCAACAACGCGGTCTACATCTCCGATACCGCCAAGCAGGTCCAGAAGAAGATCAACAAGATCTTCACCGGCCGCCAGAGCGCCACCGAACCCGGCGACCCGAACAACGTTCTCATGCAGTACTGCGACATCTTCATCCCCGACACCGATCGGGTCGCGGAGTTGAGAGATCTCTACTCGCGTGGTGCGGACATCGGCGACGGCCACATCAAGCAGGAACTCGGCGCGGCGATCAATGAGATGCTCGAACCCATGCGGGAGCGGCGGGCGAAGTACGAAGGAGACGACGCCTACGTGCTCGACGTGCTCAAGTCCGGGACATCACGAGCCAATGCCCTGACCGAGGAGACCCTCGCCATGGCCAAGGAGGCCTGCGGACTCGGGTTCTTCAAACGCAGCCTTGAGCTGAGGTGACCGATGGCCCTTCGAATCATCGCCGCGGTCGTCGGCACGGCCCTCGTGCTTCCATGCCTCGGATTCGGGATCGGCGGACTCCTGCATTCGCAGGAACCGGGCGCTGGAATCGGCTGGACCATCGGCTATCTGGTCTTCGATACCCTTTTGCTGGCCTTGATCATCGCGATCTGGTGGCTGGCCCTCCGCCGAAGAGTGACCGCCGGCCATTGCCCAGCCTGCGACTACGACCTTCGCGGCAGCGGCGACGACGCGTGCCCCGAGTGCGGGGCGCACCTGAGTTGACGATTCCGATCCGCGCGACGGCCCTCACTCCGCGACGAACATCATGATGTCGACGTTGGGAGGCCCGTGATTGACGATCGACTCGCAGAGCCGTTGCAGCACCTTGAATTGCCCGTCGGGCGTGAAGACCGGGAACGCGCGACGAATGTTCTCCAACCAGAACGCGGCCGAAACTTCCCACGATATTTCCAAGGCTTCTTCGTGTTCCAGACGAAAACCACCTTCCTTGATCTGCTCCCGAATCTCCACGCGGGAAGGGAATCGCATGTTCCAATCGGGGTTCGTGAATCCGATCTCGCCGCGCGCCACGTGATCTCGAATCAGCAAACGACCGGCGTGCGGCCGCAAGCCTCGCAAGACGAGATCCGGACGGGGCATGTGGGTGAGCGATTCCAACATGATCGCCACGTCGGCGTCATCACGGACCGGCTCGAGATCGAGCTCCTGCGCATCCATCACCGACACTCTGGCTTCTGGAACTCGGGCTGCGAACTCGCTCGCTTGCGTCTTTGAGATCGTGATCCCGTGGACCGAGCAGTCCCGCTCGTCGACCAGCAGTCGGGCCGGGCCTCCCCACCCACACCCCACATCGAGCACCTTTGATCGGACAGGAATCCAGGGGTAGAGCTGCCGAATTGCGAATGAGAAATGCGCTTCCGCATCATCGATCGGCCTGGTCGGATCAACCGTGCCGAAGTGGTAGTGCATTCCGGGCCCGAGCACTTCTCTCCACCCGGCGGTTTCACCGGAATAGAAGTCGGCGACCGTACTGGAGTCCCACTGCACGTTGTCGGAATCTGGCTTGCCACCCATACTCAGAGCGTATCGCAACCAACGCCGAGCGGCGTGATGCTCCGATCAGAAAGCGAACAGGAAGTCAAGTACTTCGGCGATGAAGCCCCGCTGCGTCGATCGCTCCACCGCACCGGAGTGCGTCTTGTCGACCGCCAGGTCGTAGAGCTGGTTTGAAGCGATGGTCCCGCTCGCGGTGATCCAGTCCGGACGAGTGATTCCGGTCAATCGAATCTCCGTCTTGTCGCCGCTCCAATTACGAACGACCCGAGCCTCCAGCACCAGGTTGCCGTTCGGCTTGACCTCGACGATGCGAGCGGTGATCCGATCGGTCATTTCATCCTGGCGCTGGTACTTGCCCTCACCGTCGAACTCCTTCTCGGCGCCGATCTCCACGCCCGGCAACGAAGAGGAGGCCGGGCTGAAGTTGAAAGCCCCGAAGTCGAAGTTCGTGAATTCCGCGACTTCGGCGCTGACTCCGGCGTCCGTTTCGAGTTCGCGTTTCTGGTCGATCTTCGATCGGCTCTTCTCGATGACGATGATCTGGACCAGATCCTGCTCCTGCCACTCCCTTGCTTCCGGCATCTGAGAGGCGACGCCGAATCGCGGATCGCCCGCCTGAATCGGCCCATAGAGGAACCAGTCGGACGCCGACACTGCATTCGCCGAGACCGATCGCTCACCGGGGAGAACCACGGGCGCAGCTTCGTTCGCGGCGGCGGCGATGGATGCCGCAGACAGCACGATCGCGAGGCCGATGCAACATCGAACGCGAGGAAGACCGGAACCGAACCGACTGGAAGAAGAGATGTTCTGCATGACTTTGGACTCCGAAGACGACGTGATCGGTCGTCGTTGATTCAATGTTTCATCGTTCATCGATCGGGGAGCCGGACACGGCCGGGCCCGATCACCACCGCGGAGAATCGAGCGTTCCGATCGCGATCGCCGGCGGTGCGAAGACGGCATTCGATCGTGTCGCCGATCCGGCCCTTCTCCATCGCGATGCCGGGGGCTTCCACCTGAATGCCGGTTCCGGAAGCCACTATGAGAACTCTCCCTTGCCGCTCCACGACGAACTCGGCCTTCAGAAGACCTGCGGTCATCGGCGCCCCGGCAACCAGCGATCGCTGAAGCTGCCGATCCTCGAGCGAGTCGATGCCAAGCACCACATCGGATGGTCGGACGGGCCGATTCGCCATCTCGAAGTCGGAATCGGCGAGCTTTCGACCCGCCCGCAGATCCCGCGATGCGATCGGCACGCTGCGGACGATTCGAACATCCACTCTGGCCAGGGTCGCCCGAGACGGTCGACCATTCTCGCGTTGCCCGGCGATCCGCGCGTTGCATCGGTCACTGCGTGGATTCCCGAGCAGCTCGACACTGAAGCCGGTCGCGTCCGCGACCATCGCCTCGGCGGCGGTCGCATCGATGGCGAGCTGGAGACCGGAAGCCTCCGGGCCCCATGAAATGATCATCGCCTTCGCGATCTCCCGAGCCACCATGCCGCCGGAGTCGAGCAGATCGGCGGCCGCGATGAACGCCGCGTGCGCCGATCGTCCCTTCGACGGCTCGGCGTTCAGACCCTTGAGTTCCGTGGCCCCGATCGCTCGGGCTTCAGAATCCCGACCAACCAGTTGACGAGTCGACGCCGGCGGACGAACCAGCGTGAGACCTCCTTCGAGATCCAGGGTGCCCCAGTAGACATCGGCGTCGTCGAGGACTCCGCGGACCTCCGCGACCCGGATGTGGATCACGCCGGTCGCAGCACGAGAATCGGCTGGTCGAATCACGATCCCGGCCAACGCTTCGGCCTGAGCTCCATCGAGAATGGCGATGTCGCCGAGTCGGACGGGCTGATCGACGGCGGCGCGACGGACGGAATGCCGCAACTGAATGACATCCGCACCCAGAACGTCCGGGACCAGCGTGACGGCGGTGATGACCGCGGGAAGGAGGATGTCGCGAAGCGAGATGATCATGGCTCGGTCTCCGACACGAGAGGATCGGCGAGGATCAGTTGGCGATGTTCACGACGGTACGCAGGGTCTCATCCGCGGCTTGAAGAGCCTGGCTGTTCATCTCGAAGGTCCGCTGGGTGCGAATCAGGTCGACGAGTTCCGTGACCGGGTTGACGTTCGAACCTTCGAGGTACCCGGCCAGGATGGTGCCGGCCCCATCGGTTCCCGGATCGGAGACTTCGGGAGTTCCCGAGGCATAGGTCTCGAGATAGAGGTTCTGCCCCGCCGACTCGAGACCAGCGCTGTTCTGGAAGATGGCGAGTTCCAGAGTCCCCGCGAGAACCAGATCGACCGCATTCGGGTCCTTGTAGTAGACGCTTCCATCGGTACCGATGGTGACCGTGCTGACGCTTTCGGTCGGAACCACGATGCTTGGCTCGATGCGATAACCCGTGTTGTTCGCCAGCACCAGATTCCCGTCCGCGTCGGTACTGAGCGCACCAGCCCGGGTGTAGGCGATGCCGTCACCGAGATCACCGACGTCGACCTGAAGGAAGCCGTCACCTTCGATCATCACGTCCAACTTCCTATTGGTGGAGACTGCGGGGCCTTGCTCGAAGTCGAGCTGGGTACCGGCGACTTCCACACCGAGTCCGACGAAGAGGCCGATCGGACTCGTCGCGTCGGCGAGCTGGCTCTCGACGCCAGGCTGCTTCTTCTCGATGTAATAGAGGTCCTGAAAGTTGGTCCGGCTCGACTTGAACGCAGTGGTGTTCGCATTCGCAAGGTTGTTCGCGATCACGTCCAACTGGGTGTTCAACGCGGACATGCCGCTGGCGGAGGTGTTGAGAGCGAGTGTACTCATGGGAGTGTTTCCTGAAAGTGGCGAAGCGCCGAAGTCGAAGTGGGATCAGCCGACCGTGCCGAGACGGTTGACGGCGAGTTCCATCATGCGATCGTGAAGGTCGATGAATCGAGCCGAGGCCTGAACGGCACGGCTCGAAGCGACAAGGTCGGTCATGCTCTTGATCGGGTCGACGCCGGAGTCCTCGATCCAACCCTGCTTGAGTTGAACGTCTGCGGATGCGTCTGCGACCTTGCCGGTGCCGGCGTAGCGGAAGATGTTCCCGCCCTCCTTCCGGAGCAGCGCGGGGTCGGGGGCCGCGATCCGAATTCTTCCCGCCTCGTCACCATCGACGGTGACGGTTCCATCTCCGCCGATCGCGATCGACCCGGTCTCGGGAAGACGGATCGAGCGGTTCCGGGTGGAAAGCACCGCACGGCCTTCCGAGTCGACGAGTTCGCCGTTTCCACCTCGGGTGAATCCGCCATCACGAGTGAAGCCCTCGCCGTCGCCATCGCGGACCACGAAGAAGCCGGGGCCAGAGATCGCGACATCAAGATCACCACCACGTGTCAGTCCGCCTTGCTCGAAGTTCGTCCAGGTCGGCTCGGCGAGCACGCCGCCTCCGAGTCGCTCGAGCAGGAGTTGAGACGGGGTGTCCATCCCGAGTTCCTCGCGTGCGATCGGGCGTTCCCGGGTGAAGGTGTAGTCCGCCTTGAATCCGGGCGTCTGAGCGTTGGCGAGGTTGTTCGAGATGACGTCCTGCCGATGCATCTCGGTGGACAACCCTGCGGCCGACATCCAGAGTCCATAGTTCATCGGGGCGTCTCCAGGTCTTCGGGGCTGGAGAATCCAGCCTCGGACGGGAGGTTGGTTGCAATCAACGCGCCAGTCGCGCCGAAGTCGGCCATCCCGCGATGCATCGCGGCCGCAAGGCTCGCGAGGCGGAGTACTTCGCCGCCGATCGCGGCCCCAGGCGCATCAGATGCCAGTCGATCGCGCAAGATCCGCAGGAGTTGCGCATCCAACGCCGACGGGCGATCCTCGATGAGGTCCGAAGCCGGCGGTGCCGCGGCATCGCATCCATGCGACATGCCGCCAGATTGGGGACGGGTGGGACGGAGATCCTCTCCGACCGCCCGAGGTCGTTCGATCCGCATGGGCACTCCTTGCCAAAAAGCGGTGCGAACGAGGGGAATAGCAACCACCGTGCCCACCCGATGGAAATCGGGTGAACACGGCGGGAGAGTCATTCAGGGTGTGTTTGGGTGAACCTCGACGGCCTCGATCGGCGTTTTCGACCAGACTCGGCGGCGTTTCGAGGGCAGGATCTGCGCCGTCAATCTGATCAGCCCTGGCGTTCCAACTCGAGGACCGACTCCACATAGAGCCGCAGATCCGCCTCCTGAGATGCCGTCAACACCGTCTCCTCGATCATCTCCGGGAGAATCCGCCCCCACTCCTCGATGGAGTAGGCCAGGATCGGTTCCGGAACATGGCACTGACTGCAATCCTGAAGGTAGACCATTCGACCTCGTCCCAAGGCCACCTCCCACTCCGGCATCCCGCCAACCCCAGCCGAGGCCAGAGTGCCGACGGGAGGGGCGACCCGATCCCACGACGTGGCGGCACATCCAAGGAAATGAACGGCGACCAGCGATCCGATCGTGATCCATGCTCCCCGCGGCAGACCGTATCGTCGGACTGGAATCGCCATCAGAAGTCGATTCCGAAGATCGTCCGAAGCTGGAACCGTTCTGCGCCCGCGACCCGGTTGAGACCGACTTCGAAGGTGGTCGTGATGTGCCAGCCGGTACCTCGATAGGACAATGCCGGTCCGGCATAGAACCTGGTCTCATCAGTCCCCGACCAATCGGGTATCGGCGTGATGGCCAGAATCTCGGCGCCGATCGAGAAGCTCGGGGCAGCCTGATACGCGACGCCGAGATAATTCTTGATCTTCCCCTTGGAATTCACGTATCGAGCGCCATTGGCGCCGTTGTCCTCCCACTCCGCTTCGAGGACGAAGTTGTAGCCGAAATTCCAGCGGTCGATGGTCTTCTGGAAGAGCGCCTTCCCTTCGAGGGCGAACTTCTCACTGCCGATCTTGAACTCGCCGTACCCGGCGAATCCGATCGGGTCGGTCACGGGATCTGAGAATTTGTACTTGAACTCCAAGGCACTGGTCCGAAACTCGGTCACGGTGCCGCCGGAGTTGGAGTGCTTCACTCGCCAATCCGCGAGGTAGACCGCCATCTGGAAATTGTCGGTGATGCCGAACTCGAACTCGTGCCGGAAGTCGAATCGGTACTTTCCGTCGTCGTCCTGGTCGTAGTCCCATTTCGCCGTCACATACTGCTCGTACTCGACTTCGCCCGGCGCATGCACGTTGACGGTCTTGAGGTAGGTCCACATCCCCTGATCGGCGAGGCCGGTCCGCACGATGGCAGCGGCGGCGAGAATCACGAAGAAACGAAGCGAGAAATGAAGAAGCAAGAATGGCTCCTTTGTTGATACTGAGTCTCAGCCGCAACTATGCAGCCATTGATCGGGATTGTACTGATATTGAGACTCAGCATCAATAGGGTTCGGGAATGTGGAAAAGCGGGCTCCTCTACGCTTGGAAGGCCATTCCTGGCCGGTGGACCAATCGCCTTCCGATGGAAAGCTGGAATTTCCGAGTTCAATCCCGTCTGGGACGACGACTGCAGATCTGAGAATATGGCCGGAAGCCATGGGTTCATCCGATGCAGTTCACGCAGTCAAAGGCACTCCGCATGGATCGCGTCGTGCCGCCTCGATCGCCGGCTCGGAAATTCAAAGATCCGAGCGACCACGGCATCGATCACCACCCAGGCTCGGAGAGCCGATCGGCGAAGGACCGCCGCATGCAGAAGATGCTCTCTCATCGCCCGTCATTGCATTTCGGACCCTCGGTGCATCTCCCAAGGCCGCACCGCTCGGGACCGGCTGCGAGCCCGCTGGCGAGCGAGGAGGACCCCCGCGAGACCTTCTCCGGGGCCTGCCCCTTTCTCGATCGCAACGACGAACGGTGCGCTTCGCGATTTTCGCTCGGCCGCCTGGAACAGATGATCGACGTCTGTCTGGGGACCGGTTCCTCGGGTTGTTTGATGTACCACCGACTTCGAATGGAGGAGGAGCAAGGCATCGTCGTCTCCAACTCCCCCGTTCCCTCTCTTGTGATGATCACCCATGACGGTGAATCGCTCCGACTTCGACCGACCGGTTCGTGACTTCCTGACCTACGTCCGCATCGAGGCCGGCCTCGCGCCTGCCACGCTCGAAGCGTACGGTCGTGATCTCGACGATCTCGTCGCTTCATTGGTCTCCAACGGGATCGACTCCATCGATGCCGTGGAGCCGAATGACGTCGCCGACCACCTGCGAGGATTGAGCCGTGACCGAGGTCTCGAGCCGACCTCGATCACCAGGCACCTCGCCACGGCGAGAGTCTTCTTCCGCTGGCTGTGCGCCAACGGGAAGATCAAGCGCGACCCGGCCCGACTCCTCGAACGACCGACGAAATGGAAACGGATGCCGGGGGTGATGAGCCCGGCCAAGATGCGTCGACTCGTCGAGGCCCCTCAACCCGAGCACGGCCGGCTCTGGGTGCGCGACCGTGCCATGCTCGAATTGATGTACGCAGCAGGTCTCAGAGCGAGCGAGGTGACGGCGATCAGACTGGACGAGTTCCACGAACAGCTCGCAAGTCTGACCGTCACCGGGAAAGGATCCAAACAGCGTGTTGTTCCGATCGGCGATCCCGCGGTCAAGTGGACACTGAAGTACCTCGAGGAAGTCCGCCCGGACCTCCTCCGCTTCGATGACGGGCGTGACCGCAGCCATCTGATGCTCTCCTTCAGCGGCCGGCCGCTCGAACGGGTCGCGGTCTGGCAGATCGTCCGCAAGTACGCCGCGGTCGCCGGGCTCGATGACGTCCACCCCCACAAACTCCGCCACAGCTTCGCGACCCATCTTCTGATGGGTGGCGCCGATCTTCGAGTCGTGCAGGACCTTCTCGGACACGCCGACATCGGAACGACCCAGATCTACACCCACGTCGATCGCACCCAACTCCGTGAAGTGGTCAAGAGCCACCATCCGCGACCGTGAGCGACCGGTTCGAGGCCATGACCAGAGCTGCTTCGACTTGATTTCGGGCTGATCAGATCAGTTGCAGAATCTCCGCGATCTGAACGGCGTTCAACGCCGCGCCCTTCCGAAGCTGATCTCCGCAGACGAACATCGCCAGGCCTCGATCGTCCGGCACTCCCGCATCGCGGCGAATCCGACCGACGAGGATCTCATCGCGACCCGAGGCGTCGATCGGCTCCGGGAACTTCGTTCCACTCGCGTCATCGACCACCGTCACGCCGTTCGCCCCCTGAAGTTCCGCCCGTGCCTCGCTCGGATCGACCGCCCGATCGAACTCAAGATGCAGCGCTTCGGCGTGTGCTCTCAGAACCGGAACTCTGACGCATGTGGCCGAGACCCGCAGATCTTCGTCGGCGAAGATCCGTCTCGACTCTCGTTCGAGCTTCCGTTCTTCCTCGTTGACGCCATCGACATCGACCGGCGAGTCATGGCTGAAGACATTGAAGATCATCTGGCGACCCGACCGCTCGACCGGAAGTCGATCGCCCGAGGCCCAGGCCCGGGCCTGACCTTCGAGCTCCTCCATGGCGGCGGCGCCCGCACCCGAGATCGCCTGATAGGTGCTCGCGGTGATCCGAACAACCCTGGCGAACTTCCGCAGCGGCGCGATCGCCGTGACCGCGATGATGGTCGAGCAGTTCGGGTTCGCGATGATGCCGGGAGATGCGAATCCATCGAGTGCGGCATCGTTCACTCCGGCCACGACGAGCGGGCAGGTGGGATCCGATCGAAACGCACTTGAATTGTCGATCACGACACAACCGCATTCGACTGCGATCGGCGCGAGACGGGCGCTGACCGCCCCACCCGCAGCAAGGAACACCACGCTTGATTCGGCGAAGACCGACCGGCAGGTGCTCTCGTCCGCCTCATGAACGGGGAGCGAGTCGCCGCGATACGGAATCGTGCGACCGGCGCTGCTCGGCGAGGCCAGCAGCCGACATCGTCCCGGAGCGACACCCCGACCTGCGAGAATCTCCAGAAGCTCGCGGCCGACGGCTCCGGTGCCACCGACGATGGTGATTCCTTCCATCAACGGAGCGTAGCAGGATGCGATTGAGAGCCGAAGCGCGAGGAACATCAGGATGCAGCGACGAGCCGACGAGATGAACGCGACCCCGACTCCTCAATCCGCCGGATCGAGGATCTCGACGCCGGCGGCGATCCAAGCCGACTCGGCGGCCGCAGCCCGGGTCGCATCGACCAGAATCCAATCGGTCTCGAACGTCGATATCGCGAGAACCGGGATTCCGGCATCTCGAAGCGGTTCGATGAATCCAGCCAGCACGCCGACCAGTTGAAAGTCGAGCACACCTGGAATCGACCAGGCCAGAAACGGCCCGGCGCATCTGGAGGCCTCCGTGGAGACCACCAGTGGATCAGACCAGTTCCTCAGCACACTGGTCTCATCGGGCGTTCGGACGACGGCCTCCAGCCCCTGATCTTCCGCCGCCGGCGGAGGGACCTCGGCGCCGACCGGGAGACGGAGCACCGCAAACTCACCAGAACGGCGCAACAGTGAACGGGTCGGTTCCGACTCGGGGCGAGGAGGCATGATCCCATCATCCACGATCATCTCGACCAAGGCGCAAATCCGACGAATGAAGGGGTGTCCGTCGAGCGCAGGTCATCGAGGATGACACTCATGGCGCCTCATACGGCCCCTTGGGCCGGGGATCATGGTTGACCCACACTCGCACGGGTGTAGAATCTCAGTCGAGCGGTGCCTGAGTACCGCTGACTTGGGGATTAGTGTAACGGTAGCACGACTGATTCTGATTCAGTTAGTCCAAGTTCGAATCTCGGATCCCCAGTTGCCACAGAAGAAACCGACCCGGCCATTCGCCGGGTCGGTTTCTTTTCTTCTTGAGGAGATACGCAGATCGACTTGCGGAGACGCGCCGAGGTCATCATGCCTCGACGCCCGACTCAGTACAGACGGAACGGCACGCGCTGGACGGAGGAGTACACGATGCCGTCACTCTCCTGAGTTGGAATGAACTGCACCACCATGTCGGCACTATCGACTTCCAGGCTGCTGAGACCGACCGCTCCGAGATCGAGAGACAACTGGTACCCGGGACCGATCAGGTTCTCGACCCTCGCCCCCGCCATCATGTCCGGACCGAAAGTCCAGCTCACCAACGGCTCTCCCGCCGAAGGGTCCAACAGGTCGAAGCCGCCAGGAGGGAAGAGGCTGAAGACCAACGTGCCATCGGCGAAGCGCGGAATGGGATACGGACGGGCGAACAGGTACACGCCGACCCCAAGCAGGTTGGGAAAACCGTTGCCGGTGGTGTCCATGGGTTGCTGGGACTTGAGCACCGAGATGGCATTGATCGAGGACGACGCCGACGCCGGTGCCACATCGCGAGGCTCGGGCGGCAGAGGCCGGCCCGTGGTCGATTCGACCCCGTCCGTCACGCATCCCGACATCACCACGGCCGCCAGAATCGAGGTCGCGATTGAAAGAAAGGCACTGGGATTCGTGGTTCGAGAATTCATGCCGAGCAACTCACATCTCAAGGTCGGACGCCGATGTAGAAGGTTCATCCTCGTCATCGGCACCGGGTTCCAGAGTTGAATCCTCCTTGCGGCCGGCCTTCGGGTCCTCGATGGGTTCGAAGGCTTCGGTGAGCGGCCCGTCGTTCCCCTTGAGCCGACCTTCGCCTACCTGTTCTCGAATCGATTCGGGAAGCGGAAGATCCTTGATCATGGATTTGGTCCAGGCCTCGAGCGTTCCGTCTGCCGGTGACCCGATCACCCGGGGTGTCAACACGATGATCAACTCCGTTCGGCGCCGAACCTCGGACTCCGACCGGAACAACCCCCCGATCAATGGAATGTCTCCGAGCACCGGGATCTTCATGTCCCGTCGCTCGCTGTTCTCTTCGATCAGTCCACCGATCACCACCGTCTCGCCATCCTTCACCGTCACCGTGGTGTCCGCGGTTCTCTTGATGATGATCGGGCTCTTGAACGTCTCACTGATGTCCGTGGTCTGCCCGCTGACGCGGGAGATCGTCGGCCGGATGTCCATGCGGACGAATCCATCCGGATTGATCGTGGGCCGGACCTCCAGGATGATTCCCACGTCCTCGGCGGTGACCGTCGTGCTCTGCGTTCCGGTATCGAAGGTCGCGATCGAATCCGGAAGTCGGATCTCGCTACCGACCTGGATTCGGCCATCCTCATTGTTCGCCACCGTGATCGATGGATTCGAGAGCAACTGCAACCGGCCTTGAGCGTACATGGCGCTCAGCACCAGATTGAGATCGGAGAACCCGACCGAGAACGAACCGGTCACCGGCTGGTTGAACGTGTTGAACACGTCGCCGGAGTTGTAGCTCACCTCTCCCGTGGTCT
>JABABZ010000071.1 GCA_014237965.1 Phycisphaerales bacterium | reverse complement strand
CCAACGTCCCGATGAGCCGCATCTTTTCGATGCACGATCGAGATTCGGTCTACTCCATCCCCGAGGAGATGCGCAAGGCCAGCCTCGATCGTGAGATTCTCTCGATGCTCTCCCTGCACGACCGAGTGGATCCGGTTCATGAGGATACCGCTCGCGTGAAGTGGACCGACTTCTCGACCAATCTGTCGGCCCCCCGCTCCCGTTCGATCAAGCTTGGAATCGCCGGAAAGTACGCGGCACTTCGAGATGCCTACGCCTCGATCGACAAGGCGGTCGAGCACGCCGGAATCCACCTCAACTGTCGAATCGAGACCGAATGGATCGATACCACTGAAATCGCGACGGCGGACGATGCGGCCGCGACGCTCGGCGACATGGATGCAATCATCGTTCCCGGAGGATTCGGCGTCCGCGGTGTCGAAGGCAAGATCCGTTGCGTTGAATACGCCCGGACCCAGGGCGTCCCGTTTCTGGGCATCTGCCTCGGATTCCAGGTCGCGGTGATCGAATTCGCCCGCAATGCGCTCGGCCTGACCGACGCCGATTCCACCGAATTCAATCCGAACTGCAAGCATCCGATGATCTCCGAACTCCCGGATCAGAAGAAGCTCGAAGGCATCATGGGTGGCACCATGCGACTCGGCGCCCAGGACGTGATCCTCGAACCCAAATCCCTCGTGAGCTTCCTCCATGAGCAGCGTACTCTGGTTCGAGAACGCTTCCGCCATCGATTCGAAGTCGAGCCCGAGTACATCGACCAGCTCGATTCCGGTGGCCTTCGGTTCACCGGCCGACACCCGGAATTTCCCATCATGCAGGTCCTCGAGCTTCCCTTGGAAACGCATCCGTACTTCATCGGAGCCCAGTACCACCCCGAATTGACCGGACGCCCGCTGGAACCCCAGCCGATGTTCATGGGCCTCATCGCCGCGGCGATCGCTCGGGTGGATCCGGCCTTCGCCGCGACTGAAATCGGCACCCGCTGGGTCAGACAGCGGAATGGGTGCACCGCGACCGCATGAAGCACGCGGCGGCCTTGACGCGCCGCCCGTCGCGGCTACCATCACCGATCCGAAATCCAGACGCCGATGTAGCTCAGGTGGTTAGAGCGAGGGATTCATAAACCCTAGGTCGGAGGTTCGACTCCTCCCATCGGCATTCGACGCACGACGGTCCGTCAGGATCCCGTCGTGCGTTCTTCGATACGGCGGCCCGGACCGGAGAGCCGATGGCTGCGACGAGATCCCCAGAGCGGGCTTTTCACCTCGAACCGCCTCCGCACAATAGACTGAGGCCGATCATGCCACGACTCCGCAAGTTTCTCGTCCGATTCCTCATCGTCATCGCCATCCTGGCGGTGACGTCTCCGGTCTGGATCAGCTTCGTGGCACGTCTCGCCGAGCCGACGATCCGCGCCCAACTTCTCGGCCTTGCCGCCGAGTACGTCAAGCCGACGCTCAGCATCGAGAAACTCGAGTACTCCTTTCCGCTCCACGTCAAGATGCTCAATCCCAGGTTGACCTCCACCGGATCGGACGGAAAGCCGGTCGACATCCTGACCGCCGACGAGGTCGGCATCACCCTCGATCGGTTGCCGATCTTCGACGGGCCACTGGTCTTCCGCGATCTCGATTTCGAAAATCCGGTCGCCAAGATCCTGGTGAACAAGGAAGGCGACGTCATCGGTTGGGGAGACTTCATCAAGGACTCCGACTCGAACTCGGACTCTGGTTCCAAAACCGACTCCAAGTCGTCCGATCCCGATTCCAAGTCCGACTCGACCAGTACCGCCGATTCGAGTTCGGACGACCGCCCGATCAGCGACATCTTCGCCATCGATCAGATCAACGTCGAAGGACTCGACTTCGAGTACCTGATCGAAGGCAACGACAAATCCATGATGTTGAAGGATCTCAAGTTCTCGCTGAACAATCGGGGAAAGCAAGGCGCGAAGAAGGTCGAACTTGGAAAAGGCCCCGGCTGGTACGAGATCGACACCCGGTTGACACAGGGGAAATTTCTCGACTTCAAGGTGAATGGCGGCGTCAACATCGACACCCTCGACGTCGAACTGGACCTCGTCAAACTGGATCTGGCACTCGACAAGACCTCCCAGAAGATGCTTCCGCCCCAGGTCCAGACCTTCATTGAAGCTCACAAGATCGAAGGCCGGCTCGATGCCGAACTGAAGGGGACGTTCAACATCGACGACTTCCTCTCCAGCAAGACCAAGATCGACATGAAGCTCGGGCCGACCCACTTCGCCGTCGACTCCATGTTGATCTCGATCGACGAAGCCTCCGCGAGCGGGCGGACCGAGAAGGAGACGCTCCTGCTGGAACCGATCGTCGTCAAAGCCCTGGACGGAACCATGACCGGGACTCTGCGGCTCTCGGATGCCGCCACCCGCGGGGAACCCGGCGTCACCGTGGATGTCACGACGAACGCGACGGCCCCGAAGACCGCGACCTCGACCGACTCCCCGCAAGAGCCTCCGAAAGCCACTCCGGAGTCTTTGAAGAAGTTGGGGGACAACCTCGGCGGAGATTTCATCAATACCGCCTCCCTCCAGAAAGTCGAGGCATTGGCCAAGACCATCGACGCCTTCGCGTCCATCCGGATCGAGGACATGAAGATTCAGGATCTCCGACGGGTCGATGGCGGAGCTCCGGATCGATACGCCGGGGAAGTCGACGCGTCGATAGAGGTCGATCTCAATCTCGCCTCGCCGGCGAAGAGCCTTGCAGGCGGTGGAACCGTTCAGATTTCCGACGGCGTGCTGACGGGCACGGACGCCTGGAAGAATCTGGCGACTCTGATGCGGATCGTCGTGCTGAATCCCTCCCAGAAGGACCGGGCGGATCTGGTCTTCCGCATCGACGACGAGAAGGTCCATTTCAGCAGGATGAACCTGCTCGCCGGCGCCATCGGCGTCCGAGCGAAGGGTTTCATCGGATTCGACGGAAACCTGCATCTGGATGCCAATGCGGGTCCGCTCGAGGCCCTTCAGGATTCCACGGGCGAGGTCGGTTCCATCCTCGGCCTGCTCACGGACCGACTCGTGAAATACATCATTCGGGGCAAGGTGGGAGACACCACCGTGAGAGTGGCTCCCTTCGGAATTCACTTCCTGGATTGAGCGGACGCTGCGATCGAACATGACCCGGTGTCGCGAAGGCCCTAGACTCCCCTCATGACCAAGGGCATTGCAAGGATCCTGACGATGACGGTCGGGCTGACGGTCGCGGGACTCGCCGGATGCGATGAGCCCGTCCCGCCGGTGGCGGCGACGGAAGACCTCGACGGTCCTCACCGAAAGGCCGCCGGCCTGCTGGCCCGCTACGACTACGACGATGCGGTTGGAATTCTGGAATCGGTCGTCGAACGAGACCCGGACCGTCTCGACGCCCGTATCGACCTCGCGATCGCCACCATGAATCGGCAGAAGGAGAACGACGAGCCCTCGGCGCTCGCGATGCTCGACGATGTCCATGCTCGCCACCCCGGGGATCTTCGCGCCGGATTCGTCTCCGCCGTGCTTCATCTCCGCGCTGGGAACGACACCATCGCCCGCGATCGGCTCGAGATGGTGCTGCAGAGCGACGAGTCGGATCCCTTCGCCTGGTACCACTACGGTCTCGCGCTCGAACGAGACGACCCGGAAGCCGCGGCCGAGGCATACCAGACCACCGTCAAACTCGATCCGTACCAACGAAGCGGCTGGTACCGGCTTGGATCGGTCGCCGCTCGGCTCGGCGACGAGACCACCGCGGATGCCGCCCTGGCGACCTTCGAACGTCTGGAGAACAACCCTCGAGCCACCACCGTCCGTCCGATCTACGGGAGGCTCGGTCCCAAATCGATGGCTCGACCCGGCGTGTCACCGCGGGAAGATCACGTCCGCCCCTTCGGCGGCGCCTGGTCGCTGCCCGAGCCGCTCCCCATCGTCGACGGATCTCCGAACTGGAGCGGTGTCGAACGCGGCGCGACGCCGACGGTCGCCGACCTCGACGACGACGGTCGATTGGACGTCTTCATCGCTTCAGCACTCGAAGGCTCCAGCCCCAATGCCGTCCTGCTTCGGGTCGAAGACGGATACAGACTGGCGACCGATCACCCGCTCGCAGTCGTTCCCGGCATCGGATTCGCCTCGTTCGCGGACATCGATCAGGATGGTCGCACGGATGCCTACCTCGCAGGCCGCGGACCCAACCGGCTGTTCTTCCAGACCGGCCCGGGCGATTGGACCGACGTCACGAAGACCTCGAACACGTCCGGCGGCGACTTCGACACCCGGGACGTCGCGATCGTGGATACCGACCATGACGGCGATCTCGACATCGTGCTTGCCAACGCCGACGGCCCGGATGCGATTCTCAACAACGATCGCAACGGCCGCTTCACCGACGTGGCAGGTACCACGGGCATCGGCGGCGATGCCGGTTCTCGGCGGATTCTCGCCGCCGACCTGGACGGAACCCGCGATCTCGATCTTCTGGTGATCCGAGAGGCCCCACCACACCTCGTGCACCTCAACGACCGCCTCTGGAACTACCGCCACGAAGACGTCGAATTCGACCGCATTCGGAACGCCGATCTGGTGCTGGCGACCAGTGGGGATCTGGATGGCGACGGAACCATGGACCTCGTCACCGCCGATCGCGACGGCGACGTTCAGAGGTGGGTCCGCGATGAATTCGGCGTCTTCGAGCCGAAACTCCTCCACTCTTTCGATGCTCCGCCCGACAATCTCGCCGTCATGGATGTGGATGGTGATGGCCGGATGGAGATCGTGACCGATGCGGCCCTCGGCATGTCCTCCCCCGTGGCCTGGACACCGATGCTCGCGGACCCCGCGCGTGGCTACGGCGTCATCGCCGTGACCGGGACCGGCGTGCCCCAGATGATCGCCCCGGGTCCCGGACGATTCCCCTTCACGGCGATCGAGCTGGCTGGCGGGGAGGACACCACGCAGGCGATGCGAACCAACGCCGACGGAATCGGTGCCATTCTCGCCGCCCGCCTCGACGATCGCTGGACGATCAAAGCCAATCTCCGCCCCGATGCCGGACCGGGCCAATCACGGCAACCGATCCCCTTCGGACTCGGAGGCGCCGAGTCACTCTCCTACCTGCTCATCGACTGGCCCGACGGGCTCTTTCAGGGTGAGGTCCCTGGCGTCGGTGATGCCGGTGGCGAAGGCGCCTCACTCGCCGCCGGGTCGGTTGATCGCATCAGCGAGATTCAACGCCAGGTCTCCTCCTGTCCGGTCCTCTTCGCCCACGACGGCGACGAGTTCGGCTTTGTGAGCGACGTGCTCGGCGTAGGCGGCGTGGGCTATCTGCTGGAGCCCGGGACCTACAGCGAACCGCGACCGTTCGAACGTTTCCCGATGCCCGCCGGAGCACTCGCGCCCGACCAGGACGGCCGACTCCGAATCGTCCTCTGCGAGCCGATGGAGGAAGTCTGCTATCTCGATGCGGCGAGACTCGTCGGCTGGTCGTTGCCGGAGGACTGGTCGCTCGCAGTCGACGAACGACTGGCGATCGAAGGCCCTCCCGCGACCGGCGATCCCATCTTCTTCCGAACGACCATCGACCCCGTCGCGGCCATCAACGACCGTGGCGACTCGATCCTTCCGGCGATCACAAGTTCCGATCGGACGGCCGCCCCGCTTCCGCGACTCGACCATCGCTTCATCGGCCGACTCGACGACGAACACGTGGTGACCATCGAGTTCGATCGACCGATTCCCGCCGCGGACGAAACACACACTCCATGGCTGCTCATGGACGGCTGGGTCGAGTACCCCTACGCGCAGACGATGTTCGCGGCCTGGCAGGCCGAAGCGTCCTACGACGCCCCCACCCTGGAAGCACGCGGCCCGGACGGGGCGTGGTTCGTGGTGGAACGAACCTTCGGCTATCCCGCCGGAATGCCACGGACCTCCGCGTTCCCGCTGAGCGCACTCCCGGAGGGATGTGACGCCCTTCGGCTCCGAACCAATCAAGAGGTCTACTGGGACCGTCTTCGTGTGGTGATCGGAGAGCCGGCGCCGCCCGACGCTCGTCGAGTCGCCCTGCCTCCGATCGGAGCGGAATTCTCCGCGATCGGATTCCCAAGACGGCTCGACGGCCCGCAACGGTGCCCGGACTACGACTGGTCGACACGGTCCCCGCTCTGGGACGTCCGTCACCAGCGAGGTCGCTATACGGGCTTCGGCGACGTGCTTGATCTCGTCTCGGTCGCGGATGGCGCGGTGGTCACCATCGGTCCCGGCGAAGGCGTCGAGATCACCTTCGAGGCCCCGCCTGGTGCCGACTCGATGCATTGGATCCTCGACAACCACGGCTGGTGCAAGGACCGCGATCGCTTCACCCGCGATGGCGAGACGATCGACCCGATTCCGGGCGAAGACGTGCGAGACGACGAGGCGAGGATCCTCCTGCAGTCGACCCGCACCCGCATCGAAGCCGGGCGCTGAACCGACTCACGCCGGATCACACGCTCCATGGACGGTCGACGATCAGATCGCGATCCGTTCCCCGACTTCCGCCACCGGAAATCCGCGTCCCCGGATCTCGTCCTGCAGGTCCAGGTCGTTGAGCGCGGGGTTCGTGTGGTTCAGATGAATGAAACGCACCCGGCCGGGCGTCTCGCGCCCCACTGCTTCCAACAGTTCCATGGTCCGGATCATCGGCGGGTGGGGAACCTCGAGGATGTTCCGCCCCGGCAGCTCCCGTCCGTCGTAGAACGTGGCATCGACGTACGCGACATCGACGCCTTCCAGCAGCGTGTCAAGCAGCCCCTCATGCGCATCCCAACGGTCGACGTCGGGGCAGAACAGAACCGTCTTCGACGGACCGTGCAACTTGTAGGCGACGGTGTCGCTGAACTCGTCCCGATGCGGAACCCGGAACGCTTCGACCCGGAGTCCGGGCAGAGGTTCGAAGGCGACCGGTTTCTTCACGCCATCGGTGGTACCCGGAGTGATCTCGTTGAGATCGATCTGGTCGAGTTCGACCAATTGCGACCACGGCCCGTTGGTCCGAAGGAAGCCGCAGAACCGCGGCGTCGCCCAGACCGGCGTCGACTTCGTCGAAGCGACTTCGCGACCGAGTTGGATCAGACCCGCGTAGTGTCCGATGTGGGCGTGGGTCAGCAGGATGCCGTCGACCGGCGCTCGAGGCCGACCCGACGCGCCGGTGAGCTCATGGAGGAGGGCGACCTGGGTCTCGATTCTCGGCGTCGCCTCGAGCAGGAGCATCCGACCGGTCTCGAGATTTCGCACCCCGAGGCACGCGGGCGTCTCCAGGCGGCCTGATTTCCGGGCATTGATGCAACACGACCGCTCGCAGCCCAGATGCGGGAGCCCCCCATCCTGAGCGCGGCCGAGGACGATCACCTCGAATTCCGGAGCCACTACGACCGAGCCGGTGGCTCCCCCGTCGGCCTGCTCGGACTGGCTCGGGAGAAAGACGGCCGTGAGCACGATGGCGAGAAGAAGGTGCATGCGTTGAGCGTACCCGAGACGGCCGCTGAACCGACCGTCCCGAGGGCGTCGGAATCCCTGTTCCCACGATCGAGACACCACCGCGATCCCGATTATCATGCGACGCATCAGCCCCCGTAGCTCAGCTGGATAGAGCACCGCTTTCCTAAAGCGAAGGTCAGAGGTTCGAGTCCTCTCGGGGGTGTTTTCGGTCGAAAACGACGTTGCTTCGGTCCGGCGGAATCGGCCCCGAGCGACGAAGAAGGCGGAAGATCTCCAAAACCTGACGAAAGTCATTCAGATTTCAGCTTCTTGTTGATCTGAAGTCGCTGTCCCTGCGTATCAATGATCGAGCCTTCGCTTGTCTTCACGGCGGCTCGAACAACCAGCGATCTCTCTCTCGCCCACCCGGTATCTCTTTTCTTCAACGGAGAGACCGGGTGGGCTCTTTTCAGACACCATCGTCGCCACACGACTCTCCACATCGAAGAGGGGTTCCAAAATGAAACACCCCCGAACCAGAACGGTTCGGGGGATGCGATGATTCGCTGGGATGTGACGAGATCTCGTCACAAGATCGACCCGGGATCGCGGCGACGCTTCAGGCCGTGGAGCGTCTCGAGTGGAGCGTCTCGAGCGGAGCGTCTCCGGAAGAAGCGAACGCGAGATCAATCCTCTTCGAGGTAGCCCGTTCCATTCTTTCGATCTCTGCCTGCCTGCCAGAAGTACAGCCCTGCGTAGATCAGGCAGACGGTGAGCCAGATTGCATTCGAGATGAGAACGGGGATCATGTCGAACTCCAGGAGGTCCGTGGTTTCACAAGCCGCCCACGGGAATTTCAGGACCTGAAAGCGAATTCAGATCTCCGTCGGGGTCGAGAGTATAGTCGGCAGAATGAGCTCCGTCTCCCCCATCATAACCCTGGAAATCAGTCACGATCTCCTTCTGGAACCCCTCGGACCGGAACACGCCGAAGAGATCTTCCAGCTCATGGACGGCGATCGAACCCGGCTGGGAGCCCAACTTCCCTGGGTGCCGCTCACCAGGACCGTTTCGGACACCGCTCGGTTCATCGAAGGCTCGATCCAGCGCCGGGATGTCGCTTCCGGAGGGGACGGCAGCGGCGACTGGGCGATCACGGACACCAAAGGCGATTCCAGCCGAATCGTCGGGGTCATCGGACTTCACGGGACGAACCTCCCGCACCGCCGGACGGCCATCGGCTACTGGGTCGCCGGAGAGTTCGAAGGACGCGGTTTCGTGACCCGGTCCGTGGAGGCCGTGACCACACACTGTTTCGCCGTCGGACTCCATCGCGTCGAGGTTCACGCCGCCACCGACAACCATCGCAGCCGGGCGATTCCAGAACGCCTGGGCTTTCGGCTGGAAGGTGAACTCCGGGCGGCCGAGTGGATTCACGATCAGCCCGTCGACCACGCGATCTATGCACGACTCGCCACCGATTGATCCTGGGCCGACTCAACGGCGGCGGGCGTAATCCCGCGTCCGATCGATCCCGGGAATGGGATCGTCCCGATCCGTCAGCCACCAGAGCGGGAACCGGTCCGGGACACCGGCCGGACGCCTCCAGGATGCGGCCCAGATGCGGTATCGGGGTTCGACGGAATCCTCACTGGCAATCCCGCGGACCTTCTCGACCCACCAACCCTCGTCGTATTCCCCGTCACCGAACGCCTCGATCCAATGCCAGCGCTGATCGACCGGATCGTACACCTCCACCCAGGTGTGATTGTCCCCCGTCGGCCATTCCGGAATACCTGCGATACGCGCCGGAATACCCGCGGCCCGACACGCGTTCGCGAGGAGAATCGAAAGCCCGGTGCAACTGGCGCAGTTCTGATCGATGGTCTGATACGGACTCTGCTCGTTCTTCAACCGCTTGTTCGAATCGAAGACGACGTCGAAGGTCTCGTACACCATCCGATTCAACAACCGCACCGCCGCGGCCTGAGATTCCTCCCCGTGCGCGACATCGCGGAATCGATGGGTGAAATCGCCACGCCAGTCATCCCGACGCTCGTTGATATGGGCATAGGGAAGCACCGCGTCGAGGAAGACGTCGCGAGGAACACCAGCCGACCACGGCGAGGCCGCGAAGGAGGCATGCGCCGCCGCCACGTTGCCCAGAAGAACCGTCGCAGGCATCGTCCGAAGATCACCGGCGGGCATGTTGGAGATCAGGAAGGCCATGGCCGCTCGATGTTCTGCGGGCACCTTGTGAATCGCGGTGACGATCTCCCCCGCATTCCCCCTTGATGCTTCGATCGCCGCTCGAAGCGCGGGGCGATCCGACTCGAGATGACCGGAAAGGGCCGCCTTCACCGCCTCCGGCGCCGGCGGCACGATCTGATTCTTCAAGACCGCGATCGGAGCGATCAATTCAATCTGGTGTTTCGTTCCCGGCGCGCGGCTCCGCAACCCCGGGAGGAAGACGAGATCAGGGGTGACGACCGGATCGAGTTCTCCCCCTCGGATCACCTTGCCATGCGCGATGCGGTCTTCGAGAATCACCACGGGAGTCGCGCACTCGCTCAAGTCGAGGTTCACCGTGACCTCGATCACGAGGCGTTCACCGATCCGCCGGACATCGCTCGTCCAGGGAAGCGGGCCATCCGGCATCCGGACCGACCACTCCGGGTCACCAAGAAGAACGATGGCGTCGCGATCCCAGAGATACCCGGCGAGATCCTTGAAACGCGGATCGGTCCGGGGCATGCCGGTCGCTTCCGAGATCGCGAATTGGAATTCCGGAACCTCTCGCTCACTGAACCCTTCGGTGCTGAATTCCTCGACTCCCGGAAACTCATCGCGGAATCGCCTGATCAACTCCTGTTGCGCGATCCAGGTCGACTCCGCCAAGGTCCACCGGCCGGGTTCCTCGAGGAAACGACGGAAGACATCCCATCCTCCGGCGCCGTGCCACGTCGTGGAGGCGTATCCGACGATCTGCCTCGCGCCAGCGTCGTGGATGAAGGCGAGCGGAAGCACCTCGTCGTTCGGTACGAATCCGAGCAGACAGCTTCCCGCACCGAGCATCGCCATCGGTCCCGGATTTCGAAGGGGAATCTCCGTCCCATCGAGTCGGCGGGCCCTGAGATCCCCCTGTTCTCCGACGACCACCCGACCGCCGTCGAAGAGATACCCGAGCATCCAGCGTTCTTCATTGGTGCGTCCGCTGGTCACCAGAAGATCGGGCGGTGCGTCGTTGAACGCCGCCGCGAAGTCGTCGGCGATCTCCCGGTCACCCAGAATCTCCCGAGGATCGTCTCCCCCCGACCGCTCCATCCTGCGGCCCGCGACGCCCTCGTCGAACCAGACCCCGTCGGCGACGCCCTGAAATGGCACCGGCGTGTTCGAAAGGAGTCTCGAGACGACCAGTGGTGATGCGGTTCGGACGACTTCCATCGCATCCGCCCACTCGGCACCGGTGATCAGACCCCAGCGGACATCCAACCATGGATCGTCGTTGATCCCGCGGAAGAGCCTGTTCAGGGAACCGACTCGATCTCGACCGGCCTCGTCCGGCATCGCCACCACCCCGACGACCCGAGGTGATCGTCGTTGGAGTTCCGGGAGGATCTCCGACGGCGACTCCACGAAGAAGACCATCTCCGCATCATGCTTCGCGGCCAGGGCGCCGACGACCTGTCGCCAACCATCGGTGGCCCGACATCGCTCGCTCGCCACGACCAGATACTCCGAGTTCGGGCGAACGGGCCCCTGCCCCGTCGCGACCTCCGCGCGGAGACCCGCAACGAGAAACAACGCCAGGAGCTGGGCCAACCGAGAGCGATTCATGCCTCGAGCGTAGCGATTCGGGAGACCGATCGGAATCGAGCGGGACCATTCGGCTTCGAAATCCGCTGGGTTCGGTCCATACCGCCCCCGGCGGTCATTCTTCGTCATGGCGGGGTTTGAACGCCGCCACGACCGCCGACTGCACCGTGGAAGGCGTCGGCTCGTCGTGGCTGTACTCCATGTGGAACGAGCCGGAGCCTCCGGTGATCGACTTCAACTGATTCGCGTAGTTCATGACCTCCGAGAGCGGCGCCTCCGCGTGGATCACGGCCTGACCCCCGGGGACCATGTCGGTGCCGTTGATCCGTCCACGCTTGCCCGAGATGTCACTGGCGATGTCCCCGATCAATTCGGCACCCACGGTGATCTCCAGAGACACCACCGGCTCGAGCAACGAGGGACGAGCCTTCGAGACGGCATCCACGAACGCCTTCGACCCGGCTTTCATGAAGGCGATCTCCTTGGAATCCACCGGATGGAACTTGCCGTCATAGACGCTCACCCTGATTCCCTGCATCGGATAGCCCGCGATCGCGCCGTGATCGAGCACGTTCCGAATCCCCTTTTCGATCGCCGGCATGAACTGCTTCGGGACACTTCCACCGAACGTCTCATCGACGAATTCGAAGTACGGCGGTGGCATCTCCTCGCTGGGTGCGAGCGGTTCCACTCGGAGGAACACCTCGCCGAACTGTCCGGACCCACCGCTCTGTTTCTTGTGCCGATGATGCCCCTCCGCCTGCACGGTCACCGTCTCCTTGTACGCGACCCGGGGTGGCTCCATCTCCACCTCGACCCCGTACCGATCCTTGAGCAGACGGATCTTGGTCTTGACATGCAGGTCTCCAAGACCGCGCAACACCGTCTGATGGGTGGCCGCGACCTGTTCGAGAACCAGGGTCGGGTCTTCCT
Source organism: Phycisphaerales bacterium (assembly GCA_014237965.1). Taxonomy (GTDB): domain Bacteria; phylum Planctomycetota; class Phycisphaerae; order Phycisphaerales; family SM1A02; genus UBA12014. Next base: position 1,317 of record JABABZ010000071.1, on the reverse strand, counting down.
CCAGGAGTTTGTGCATCGCCTCGCCGAGTTTCGCCTCGGCATTCCGATCGCCCGCCTCGATGGCCACACCGAACATCGGCCGAGGCAGTGGCAGCGGCCGCAGATGAATGTGATCACCGATGGACCCGTCATGAAGCACGCTGTCGTAGTGGAGATGTTCGACCTTGGCGACGGCCCCGATGTCACCGGCGACGATGCGGTCGGTTTCGGTGTGAGTCTTCCCCTGCATCTTGAAGACATGGGCCACCCGGATCGGTTTTCTTCCGTCATCGGCCTTCGGTTGCGAAGCACCGGCCAGCGTTCCCTGATGGACCTTGAAGACGCACAACTTTCCGACGTAGGGGTCGCTCGACACCTTGAAGACATGAGCAAGGAGGTGATCCTCGTCATTCAGGGAGGGGAACATCTCCTCCTCGATGCCCTCCGTCTCGTGAAGAAAAGCCCGCGGATTGCCTTCCATCGGATTCGGGCAGAGCCGGACGATCGCATCAAGGAGTTCGGGGACGCCGGTTCCGGCGGAGGCCGCGGTGAAACAGACTGGAATGAGGTGGGCTTCTCTCAACGCCTTCTCGAACGGGGCGTGAAGCGCCTCCGGCGAGACCTCGCCGCTCTCCAGATAGGCGGCCATGAGTTCATCGTCGACTTCGACCACCTGATCCACGATGCGATCGTGGAACATCGAGACCGGGCCGAGATCGCTTTCGCCGTCGTTCCGACCGAAGCAATCGACCACCTCGGTACCACCGTTCGCGGGAAGATTGATCGGCTGGCAGACATTCCCGAACATCTCCTGAATCGACTCCAGCAGTGATTGAAGGTCGCCTCCATGATCGATCTTGTTGACGATGATCAGTCGTGGCAGGTTGCGTTCCGCGGCGATCCGCATGATCCGTCGAACCACGGTGTCGATTCCGTTGTCCGCATCGATGACGACGGCGACCGTCTCGACGGCGGGAAGCACACTGATGGACTTCCCGAGGAACTCCGCATTACCGGGAGTATCGATGAGATTGACGTGGGCGCCTGCGAAATCGAAGTGGACCAGAGACGAGTCGAGGCTGCGACCGAATTCCCGCTCGAGCGGATCGTGATCGCAGATCGTGTCGCCTTTCTCGACCGTGCCGGCGGATTGAATCGCGCCGGCACGCAGCAGCAACTGCTCCGCCAGCGTCGTCTTTCCGGCCCCGCCGGGGCCGGTCAGCGCCAGGTTTCGAATGTCCGCGGTGCCGTACTTCATCATCTCGACGCTCCCGTTTGTGCGACCGCCATCACGGTCAAGGGAGTGAACACATCCCGTGCTCGCGCGACGGAGGTCTC
>JABABZ010000070.1 GCA_014237965.1 Phycisphaerales bacterium | reverse complement strand
AGGTTCGGTTCGGCGCAGACCGGAGATGAACCGGTCCGAATACCGACTCGCGAGGTTCTGGACATCGCCGGAGACATCGACGGCCAGATCTACATGCGTGACTTCAAACTCGTCGACCAATCGGACATGATCGTCTCCTACATTCCAGAACTTCCCGGAGGCATCCCCGGATTGTCGAGCGGCGTGGAACGAGAACTCCACCATGCCTTCGAGCACACCAAGGAGGTCTACGTGGTCTGGAAGCCCAAGAAGAGTCCGAGCCCGTTCATCACCGAGACGGCCACCAAGATCTTCGACAGCGTGGATGACGCCATGAACTACTTCGCCGAAAAGGGGATGCTCGCGACCCGAAACCTCTTCGGTCAGTGAGCCCGATCGCCAGTGCCCCGCTATCGACTCCAGGTCGCCTACGACGGCACCGACTTCCACGGTTGGCAGCGGCAGGTTCGCAGTGACGGAACCGAGCTGCGCACGGTTCAATCGGTGCTGCAGAACGCGATTCTCAAGGCGGTCCGCGAGACCTCCCCGGTCATCGGCGCCAGCCGAACCGACTCCGGCGTCCATGCGATCGGACAGGTCGCGGCATTCTCCAGTGATCGCGAGTTCCCGATCGAAAACCTGGCGAGAGCTCTGACATCACGACTCCCCGAAGACGTGCAGGTCACCCGTGCGGAAATCGTCGAAGACGACTTCGATCCGATCAAGACCGCACGAAGCAAGTGCTATCGATACGACTTCGCCTGCGGCCGGCCACCGGAGGTCTGGCCCCCGCTCTTCGATCGGCACGTCGTCTACCGCACCGCCTACGATCTCGATCCGGAACCGATGGCCGCCGCGGGTGCTCGGCTGGTCGGCGAACATGACTTCGCGGGCCTCGCTCAGAAACACCATGGCCGGGACAACACCATCCGGTCCATCTACGCATGCACCGTGAGCAGCCCATCTCCCCGACGCGTGCGACTCGAGGTGGTCGGAAGCGGCTTCCTCTACAACATGGTTCGCATCATCGCGGGGACCCTTCTTGAAGTGGGACGGGGTCGTTTCCCGGTGGAACGCATCGACGAGATCCTCTCCACGCAGAACCGCCGTCTGGCAGGACAGACCCTGCCTCCGCAGGGTCTGTGTCTCCGTTGGATTCACTACGGCGACGAGACGCTCCCACCGGACTTCCCCGAGCGAGGTCCGAATGCTCCCGACGGCGTGATGTCGCCCGACCCGGAGATGTCGCCATGAAGATCATGCACATCTCGACGCGTCTGATTCTGGGGGGGAGCCAGGAGAACACCGTCTTCTCGTGCGCCGGGCAGGCGGACGCGGGACACCAGGTCTCACTGGTCTTCGGACCGATCGAGGGCCCCGAAGGAACCATGCTTCCCGCCGTCCGTGAACACGGTGGCATCGAGACCATCGAGACACCGAATCTGATTCGAGAGCTCTCCCCCCGCCGGGACCTCCGCTGCGTCACGGAACTCCGGTCGATCATCCGCGATCATCGTCCCGACGTCGTCCACACCCATTCGTCGAAGGCCGGCGTACTCGGTCGAGCCGCGGCGTGGCGAGAAGACGTGCCCGCGGTGATCCACACCATTCACGGCCTCCCCTTTCATCCCTACCAGTCGAAATCGAAGAACGCGATCTACATCGCCGCGGAACGATGGGCGGCTCGCCGCTGCCATGCGATCGTCACCGTGGCGGATGCGATGCGGGATCAGGCCCTGGCCGCCGGCGTCGGCCGACCGAGTCAATTCAAGACCGTTCGCAGCGGCATGATCGTCGAGCCATATCTGGATGACTCGCGATCCACGATCGAGACACGTCGAACCCTCGGGCTACCGGAAGACGCCTTCATCGTCGGAACCGTGGCCAGATTGGCCGAGTTGAAGGGGCATGACGATCTTCTCGACGCCTTCGCGCCACTCATGCAGGCGGACCCGAACCTGCACCTGCTCTGGGTGGGCGATGGCTACTGGTCCGAAAGACTTCTCACACGAGTTGAAGAACTGGGCCTGACGGATCAGGTTCACACCCCGGGCCTCGTTCCACCGGAGACCATTCCTGACTGGATCCGAGCCATGGACGTCGTCGTCCACCCGAGTTACCGGGAAGGCCTCCCCCGCGCCGTGGTGCAGGGGCTCCTCGCCGCGAAACCGGTGGTGGCCTATGCCTTGGACGGGGCGCCGGAAGTCTGCATCGACGGAGAGACGGGGATCCTGATCGAACCCGGTGATCAGGCATCGCTCGCGGATGCCATCGAGCGACTCCGCGGTGATCCCGAACTCGGAATTCGACTCGGCGCAGAAGGCCGTCGCCGCTGCCGAGGCCCCTTCGACCGCAAGACCATGGTGCGTGAACTCGACGAGATCTACCGTCGCGTGATCGCCGAATCGGAGGCCCGAGCGTGATGCTCCGACGACGCCGGATGCCGCCCGCGCACTGGGCGACCATGGGACTCTCTCTGATCCTCGGTTTCGGTTCGGAGGCCGCGTCGCAGAGCCTCGATCTCGACGACCGCCCGGCGTTACCCGAATTGACCCGATCCGTTCTCGATGACATCGTCGAACGATGTGCCGACGACGGTGATGATCGGCGGAACGAGACCGAGTCACACGCGACCGTGGTCGCCGAAGCCAGCCGGAACATCCGACGCATCGCCATCGAACTCGCCAATCGCGGCGGAGGAACGGGAGACGCCGCGACGGTCGCCGGCCTGATGGCCATTCGACTCTCGGCGGGCCTGTCCCAGATCGACGAACTGCTCGACTCGGTGGCCCGGCCGGGCGCCTTCGTCGGTTCACCCCCGAGGCCCGTTTCGGAGGAACGTCGAGTTGCCGCCATCGAAAGACTCCGCGACTTCAACCGATCCGGGCTCGATGTCCTGCGGCGAAGCGATACTGGAACGCTCCGGGAACTCGACACCACGCTGAGTACCGTCCTCGCCCCGGTTCGCCGAGCGATCTCGCTCATCTCGGACCGTCCGATCACCACGCGATGGCCGAGCGTCGAATCGAAACGATCGCTGCCAGGCGCCTCCAGTTCGACGTTGACGCCTCTGCCCGAAAGAGCTCGTGCTCTTGAAGCGGACCGCGCGATGGCGAACGCCGGCGATGGCGCCTCGGGTGGAGACACGTTGAACCAAAGGCGTCTTCTTCGAGCATCGATTCATGCGGTCGACTCGATCGAATCCGATTCGCCCCTTCGTGAAAGCCTGGATGGAATTCTCGATTCGGCGATTCTCCGATTGATCGATGACCCGTCGGATCGCCAAGGACGTGCGGAACTTCTGGTGGTGAGAACCGGAGCACGGATCGGCGACGGGATCGAGATCCTCGAGGAGAAGACCTCGTCCTCGGAGTTCGATGCGGATCGATTCCGCTCCGTGCTCCAGTCGACCGTGGCGGGTCCGGTCGGCGACTCCACGGTCCTCCTGCTCGATCGCCAGCTCGAGATCGTGGTGCTGCTCGAAGCTGGGATCAGCGCCCTGGCGATCCCGATCGATCGCGACTTGCGCACCGCCCAGCGAGCGATTCAGCGCCGATACCGTCGCGTGGTGCGAACCACCACGGCCGAGCTGGAACGACTCGGCGGTGACCCGGCGGCGTTGGCCGACCCTGCGGCCAACAGCATCCTCGCCGCCCTGCGATCGACCGCCGAAGATCTCGATCGCCTTCGCATCGCCGATGAACTCACCGCCGAAATGACCTCGCTTCGACCCGGTGCCGCCGGGGAATTCCGACGGCGAATCCGCGGATGGTGCCGCATGCTGGGGGAAGACTCGACCCGGGCCAGCGGAGCCGCCGCCATCGACGGCCTCCGCGCCGCATTCACCATGTTCGCGCCGATTGCATTCGAAGACCGTCTCACCGAATTCGATCCGGCCCTCGATCGTCTGACCGGTGGACGTCGGTTGGAGATCCTCGAACGGATCGCCACGACTCGGGCCGCCTGGGCCGATGAAGTCGCCAACGGTGAACTCGATGGAGCATCACACGCCGAGATGCGACGCCTGGCCCGGCTGGGCACGATTCTCCGGAGCATCCAGTCCATACTCGAGGCTGAACTGCTCGCGAATGCCGAGATCTGCAACCGATGGGGTGGATGGTTCACCGCCCGCGTCGACCTCAGTTGGATCGCCAGAACTCTGCTGCCCGGCGTCCGGCTGGCGTCGATCGCCGCGGCCGACGGTGATTCAGCCCGATTCGAGCGAGATCTGGGCCGCCTGGAGTCCCAGACGCCTCCGCTGAGGCTCGTCGACTGGCTTGGGGGGCGTCTGGCGCTTCCCATGGGCGATGACCTCTCCGGCGGCCTGACGGCCATCGCCGCCCTCTCGATCCCACCTGGGACGGAGGCCTGGGGAACCGATCTTCGAGTCGACCTTGCTTCGGTCTGCCGTGGATTCGCCGAGCTCGCGGCCGCCCGCGCCCGGAAGGACGACCCGCAGACCATGGAACGCCTGACCACCTACCTTGTCGATGCAAGTGGTGATCTTCTTGCACGCATCACGGCCGGCATCGCCGGCCAACAGGAGATTCGACCGTGAACATGCTCGTCGTCGGGCCGCATCCGGATGATCAAGAACTCGGCATGGGCGGAACCATCGCCAAGCTGGTCGCCGATGGCCACCGAGTCACCCTTCTGGATCTCACGGATGGCGAGCCGACCCCTCACGGTTCCCCCACGATTCGTGCGACCGAGAGCGAAGCGGCCGCCGGAATCCTCGGCGTCGATCGCATCATGCTCGGTCGCGAGCATGGGTTCGTGAATCGGGAGATCGTTCACTCCGTGGCGTGTCGACATGCCGTCGCCGGCGTGCTCCGAACCCGGGAGATCGACTGGATCTTCTGCCCCGATCCGGTGGACGCCCATCCTGATCACCGTGCCGCGACCCGGATCGTCGAGGATGCGCGCTTCGACGCCAAGCTCACGAAGACCGACATCCCCGGTGATCCCCGTCACCCGAGCCGGCTCGTCTACTACTTCTGCACGCACCTGAAGACGATCCCGAATCCATCCTTTCTCGTGGACACCACCGGCTTCCACTCGAAGAAACGAGATGCCGTGCTCGCATATCGAAGCCAGTTCATCACCAACGAGAAGAACCGTGGGATTCTCGATTGGCTTGATGCCCAGGCGACGTTTCTGGGCAGCCGGATCGGCGTCGAGACCGCCGAGGCATTCCGAGTTCTGGAGCCGCTCGGCGTTCGGTCTCTCGACGGCCTGATCTGAGCCCGACCATCGGCTGGATCAGATCGCTCGAATTGATGCCAGAACCGTGTCGACCACGTGCTGACGCTGCGACTCGGTCAGCTCCGGAAAGATCGGAATCGCGATCGTCTCCCGGCTGGCCCGCTCCGCATTCGGAAAATCACCCGCCTGGTGCCCGAGGTCCCGGTAGCAGTCCTGCTCGTGAAGACATCGCGGGTAGTAGACCTCGTTGCCGATCCGGGCCGCCTTGAGAGTCTCACGAATCGCATCGCGATGCGATCCGGGCACTCGAAGCACGTACTGGTTGTAGATATGACGCGCCCCCACCGGTGCGGGTTCCGGCGTCCGGAGCGGAAGACCGCCCTCGTCCAATGACACGCCGCTGGTCGCGGCGCCGGCGGCGGCGAAGGCCTCGTCGTACCACGTCGCATTCGCCTGACGTCCCGCGGACCACGCATCGAGGTGTTCGATCTTCACGAGCAGGATCGCCGCCTGCAGGGCGTCGAGCCGGGCGTTCAATCCCACGTCGTGATGGAAGTACTTCGGCTTCATGCCGTGATTGCGAAAGCGGATCATCCGTTCGGCCAGCGCTTCGTCGCGGGTGGTGCAGAGTCCACCGTCACCGAAGCCCCCGAGGTTCTTGCTGGGGAAGAAGCTGAAGGTTCCGATGTCGCCGACCGATCCCACCCGCCGGCCGCGAACGTCCTCGGTTCCGAAGGCCTGAGCCGCGTCTTCCACCACTCGAAGGTCGTGTTCGTCCGCGATCGCCATGATGGCGTCGAGATCGGCGGCCTGCCCGAAGAGATGGACCGGCATCAACGCCTTCACGGCGCCGGGCTTTCGTCCGGCGAGGACCCGGCGAATCGAATCCGGATCGATCTGGTACGTCGTCGGATCGATGTCCACGAAGACCGGGGTCGCGCCGACCCGCGAAACGCTTCCCGCGGTGGAGAAGAAGGTGTAGGTGGGCACGATCACTTCGTCGCCGGGACCGACGCCCAGCGCGTCGAGCGCGAGGATCAGGGCGTCCGAGCCACTGGAATTCCCCACGGTGTACGGCACGTCGAGGTAGCCGGCACAACGGCACTCGAACTCCGCCACCTTCGGCCCGCCGATGAACACCTGACTCTCCAGAACTTCCTGGACCGCAGGCTCGATCTCCGATCGAATCGTCGCGTACTGGGCCTTCAGATCGAGCAGAGGAACGTCGACATGTGTGGCTGAGGTCATCCCGGCATTCTAGGAGAGATCGTCGGGAACTACCGGCCCGTCGATCCGAATCCGCCGGCGCCTCTCGTGGTGTCATCGAGATCATCGACCTCTTCGATCACCACCCTGGCGACGGGCGATATGACCATCTGGGCGATTCTCATCCCCGGCTCGACCGTGAACGCATCGTGGCCCAGATTGATCAACGGCACGCAGACCTCTCCTCGATAGTCCGCGTCGATCGTTCCCGGGGTGTTGGGAAGCGAGATGCCGTGCTTCACGGCCAGACCGCTCCGAGGCCGGACCTGGGCCTCCCAGCCGGGCGGAATCGACATGGCGAAACCACAGGGGACGAGCGTGATTTCGCCAGCCGGAATCTCGACGGTCGTGGCGGTGGCGGCATGCAAGTCCATTCCGGCCGCATGTTCGGTCTGATAGACCGGGATCACCGCGAGCTCCGAGAGACGTTTGAACTTGAGGATCGGCTGCGCCATGGGGTCATGATACGCTGAGCCGAACGCTGGATCGCCGAGGAACGGTACATCGGACGAGCGGGATCGGGAGCAGCCGGATGTTCAACCAAAACGACCTGTCGATGTTGGTCATGGCCGTTCTCCTGGGCATCTTCATCGGTGTCCCGGTGCTCGTCGGCGTGTTGCGGGGCCGCCGAACGCCTCGGATGACGACAACGACATGCCGACACTGCGGTTACGACCGCCGGGGGCTCTCGAAACAAGCGAAATGTCCGGAGTGCGGTCTTCCTGCAGGCATCGAAGGCCCCGGCAGACCGCCCGATCAGGATCACCCGAGTTGTCGGGCCTGCGGCCATCTGCTGGTCAACCTGCCTTGGAACGCGACCTGTCCGGAGTGCGGACTCGCCTCCGCCGCGATGCCGCGATTCCATCGTCTGCGACGGCGCGACTGGTTCACCCCAGGCCGGATTCTCGAGTTCGTTCTGGGGACCGTCTGGCTCGCCGTCTGCCTACTGCTGCTGCTCTCGGCGATCGCGTTCTTTTCCAGATGAGGGGGACGAGTCAGAGCTCGCGAATCGCCTCGAGAACCGCGTCGGCGTGACCAGGGACCTTCACCTTGTCCCAACGTTGCGCAACCTTGCCGTCGGGACCGATGAGATAGGTGGTGCGGACGACGCCCATGTACTTGCGGCCGTACATCGACTTCTCCTGCCAGACCCCGTACTTCATGCAGACCTTGGGATCTCCTTCGGCGTTCTTCGGATCCGCGAGCAGGGTGAAATTCAATTCATGCTTGTCGACGAACTTGCGATGACTCTCGACCGAGTCGGGGCTCATTCCGAAGACCACCGCCTTCGCCTTCTTGAAGTCGGGGGCTTGATCACGAAACTGACACGCCTCGGCCGTGCAGCCCGAGGTGTCATCCTTCGGATAGAAGTAGAGCACGACCGTCTTCCCGGCCAGATCCTTGAGGGCGTGCTTCTTTCCAGCTTGATCCTGCAAGGTGAATGCGGGTGCCTTGCGACCGACTTCGATGAGGGACATGCTTCTGGTCTCCTGAACGGGTCGGGCCCATCCCGACCGGAACGTGTTCGTCACTCGCGGAATCCGGAGTCGTCGCCGACGCGACTTCATCGAATCAGGCGAGGTCGTCCTTGCGATAATCGAGATCCGGAGGACGACAGACATGATCCTCCAGATACTCCGATCGGAAGCAGCCGACCCAGCGATCGGGCTCGATCTCGTAGAGGACGTACTCGTCGCGATTGGGGGCCAACTCCGGCTTGACTCCCTCGGGCGGGTCCGGCCACCAGGGGACGATCCCGTGCTCGTGGCCCGGGAGTTGCTGGAACTGCACCGGATCGCCGACGACCTCCTCCACGGTGGTGAGTCGGTTCTTGAGTTCGCCAAGCCGCGGGATCGAGTTGAACAGCCCTCGGGTGTACGGGTGCATCGGGCGATCGAAGAGGTCGTAGACCTTCGCGTACTCGACGACCCGGCCCGCGTACATCACACAGACCACGTCGGCGTTCTCGGCGACCACTCCGAGGTTGTGGGTGATGAGCATGATGCCCATCTCCTTGGTCTTCTGAAGTTCTCGGAGCAATTCGAGAATCTGCGCCTGGATGGTCACGTCCAAAGCGGTCGTCGGTTCGTCGGCGAGCAAGAGCGTCGGGTTGCAGGCCAGCGCCATCGCGATCATCACCCGCTGTCGCATGCCGCCCGAGAACTGGTGCGGATAGTCGTTGAGACGGTTCGCTGGATCGGGAATGCCCACGTCATCCATCGCCTTGACCGCGATCGCTTCCGCTTCATGTCCGGACACCGCTTGATGAAGAAGAATCGCCTCGGTGATCTGATCACCGATGGTGTAGACGGGGTTGAGGCTGGTCATGGGCTCCTGGAAGATCATGGCCAGATCACTTCCTCGAAGCTTGAGCATCTCTCGTTCGTCGAAACTGAGGACGTCCTCGCCCTTGAAGAGGATCGTGCCGCTGTCGAATCGCCCTGGAGGACGGGGGACCAGCTGCATCGTGCTCATCGCGGTGACGCTCTTCCCGCAGCCCGACTCCCCCACCACCGCGAGCGTCTGGCGAGGATGAATCGTCATGCTCACCCCGGCGACCGCCTGGATTCGCGGCCCGTCGGGATCGGCACTGTTCTGGAAGCTGACCGCGAGTTCACGGACCTCGAGCAGTGGCTTGTCCGAGGTCCAGTCGCTCGACGCGTTCGTGGAGGTGGCATCACCCGTGTTCGTGGACATCAGTGGGCCGCCTTCCTGAGCTTGGGATCAATGGCATCTCGGAACGCTTCGCCCATGAGGTTGTAGGCCAGCACGGTGAGGAAGATCGCCGCCCCCGGGAAGATCGCGAGCCACCAGTTGAAGGTGCCGGTCTGCCCCGTGGCGCTCGCCAGAAGCTTGCCCCACGACGCCTGGCCGTCCGGACCGAGGCCCAGGAAGGAGAGCGTCGCCTCCGCGAGAATCGCGGCCGCGATCGCGAAGGACGCCTGGACGAGCACCGGCGTGATGCCGTTCGGCAGCATGTGACGGAAGAGGACCGATCGCAGGGGAAGCCCCGCGGCTCTCGCTCCTTGAACGAAGTCCTGTGCCCGCATCTTGAGGAATTCGGCACGGATGAAGCGAGCGGAGAGCGTCCAGCTGACCAACCCGATGATCGCCATCATCATGTAGGTGTTCCGAGGGAGAACCGCGGCGGCGACGATCAACAGGAAGAGCACCGGGATCGCCATGAATATCTCGACGACTCGACTCAACACGAGATCGACCCAACCACCGAAGTAACCCATCAGAGAACCGATGACGATCCCGATCAGCACCGAGATCCCCGTCGAGACCAGGCCGATGGAGATGGACAGCCGGCAGGCATGCATCATCTGGCTGAGCACGTCCTGCCCGACCGAATCGGTCCCCAGAACGAAGGTCCGGGCGCCGAAGCTGGTGTTCACCGCATCGGGCTCCTCGGAATCCACGACAGTCCCGGGAGGAAGCACGTAGAAATTGGTTCGAGCCTGAGTCGGCGACCACGGAATGACCGTGTAGACGTTCTCGTACTTGCCCTTCAACTCCAGATCGATGAAGCGGTCGTAGTTGGCCCTCGGCGGATCGAATCGGTCCACGATGACCAGCGTGCTCACCACACCGATGATGGCGACCAGCGTGACCCGGGAGGTCGTGCGACGGAAGGTCGGCAGGAAGACGCAGGCGAGCGCGAGAATGATGCTGATGCCACCACCGACCAGCCAGGGCACGGCCGTCGCATTCTCGATCGCGAATGCCCGAACCCCGGACTCGGCGTTCGGTGCGGTCAGCCAGTCCCCCACCCATCCGGCGATCACCACGGAGAAGCCCGCCTGGACGATCACCGCACAGAGGATCCCGAGCCGATGGGATCTCTTGAGTCGCAGCGCGGAGACCGACATCGCGATCCAGGGGACCCCGAACACCGTTCCGATGAGCAACAGCAGATCGACGGCACCGAGACCTCGCCAGAGCGGAGACCATTCCCGGAGGATCTCACCACGAGTACCGTCGGCGTTCATCTCGAACTCGGTGGTCCAGAGCGGAAGCCCGTTGGCGAGGACCGGCGCGAACACCGCGAAGAACGCGATTATCACGATCCAACCGATGCCGATTCTGGCCGCCCACCGAAGCAGAACGCGATCCCACGCGTCGGCCCAGAAGCTCTTGGCAGGCTTCGCACCCACACCGCGCATCACGTCGATGCCGGAAATGGTGCTGGTCGAGCTGGGTGAAGGATCGGACACGGGGCTTGGATCTCGAAAGAGGAAAGAGGAACGAAGAACGAACGACTTGCGCCAGGACCGGGATCAGTCGTAGCTGATCCGCGGATCGGCGAACGCATAGAGAATGTCGGCGAGGAGCAACGCAAGAAGGTTGACCACCGCGATCATGAAGGTGTTGGCCAGAATCAACTCGCGATCGCGGAGATTGATCGCCTCGAGAATGAGGCTGCCCATTCCGGGAATCGAGAAGATCTTCTCGACGACGACCGAACCCGCGAGCATGGCGGGGAAGATCGTGACGAACATCGTGATCAACGGAAGAAGACTGTTTCGGAAGACGTGCCGCAGCAGAACATCCCGCCCAGGCACACCCTTCGCCTTCGCGGTTCGCACGTAGTCCTGATTGAAGTTGTCGAGCATGGCCGCCCGAGTCTGCTTGGCGAGCACCGCAAACCCCGTGTAGACCAGACAGGTGACGGGAAGCGCGATGTGCCAGAGGACATCGCCGATCCAACCCATGCTGAAGCCCTGCGACCCCCAACTGGGAAGGAAGCTCATCTCATCCGCGGTGTTGCCGTGAAGTCCGGCGACGGGGAACCACCCCAGATACTGATTGTCCGCGAGGTACCCGATCGCGAGCACACCGGCCCAGACGGTCGGAATCGACCAGAACGCGACGAAGAGCGCCCCGCTGCTCATGTCGAACCACGACCCTCGATACCGGGCGGCCAGCATGCCGGCGGGAATCGCGATGAGATAGATGAACGGCAGCGCGACGAAGTTCAGCAACAACGTGACTGGAAGCGCGTCGAGAATGAGATCCTTGACCGGGCGCCCGCGGCTGAAGGCGACGCCGAGATCCGGCATCGCCAGACTGAGCACGCCAGGCACGATGGGAACGCCATCCTTGGGATACGGCCCGTCCCGAAACGCCGCGATCTCTCGCGCGCGACATGCGACCGCCGTCTCGTAGGCTTCGAGCACGACCAACCCGGCGTTCCTCACCAGATTCCAGTTCGGCGCCTTCGTGTCGGGAGGCAACGCCGCGAAGACCTTCAACTGCGGCTTGCCGTCCTTGATCGCACCTTCGATACCCGACTTCTCCGCGTATCGAACCAACGCCTTGTCCAGATTCTTCTTGGAAACCAGATAGTCCGCCCGAGCCTTCGCGTAATTCTTCGCGGCAGCCTTGTACTCGATGACCTCCGGCGACTCGCCTTCGCGACCGATGCCCGTTCCTGCCGCGGCGGGCCCCTTGGTGGCTTCGATCTCCGCGACTCTTCCCTCCGGAAGTCGGGCGTCTCGGAACCATGAATCGGCAAGCGGAGGCGGCTTCAAGGCCTTCGGCGGACGAACCAGCTCGCCAGTGGGCTTCACCTGATCGCGCTCGCCGGTCTTGATCGGACTGATTCGACCGAGCCAGCGCAGGTACTGCATGAGCACCGGATCATCGAGTCCGTAGCGATCCTCGAGATACGCTTCGACCAGCGCCGCCTTGCTCGATTCCATCTGCCCGCCGGACACTCGAAGCGATGCACCGATCCCCCCCGGACTCATGGCGAGAAGCATGAACACGAGAAAGGTGATTCCGATGAGGGTCGGGATCATCAGGAACAGGCGTCGAACGATGTATCCGAGCATCGAGTGAAGTTCTTCTCTGGAGAAATCGGAGCGATGAAGAGAGCGGGAGAATCAGTTTCCGGGCGCTGGCACCGCCGCTCGGAAGAACTCCTGGGGTTCGAGCCCCGTCTTGTGCGTGACCACGTTTCCGATGTCTCGCTTGACGAAACGAATCCACGGACTGACCCGAAGGAACGTATACGGCTGACCCTGGTGAATGACTTCGTGCAGTCCGTGCCACATCGCCATCCGCTCATCGAAGTTGAGCGTGTTCCGTCCGCCGTCGATGAAGCCGTCGGCGTCCTTGTTGCCCCACTGGATGAAGTTGTCCCCCTGATCGAGAATCGAACTCGAATGCCAGATCTGTCGCGGGTCGCTTTCCGGGGCGCTGGCACTCCACCCCATGATCATGGCGTCGAAGTTCCGGCTCTTGAGCATCTCGCTGTAGTAGGACCAGTCGACCAGTTTCGGATTGCACACGATGCCGTTCTTGAGGCACTGGCTCTTGAGATAACTGACGATCCGTTCGGAGGTCTCACCGCTCGCGGTGATGGTGAACTCGAACTCGAAGTCGGTTCCCTTCGGAAAGACGCCGTCATCGAGCTGGTACTCGCGAACGCCGTCGTCGTTCGCATCGACCCAACCCGCTTCCGCGAACAAGGCATCCGCGGCTTCCGGATCGAACGGCCAGGGCGTGACGTTCTCACTGGACGCTGGCGACGTCGGACTGGTCGGTCCCGTCGCCACCACACCGATGCCCTCCCAGATGTCACGGATCATCCGGTCTCGATCCAGTGACATCGTCATGCCTCTTCGCACTCGTTCGTCATGGAAGGGCGTGAGCTTTCCTCCCGGTCCACCGCGAGGACCGCACTGCCATCCGATGAAGGAGTACCCGCTTCTCATGTTGAGCCAGTTGTAGATCGCGTTGTCGCCGACGAAGGCGTCGTCATCTCGCAACTCGGCGTACTGCGGGGAACTGGGCGTCAGCATGTCGCCTTCGCCGTTTCGGTAGGCGACCAGCGCCGCCAGCGAATTGGTGATGACCTTGAACCGAAGAGAGGCGAGCGGCGGCGATCCTGCGCCCCAGTACCGCTCGTTTCGGGCGATCACGATGTCGCTGCCCGGCGACCACTGGTCGTCCGGGTCGAGATTCTCGACCCTGAAGGGACCGGAGCCCAGAAGCAGCCCGGTGGACTGATTGATCTGCGCGGGCTCGAACTTCGAGTAGAAGTGCTTCGGAAGCACATATGCACCGAGGCTGTAATCGAGATTGGTGAAGAGCGACTTGTTGAAGACGAACTCGACGCTGTGCTCGTCGATCACCTTGACGTCTTCGATCATGTCGAGGGTCGCGCGGGATCGTTCCGCTTCGATCAGGGGATTCTTGATGAAGTCCATGAACGTCCAGCGAACATCCTCGCTGGTCACCGGAACGCCGTCGCTGAAGGTCGCCTTCGGGTCGATGTGCACGCGAAGCCAACGACCGTCGGGGTCGAACTGCCAGGCATCCGCGAGAATACCGCGAAGCCGCAGCGTCTCCCGGTCGTACGCCGCCAGTGATTCCACCACCCGGTCGACCACCCGTCGTCC
>JABABZ010000006.1:35465-37909 GCA_014237965.1 Phycisphaerales bacterium | reverse complement strand
CCGCGGACTTCTTCTTCACCGTCGCCTTCTTGGACGGGGTCTTCTTGGCGGTTGATTTTGCGGTCTTGGGCGGCCTTTCGGAGGTCTTTTTCGAGTCGGTGCCGGCCATCGTGGCCCCGGCAGCCTCTGACGTCATGTCAGAGGGGGTGGTACGGCTTTCTGGCCGCTTCCCGGAGGATTCGCCGCCACCGCGACGAGATTTCTTTGCTGGCATTCCCAGAGTGTAGCGATCACGCCGCCGTGGATCAAATCAAAGAGTACAACTTCGGCCTTGGCAACGGGTTACGCGGAATTTATCTCGTTCCGGTTCGCGAACGAAAAAGACTCATCGCATTCCCACACCCGAGATCGATTTCGCCGCCCGGCGCCTGCAGAAGAAGACGCCCTGTCGTACCCAGAACGGCGAGTCGTTGTCGGCGTTCCTCGGGGAGGATGAGGAGCAGGGTTCGGGAGGCGATCGCTTGTCGCAGACGGTCGAAGTATTCGGTGTCTATTGAACGAATCGCTCGCTCGGTCAACTGCACGAATGCCTCATCTTCGGCATCGCTTCCCAGCGGCCAATCGGCGTCCACCGCATCGATCGTCACATCCCGGTCGTCCTTGTAGAGATGAAGGTACTTGAAGGCCTCGCCGCTCAGATTGCAGACGACCTGATCCGCACCGAGACCACGAAACTTCCGAACGAATCGATGCGCGTCGGGCCGAACCGAAGATGCGTAGAGCTTGATCGCATCGAGTTCACGGCTCTCCACCTTGAATCGTCGCTTGAGGAAGTCCTCGAAGAGTTCGCTGGCAATCCCTCGCATACGAGCGATTCCGGGATAGATCATGATCACCAGGGATCGTCGATCGATCGCGGAACGAAGCAGGCGACACTCGGTGCTCTCACGACCGAGTCGCAGGAAACCCCCTCGGAGCCCGTCCTCGTGATCCTTCTCGTCGAAGACCTCGCTCCCCGAGGCCGGCCGGACGTCCAGAATCGATCGACCGCTCCCGTCAGGATCCAAGGCCCAGCCCGTCCGCTCGAGATTCACGACCGTGACCGAGCCGTCCGCCGTTCCCCGGATGAAACTCCGAGACGTGCGGGCGGCTTCGACGGCGGCCCTGCGTTTGCGACCCAACTTCAGGAAATCAAGCATCGCTTCGTTTCTGACTCTTCAAGACATGGAATGGCGGCGGGAATTGTAACGCCTCCCGCGAAGACTCCCGGGCGAAGATCCATCTCAGGGCCAGGGGTGCTTCGGATACCGTCGTCGAAGTTCCTTTCGGATTTCCGGATAGGCGTTTGTCCAGAATCCGGCAAGATCGTCGGTGACCTGAACCGGGCGCCGATTCGGAGCCAGGATCTCCAGCACGATCGGAACCCGCCCCCCAGCCACCGCAGGCGTCGATTCGATGCCGAGCAGATCGCCGATCCGAGCGGACCCTCGGGGAGGCTCCCCGCGTCGCCAGGTCAGTCCGACGAATCTTCCGCCCCCGAGCGAGAGCCTGGTCGGCGCCATGCGGTCGACGAATTCGAGTTTCGACCAGTCGAGACCGGAGCGGACGATTTCCAGGATCCGGCCGGGACCGGGAAGGTCTGCAAGCCGGTGCCGCCCGCCGACGATCTCCGCCCGAAGCACCTGCAGATCGTCCGGCTGGAAGGGCGAGATCCCCTTGTCCGGGAACCAGGTCGCAACGTGCTCGACCCGAGCGATGAAGGCCTCCACGTCATCCGTCCAACCGGGAATCGACGCATCACCCCGCTCGATCGCGTCGAGCATGCAGTCCGCGGCGGCCGCTCGATCCTCGGATGAGACGCTGGCCCGCGATTCGTCGATCCGAATCCCATCGAGAGTTCTGGCAGTGACCTTCTCGACCAGTCCACGATCACGATCGAACGCGAAGCCGACCTCCCGCCCGAGGCGATCTCCCAGGACCTCCACCACGAAAGACTCGGAGAGCGGCGTCGCGAAGTCGATGATGGTGGTTCCACGACCTCGATTCTCCGCTCCACGAATCGATGCCGCGACCAGAAATCCCGCGTCTCGCACCATGCTCGTGCGTGACAAGACGACGTTGCGTCGACCAGGCAACGTGCATTCATCACGGGTCGAATCACGTCGATGGGCGATGCGATCCGGAAACGCCGCCAGCAGCGCCGGTCCGATCGCGGCTGGATCGCCCTCGGCGTCATCTCTGATGATCCGGCCGAGATCTCGTGCCGCACGACCCGCATCCGCGAGCGCTCCACCATCCCGACCGGAGGACCGACGAACTCCCCCCAGAAGCAGCCTTGCTCGTGCGATCAGATCGCTTCGCGGATCTCCCGACTTCAGAAGACCTCGCAGGGTCGCGGCCGGAAGGTTCTGCGCGATGTCCCGTTCACCGAGAACCGCACCGCATGACGCCGCCAGCCGTCCGCCCCCCCGGCGACTTGCCTCCAACAGGAATCGCCCCACGCG
>JABABZ010000006.1:0-35455 GCA_014237965.1 Phycisphaerales bacterium | reverse complement strand
CAAAGGGCGACAAGGCTCTGCTCCGCCTCGACTCCTTCGGGTCCGGCTTCGCGATATCCGCCGGCTGCGCAGAACGCAGCGGTGACTCCCTTGGCCGCGGCTTGGCGCAGAAGTCCCTCGTTGATCGTCGTCGACGTGCAGATGAAGACCATGTCGGCGGCGCCGTGAGGTACATCGTCGATCGAGGCGAGCACCGTTCGGGCATGCGTGGTGGCCTCGGGACTCGGAAGGTCCAGCCAGGGGAAGGTCCGAGGCTCGAAACCCGCGGCCATCAATCGAAGAAACGGCGCGGAGAGATCCTCACGAACCACCGCCGGTTCACCGTGGGTCGGACGGCGAAGGAACTCGGACTCCGTGTACAGACGCACGCATCGTCCCGGACGGACCCGGCCGGCCCGGCCCGCCCGCTGCGTCGCCGACGAACGATCGATGGGCTCGGTGACCAGCCGATCGAGATCACGGTCGCGATCGAATCGAGCGACTCTGGCCCGGCCGGAGTCGATGACCGTGGTCACCCGCGGAATGGTGATCGAGGTTTCAGCGATGTTGGTCGCGACCACGATCCTCCTCGGACCGTCGGTGGCCACCGCGGCATCCTGAGCCGCGGGTGGAAGGCCACCGTGCAACGGCACGGCCTGGCAACTCGGCGCCACCCGCCGGCAGGCCTCCACCGTTCGATCGATCTCGAACCTGCCGGGCATGAACACGAGAATGTCCCCCGAATCCTCCTGATCCGCCAGAACCTCGCGCACCGCGACGGCGGCCAGATCCCAGAGCGGGTCCGCCGACGGCGCCCGACGATGCGTGATCGTGACCGGGTGCAGGCGACTCTCGATCTCGATCACTCGGGCATCGATGCACTCCTGGAGCGCCGTCGAATCGAGGGTCGCACTGGTCACGAGCATCCGGGCATGGCGGGCCCGGAGCAGTCCGAAGAGCAGATCGGCATCGATCGACCGTTCGTGGAACTCATCCAGCACCACGAGATCATCCGGACGAGGGCCTCCATCGCTCAGGAGTCGCCTCAGAAGAAGCCCCTCGGTCAGATAGCAGAGTCGGGTCTTCGGTCCCTCTCGTCGTTCGGCCCGCGTGGCGAAGCCGACCTCTCCTCCGATGGGAGTCCCACGAATTCCCGCGACGCGGGTCGCCAGCATTCGCGCCGCGAGCCGTCGCGGCTGCGTGACCAGGATCCGGCCACTCACCCGATCGAGAAGGGCCGAGGGAAGCGCCGTGCTCTTGCCGGTCCCCGGCGGGGCCACGACGATCACGGACTCGTTTCGTTCGAGGGCCGATGCCGTCTCGGGCACGGCCTCCAATGCTGGAAGCGGCTCCGTCGGGTCGCTCATGCCCCGGGGGGTTTCGCGAGGTGCACCCGCAGATCGTCGAGAAACCGAATGATCTGCCCCTGCTCTCGAGGCGTGCTCGCCGAATCGACGTCGCTCTGCCAGAACCCGATGAATCGCTCCGCCGCCTTCCCGTCCAGGTCGGGAATTCGATCGGTGTCACGCTCGCGGGTCATGTCTTCGCGAGCGTCGGCCCGGATCTCCGCCGCTCGTTCGTCGTCGGATCGTGCGTCCCCTCCCTGCCCGATCATCTCTTCGGCCTTGCGTTGCCATCCCGCCATCCACTCGTCGAGGAACTTGCCCCGATCCGCTTCCGAAACCGCGAAGTAGCCTTCGGCGCCCTCCAGCAGCACGTCCTTGACGAGAATGCGGGCGTTCTGACGCATCTGCTCTCGAGTCGGCCCGGTGATCCCGGCGAGGAAGGCGGCCGCAGAAGCCGATTCCTCCTGAGCGAAGCCCTGGAATCGGCCCGCGAACTCCGTGAGATACCTCATTCGCTCTTCGAGACTCAGACTGTTGAAGTCATCGAGCGCGAGATAGCCAAGCACGTCGTCCACCGGCGAATCGAAGATGCTCGGCGGCGGCCGCCATCTCGAACCCATCCACCAGATCACGATCAAGACGAGCAGCACGCCGACCACCGTGGCGATGGACGCCGTGGCGACGGTTCGTTCCCGACCGCTGATGAGCTGCTCGATCCGATATCGAATCGACTCGTATCCTTCGGCGATGCCGGTCATCCGCCATCCTCCATCTCCGCGAACGCCTCTCTCATCTGCGCGACGCTTCCGTCGGTGAACAAGGCGTTTCTCGGAATCAAGTCGCCGACGGGATGACGGTCCTGACTGTCGATGAGCAAGGGAAGTCGACGACCCGACTCGTGGACGAAGACGCCCATGAGTTCACGCGACTCGATGTTGCGACGAAGCAGTTCGAGTTGCGTCGGATTCCAATCCGGATTCTCGAGGTACGGAATCAGCGCCTGGGCCACGGCGATCTGGATCTGCGGCGAGTAGCGGAGAAGCCCCGGGACGTAGAGATAGCTGGTGCCGGTGACCGTGCTCTCCGGATCGCCGTCCGCGCCGCAGAGCCAACAGGTGCAATCCTTGTCGAGATAACCCTCGAGCACTTCGGGAAGACCGCCCTCCGTCTCGTCCCCGATCACCGCCGGAAGCGGCTCGCAGGAGGGAATCCGATCATTCATGTTCGCTCGATAGGCGGAGAGACCGAGCCCGATCTCCCGGAGCGTCGTCCGACACTCGGTCGACCGCGCCTCCTCGCGCATCCCGCGCAGGGTCGGAACCGAGATTCCGATCAGCACCGTGATGATTCCGAGGACCACGAGCGTCTCGATCAGGGTGAACCCGGCGGCTCGGAGCATCGACTTTTCGGGGCGGGAATTCATCGGGAACTGTTCCAGGTTCGATATTTCGGGATCGACGGGGATCTGTACCGGGGACGACCGGTTCGGTTTCTCCCGGCGGGATGCCCGGATCGCGGAACGGGTCTTCTCCAGAGGCGACTTCGTGAGCCGGTAGTGGTGGATTCGGCCATCCACCCCTCCCCGCTCCATGATCGTACGAGATGGGGTCAGGATGTCGAGGCTGATTCCGTTTCGGCGGCGAACATCGCGTCAATGAAGGCGTCAGGGTCGAACGGCTGGACGTCCTCCACCCGTTCCCCGACTCCCACGAGCTTCACCGGAACCTTCAGGGCGTCACGAATGGCGACCACGATGCCACCCCTGGCCGTCCCGTCGAGTTTGGCGAGGAAGATGCCGGTCACGCCGACGGCCTCCCCGAAGACGGTCGCCTGCTGGAGTCCGTTCTGGCCGCTGGTCGCGTCGAGCACCAGCAGGACTTCGTGCGGCGCACCCGGAATCTTGCGGGCGATGACTTCCCGGATCTTGACCAGCTGTCGCATCAGATTCGCTTCGACGTGAAGACGACCTGCGGTGTCGACCAGCAACACATCCGCGTTCCGGGCGAGGGCCGCGTCCACGGCGTCGAAGACCACCGCGGCGGGATCGGCACCGGCGGCGCCGCGAATCAGATCCACTCCGAGTCGATCGGCCCAGATCGCGAGTTGCTCGACCGCCCCGGCCCGGAAGGTGTCGGCCGCGGCGAGAACGACGCTTCGCCCTTCCCCGCGCAGTGTGTGAGCGATCTTCGCCACACTCGTGGTCTTTCCGACTCCGTTCACGCCGACCACGAGGACCACGGTCGGCGACGCGTCGGCGACCGCGATGTCGATCGGCGCATCATCCCACCGCCGCTTCAAGCGCGACTTCAGGAATTCGATCGCATCCTCGCCCTTTTCCAATTCACCCTTGCGAACCGCTTCTCGAAGTTCACCGACGATCTCGTCGGTGGCCTTCACGCCCACATCGGCGCCGATCAGGTTCGCCTCGATCTGATCGATCAGATCGTCATCGAGCCGACGGCCGGCGAGCAGAGACCGGAGTCCCGTCCCCAGAACCGACCTGGTGCGGGCGAGCCCCTGCCGGACCGCACCCGCCGCCTTCCTGAAGAACCTCATGAGGCAGCCTCGCGCATGACGCGATCCAGAAGCGCATTCACGAATCCCGGAGACTTCTCGCCACCGAATTCCTTGGCCAGTTCGACGGCCTCGTTGATCGCCGCCTTCGCCGGTGTCTCCCCGTGGTTGATCTCGTAACAGGCGAGTCGGAGGAGATTTCGATCCACCATCGGCTGTCGATGGATCGGCCAGTCGGGCGAGAATCGGAGGATCATCTCGTCACTCTCCTCCCGGAACTCCCAGGCCAGCGTCGCGAGCGCGAATCCTTTCTCCTGATTCTCGGGAGCGGCACTCGAGCCTTCGAGCGACTCTCTGATGATCTCGTGATCGCCGGCACCGACGGCGTCGAACTGGTACATCGCCTGCAAGGCGCATCGGCGAGCGTCGCGGTCGATCTTCATGAACCGGCTCCGTCTCGGATCGCGACCGCGACCCGGACCGCGACGATCGCGGCATTCATCGATTCGACACCCTTGTTGCCACGGTCTCCTCCGGATCTGGATCGGGCTTGATCCATGTCGTTGCAGGTGATCACTCCGAATGCGGCGGGACGACCGTGGCGGCTCGAGATCGCCGCCAACTCGTTCGCGACCGCCGAGTTGATCCATTCGTCGTGACTGGTCTCCCCTCGGATCACGCAACCGAGACAGACGACGGCATCGAATCTTCCGGTCTCCATCGCCACCGAGGCGAGTCCGGCGAGTTCGAAGGCGCCAGGGCAGTCGAAGATCTCCAGATCCCCGGGAGCACCCCCGGCCGACGTGAAGGCGTTTCGCGCCCCTTCCTCCAGGGCTTCCGTGATCGCGACGTGATACCGGCTCACCAGAACCGCGATCCGGAGTCCGGAGGCGTCGGCGGCGATGGTGTCGGATGCGGTCATGAGTCGAAATCCCTGTTTTCACGGCCGATGGCGAGGCAACGCCGATCACCCGTGGACGGCACATCGTACGGCAACCCGGCCCGATCGGTAGCATCGACGCCGATGCAGCGGCTCGCCGAGAAACTCCTGACCGCTTTCCAGCTGACCCGACTCTCACTGGTCTTCGGCGCGATCGCCGACGTGTGGTTCATCGTCGTCTACACCCGGCAGGATCCCAGATACGAACTCCTCCCGGCCTTCGAGATGCCCTTGATCATCGGCCTGGTCACCGCCGCGCTGCTTTCCGTGGGACTCTTCGCGTTCGCCACCAGCTTGAACGACCTCCTGGACCTCCGACACGATGCGGCGTTCAGCCCCGATCGCCCTCTTCCGGCC
Organism: Phycisphaerales bacterium; assembly: GCA_014237965.1. Classification (GTDB taxonomy): domain Bacteria; phylum Planctomycetota; class Phycisphaerae; order Phycisphaerales; family SM1A02; genus UBA12014. The sequence goes on along the minus strand of JABABZ010000006.1, from coordinate 30,319 downwards.
GGGAGAATTCGCGCCGCCCAGGCAGTGGTGATCACGATCGGAGCCCTGCTCCTCGCCATCGCAGCCGCCATCCCATTCGGCACCGGCGGACTCGTCTTCGCCGTCCTGGCGGCCACGGCGGCGCTCTTCTACAACGCCACCGGGAAGCACCTCCCCGCGGTCGGCGTGGTCACGGCCGGGCTGGTTCACGTCGCCCACATGCTGGTTCCCAATCACGAGATCGCCTTCATGCTCCCGATCTGGCTGATCTTCACGCATGTTCTCGTGATCTCCGTCATCGGCCATCATCTCGAGGGAAAGCGTCCCCAGCTCACCGGACTCGGGATGGCCGGGATCCTCCTCGGCTGGGGTTTCTGGTCGATCGTCATCCTCGGGATCGCTGCGAGGAGAGACCCGATGGGGTACTTCCTCCCCGGCGACCTCGGACTTGAAACGCTCGTGTGGCCGATTCTGGCGATCATCGCGTTCATCGCGGTCGCCTGGCGGAAGGTCGGTCCGGTCGGGGGAGCCCTCGGCGCCGAGAAACTCCGCCGATACGGCGCCATGTGGCATGGCGTCTACGGGGTGGCCTGGTTCGCAGCGCTCGGACTCTGGCAGGCCACCATCCTGATGGCGGTGTTCACCTTCGTTGGAATCGTCTGCATGACGCTCCTCAAGGAACTCACCTCGACCGACCCGGGAATGGTCGGCTATCGAGTCTGACCCGGAGCACCGGGAATCGATGGAATCCAGCGCCGAATCGGCGTGACCGGTAGCATCTCCAGCGACGATGCTTCACCCCTTGCTCATCGCAGCCTTCGGCAGCCTCCTGATCGGCGGAATCTCCCTCGCCGCTCCGAGTGGCGGCAGCGATCAGGATGATCGAAGTACACCGCCCACTCGACGAGTGGCGATCGATGGATCCAGCCTCGGGGGATTCGTCCTGCCCATTCTGCCGGTCCAGCACGATCTCGAGATCGATGCCAGGAAGGTCAGAGACTGGACGGTCGATGACACCAAGAGGCTCTATCTGGAAGGTGACGTCGAAGTCACCCTCGGAACCTATGCGTTCCGTGCAGACGCGGCCTTGATCTGGATCAATCGCCTCCCGACCAGGGACGGGCTCGTGACTCAGGTCGCATTCTGGTTCCCGAAAGTCTCGGAGCCGACCCGACGAGCGGGTCTCGGCGCTTCCGGCCAGGACGTGTTGGTCACCGCGACGATCTCCGGAACGGTCAGGATGAGGACCGTTCTCCTCGACAAGGAACCGGTGCGCAACGCCACCGTGGCCCGTGGCGAAAGACGTCTCGCCAGGTACTTGAAGACGCTCGTCACTCGCCCTCTCCCGTCTCTCGGCAACCGACTCGATGTACAGATTCCCGCAAGCCCTCCGAAACCGGTCCTCGAACCCGGGGGCAGGATCGTGCGGGAACCTCCCACGACCATCGCAACCGGTCCGACCGAGATCGAACTTCCGGTATCCGGCAGCGGCGAGGTTCCGATCTTCGATCCGAGAGGCCTGGTCTCCTTCAACGCGAATGATGTGATCATCGACGAGGCGCGCGATGCCGTCGTCGTGGTCGGGTCCGTGGTGATCGACTACGACGGCGCCAACACGGGCGAGGACATTCGAAGGCTCTCGCTGGTCGCCGAACGAGGCGTCGTCTTCCTGACTCCCGGAACCATTCGCGGGCTCCGCGAAGGGACCGCCACCGTCCAGGCCGAAGCAATCACCGGAATCTTCCTCGAGGGCGCGGTCCGCGCGAGCGACGGCAACTACACGCTCAGAGGATCGAGCGTCTACTACGACCTTCCCAACAACCAGGCGGTCATCATGGATGCCGTCCTTCGGACCTATTCCCGCCGAGGACGAGTGCTTCCGGTCTACGCCCGGGCCGAGGAGATGCGGCAGCTCGCCTCCGACCAGTGGAAGGCCGACCGGGCGACGATCTCGACCAGCGAGTTCTTCAACCCGCATCTCTCGATCGGCCTCGAGCGGGTGACCGTGACCGAACGACCCGACTCCAACGGTGAGACCACGACCTGGGTCAAGGGAGACGGTCTCACCATGAACGCCAGCGGGATCCCCTTCTTCTACTGGCCGGGATTCGAAGGCACGGCGGAACAGCCGCCACTGAAGAGACTCAGTTCCGGCTACCAGGCCGACAAGGGGTTCGGAATCGGAACCACCTGGGATCTCTTCCGACTCCTCGGTCTGGCGGAACCGAACTGGGTCGCGGCGGATCTGCTCATCGATGGCTTCGAGAAACGAGGCCCCGCCGTCGGACTCGACCTCGAACTGTCTCGGCTCGGCGGCATCGCCGGATCCGGCTCCGTCGACCTCTACGGACTCTACGACTTCGGCGGTACCGACCGTACGACGTCGGGACGGAATGTCGAGATCGATCAAGGTCTTCGCGGCGAGGTGGTGGGCGAGTATCGCGCGGTGCTCTCCGCGGACCTCTACCTCGAAGCCCAGTTGTCCTATCTCTCCGATCAGACCTGGGCCACGTCGTGGCGACAACGGGCGTACAACAACCGACGCGAGTACGAGTCGTCCCTGTATCTCGACTACAGCCCGGACAACACCTCGCTGTCCTTCCTGGGCAAGTCGAAGCTGAACGACTTCATCTCGAATGGATGGCTGATCGCCAGCCGGCCCTATCAGGTCGAGAAACTTCCCGAGATCACCTACGACCGTGAAGGCGACGACCTGTTCGAGACCGTGACCTGGTCGAGCAACTACGGCTTCTCGAGCATGCGACTCTCTCCGACCGCGGGCACCGCCGAGAGCCTTGGCGTCAAGAAGCAGGCCTTCGCGACCGACGACGCCTCCGACACCGTGAGCTCGCTCTATGAGAGCGTCGGCTACAACGACGACCTCGTCCAGCGATTCCACACCCGACAGGAGTTCGCGCTTCCCATCTCCGGAGAGGGCTGGAACGTCTCGCCCTTCGTCTTCGGACGGTTCACCGGGTACATGAACGGCAACTGGAACCAGTATCGAGAGAAGCAGGGACTGGACCAGGACCTTGACGAGTACCGCGTGATGCTCGGCGGCGGCGCCCGGGCGAGCACCAGTTTCGTCGAGATCGACAATGACGCGCGAAGCGACTTCTTCGACGTCCACCGGCTTCGGCACATCATCGAACCCAACGCAACGCTCTGGTACGGATGGGACAGCCTCCCCACCGGCGCCTTTCCGATCTACGACCAGCGCATCGAAGGCGCCACCGGCGGCACCGCGGCACAGATCGGAATTCGCCAGACGCTGCAGACCCAGCGGGGCGGACCGGGCAACCGTGAGTCCGTCGACTTTCTGATCCTCGACTACGGCGCCGTCTTCAACGACGGCGCGGACGACTTCCAACGGTCTTCCGCCATCGAGCCCAGCCTGGCGCCGCTGACCCAGTACAACCCCTACTCATGGGTGCAATCTCCGTATCCCCAGTTCTACAGCTGGGAACCGGAGTTGAGCCAATGGGGCAGCCACGCCTACGGAAGCGCGATCTGGCAGTTGAGCAGTTCGCTGACCCTGGCCGGATCCGGACTCTTCGGGTGGGACGACCGCGAGGTCGTCGACCTCACCTCGGGATCTCCGGAAGTCCGGAACATCAACGGTCTGCTGCGAGGATCGGTCGGCGTCGAGATGAACCACGCCCCCGACACGAGCACCTATCTGGAGTATCGATTCCTCGCAGCCACAGACGACGAACTGCTCCAGGCCGGACTCCGGTATCGGATCGGCCGCCTGTATCAACTCGGAATCTCACCGCAGTACGACCTGCGCCGTGGCGAGTTCCGCGCCGCGAGCGCCTCCATCGTCAGAACGCTCCCCGACTTCAATTTCTCCATGACGGTCGGATACGACCTGATCCGAGACGAGACGATCTTCGGCCTGCGGATCGCCGTGCCTCCGACACCCGGCGTGGGCTTCCCGACGTATTGAATCCGGCGCGTCGCGGCAGCGCTCAGCCCCGCAGGTGCCCCTCGCCGGCAGCCGTGAGTTTCCGGCCTCGCGGGGTCCGTGAAAGAAAACCGATCTGAAGCAGGTAGGGCTCGACGATGTCCTCGAGCGTTCCGGCATCGCCGCCCATCGTGGCCGCGATCGCTTCCAGACCGGCGGGACCACCTTCATAGACCTCGGCCAGCACCCGCAGGTACTTTCGATCGATCTCGTCGAGTCCGAGGTCGTCCACGCCTTCAAGTTCGAGCGCCGCCGTGACGGCCGGCGCGTCGATCGCGCCCGTTCCGCGAACTTCCGCGAAGTCTCGAACCCGGCGAAGCAGCCGAAGCGCCACTCGTGGTGTTCCGCGACTTCTCTCCGCGATCGCGTCGACGCCACTGGCCGCCACCGTCGGGATACCCATGCGAACCACGGCACGCTGGAGAATCTCGATCAGGTCGGAGTGCGGGTAGTACTCGAGATGATGCGTGATCCCGAAACGAGCTCGCAACGGCTGCGTGAGCATTCCCGCGCGGGTCGTCGCACCGATCAACGTGAACGGTTTCAACGTGAGCGTGATCACCTTGGCGTGCATCCCGCTGTCGACTGTGAAGTCGACCTTGAAGTCCTCCATCGCGGGATAGATGTACTCTTCGACCGCGGGCGGCAGCCGGTGGATCTCGTCGATGAAGAGCACGTCACCCTCGCCGAGTTTCGTCAGCGTGCCGACCAGATCCGCCGCCTTGTTCAAGGCCGGCCCGCTGGTCACCCAGGCCGTCGAGCCCATCTCATTGGCGATGACATGCGCCAGGGTGGTCTTCCCGAGTCCGGGTGGGCCATGCAACAGGACATGTTCCATCGACTCCCCGCGACCTTTGACCGCTTCCATCGCGATGGAAAGCCGTTCGACCAGTGCCGACTGGCCGACGTAGTCCTGGAGGGTCTTCGGGCGAACCACCGGCCCGGATGACACGGAGGGCTCGGGCACGGAGTGCTTCTCCCCATCCTGCGACTCCCCGGAGACGATTCGCTCTCTTGCCATGCCCGCATCATCGGGGCAATGAGCGATCAATGCCAGTCCCGGGAACATCGATCTCTGGATCTTGGCGGCCGAACCGGGCTCGGGTCGCTAGAAGTCCGTGGAGACGGGTTCGCGCGTGGTCGAGTCGACTTCGAAGAAGCCCTCCGACTCGAAACCGAAGAGATTCGCCACGATGTTCGACGGCACCGTGGTGCAGAGCTGGTTCATCTCTCGAACGTTGCCGTTGTAGAACCGACGTCCCGCCGCAATGCGATCCTCGGTGTTGGCCAGTTCCTCCTGCAAGGCCATGAAGTTCGCATCGGCCTTCAGATCGGGATACGCCTCGGCCACCGCCATGAGCCTTCCGAGCCCCGAAACCAGGGCCTGCTCGTCGCCACTCTGCCGATCGGGACGCCCATGGTTCGCCTGGGCGTGATTCCGGAGTTCCACCACCTTCTCGAGCGTCTCCCGCTCGTGGGCCGCGTACCCCTTCACGGTCGAGACCAGATTCGGGATGAGGTCGTAACGTCGCTTGAGCTCGACGTCGACGTCGGACCAGCTCTCCTTGAGATGCTGACGGACGGAAACCAGCCGATTGAAGGTGACGACCGCCCAGATCAGGACCATCAACAGGACCACACCGACGATGACGATCGCGATCATTGGCTTCCTTTCGTGTCTCGCTCGGCCATCGACTTCGCCAGATGCCGAGGCCAGTGGTTCAGGAAATCACGGGCCCAGTCGAAGTGCCGACCGAACCCCTCGATGTCCCACCGCCTCTTCCCGTCCGAAATGCAGATGAGTTCGCCGTCGATCTCGAACGCGGGCGGCGAGGTGGACATGATGAATTCCATCATCCGAGGGTCGATGAGGTCGTAGGCGAACCGCTTGTCGTCGCTGGAGACGTGATAGGCCTTGCTGAACTCGACGCTCTCGAAGTCGATGTCATCGAAGCCGAGCACGCCCTTCAAACGATCGAAGATCCCCTCACGGCGGACGATGGTCTCCGGTCCCTCGCCGAATGGATTCCACACGATGAGGTAACTGAGATTCACGGTCACGGTCCGTCGATTCTTGCCGGATCCACGCTCCTCCCGGAATCTGAAGTCGCCGGCTCGAACCCGGACCGACCGGTCCCCCATCGCCATCGTTCCGTCCATCGTGTTGAAAGCGGCGCGGGAATGCCCCCGCCGGAACATTCCGAAACGTCCGAACCGATCGTCATGAGACGAATCGTGCCCCGCGATGAAAGCAAGTCCGCGGTCGGCCGCGAACGCCTGCATCGCCTCTCGTCGCTTTCGCGCCAGCCGATGACTGAACACCAGCCCCGCGATCACGGCCACCACGACCAGGATGATCAGGATCACTTCCATGGCCGAACCCTCCCGTGTCGGCCCCACCGGAGAAAACCACCGGACGCCATCTCCGACTTCCTCGATCCCCCACGGGCATGCGAAGAACGGAAGAAGACCACCTCACGCGGACCTCGAAGACGACGACTCAGAACTCGACCTTCGGTGCCTGCTTCACGGCGGCCGCTTCGTTCTCGTCGAGTTCGAAGAAGTCCTTCTCGTTGAATCCGAACATTCCAGCGATGATGTTCGACGGGAAGACCTTCGTCGCCTCGTTGTACGTGTTCACCGTTCGGTTGTAGTGCTGTCGAGCGAAGCCGATCTTGTTCTCGGTGCTGGTCAGTTCTTCCTGCAGTTGAAGGAAGTTCGTGTTCGCCTTGAGATCCGGATACGCCTCGGCGACCACCATGAGCTTTCCGAGCGCCTGCGTCAGCATGCTCTCGGCGCCCGCCTGTTCAGAGACTCCGCTGGCACTCGTCGCGGCCGCCCGAGCCGCGGTCACCGCTTCGAAGGTGCCGGATTCGTGCGAGGCGTAGCCTTTGACCGAGTTCACCAGATTCGGAATCAGATCATGCCGTCGCTTGAGCTGGACATCGATGTCGCTCCATGAATTCTCGACACCGAGCTTCTTCCGCTGCAGGCCGTTGTAGAGACCGATCACGAAAATGACCACGAGTAACACCAGGCCTGCAACGACCAAGAGAGGAATGAGAAGCGCCATCGTCGTCATGAGAAGCTCCGAACTGGGGAAGATCCCGGAAGAGGAAACGAAGAAGACCGTCGCACCGAAACTTCGAGATCACCCTGTCCGGCGATATCGAAAACCGACGTCACGGAGATAGAAGATAATCAATACCGCGACGGGGACGCGTCCGATTGACCCGTCAATCGGTCATGTGAGTCAAGAAAACGGCGTTGCACGGCGATTCACCGCAGATAGGAACGCTGAAAAATCGAGGTAGTCCGGTCTCACATCCGCCGCTCCCGCGGCGCGGAGCATCTCCGCCCGATCACCACCCGCGAGACCGACGAATCCGATCCCCATTCGATCGGTGGCGATCACGTCCCAACGACCATCTCCAACGTAGACGACCCGCTCGATCTCCTCACCGGAAACATCGGACGCTCGTTCGAAGGCTCGTCTGATGATGTCTTCGCGGGGGTGTCCATCGTCCGCATGGGCGGCCGGAACCTCCGAATCGGACACACCCGCGGCCTTCAACTTCAGACGAGCGGTGGTTCTCCAGCCGCCCGTGGCGATCGCCACCTGCCAACCGGCATCCCGAAGCCGAGCGAAGACGGTCGTGGCACCGGGCACGGGCCGGAAGAGTCCGGGGTCTCGTCCGGCCGCGGCTTCGACGCGACGCACGAAGGCGTCCCGGACCAGATGCACGGTGTCCTCGGTCGGCGGAAGACTCGTCCGTCGGGAGATGAGCTCCATCGCGATCGCTTCATCGGTCGAGTGCTCATAGTGCCCCCAGTCGGTCTCGATCGACTCCAGTCCCAGGACTTCGCGGGCCGCCTCGATCCAACAGGAATCATCGACTTCGCTGGTGAGCGCCAGGGTTCCATCGAGATCGAAGATCACCAATCCGCTCATCATCGGCTCCATTCGGGCATCGGGGTCCCGAAGCGTACCATTCCTCCGTCGCCATCCCGTAGGCGTGCTCGGAGACCAGTCGCCCCACCCCCTGAACCGCCTCCTCCGTATCATGAAAGACATGAGTACCGCCACGCCTCGAAAGAACGCTCGAATGGGATTTGCGCCGGTGCAGAACCGCGTCGTCGTGACGATGCGTTCGGTCTCCAACCGACTGAATCGCAGCCTCGCCACGAGGTACGGGCGGACCCTGAACTTCCATCTCGATTGCGAATATCCGAAGGCCGGTGGGACCTGGTTCGGAAAGATGGCCTCGGAAGTCATGCAGATCCCCTACCCCGAGCACAACATCTTTCCGATCGGTTGCGCCTGCGTTCTTCACAATCACTGGCCGTGGCGGAAGGGACTCGACCATGCCTGGTACCTCCGCCGTGACGGGCGTGATGTCATGGTGTCCTTCTACTTTCACCGGATGCGTGAACTTCAGGCGGGGAATCCCACCGTCGTCCGCCGCTTCGGGCAGGTCTACGATCGAATCTTCGGCGCCGGCTACGACCCGGACGACACTCGACGAAATCTCGGTCCGTTCATCGAGCACGAGTTCCAGAACCCTCGAGACTCACCCCGAAACTGGCGGGACCACGTGATGGAGTGGCATGACGGCGGACGCGGCCGACCGGGCGTCGTCTATCTGAGTTACGAAGATCTCGTCGCGGACACCGCTGAAACGCTCTCTTCCTCGATCGAAGGACTCACCGGCAATCGCCCGGATGACTGGGTGGTCCGACAGACGGTCGAGAAGTATTCGATGGCCCGACAGACCGGCGGACGAAAGGCCGGCGAAGAGGACCGTGGCTCGTTCATCCGCAAGGGCGTCGCCGGCGACTGGGTCAATCACTTCGGGCCCACCGCCGCACGCAGATTCGACGAACTCGCGGGAGACGCGCTCGTTGCAGTGGGATATGAAGAGGATCGGGACTGGGTGGACCGATACGATCTTCAGGACTGACCACCATGACCGACCAGGTCCCCTCGGACGGAGTTTCGCCACGCTCAAGATCGATTCCATTCCAGCATCATCGATGATCACAGGCCGCGTGACGTTCCTGTCGTTCTGCCTGACCTTGATGATCCTCGGAGCCCCGGACACCGCGGAGGCGCAGATCTCCGCGGCCGAGCGAGCGAGACTCGAACGGGATCTTCGTTCGCTCTACGAACCGTCGGCCATGGACGAAGCTCGGATCCGCGGGTTGGCCGAGAAACTCGGAATCGAGGACGACGAAGCGGTCGCGGAAGCCATCGAGACCTACCAGCGAACCTGGGAACCCCTTCTCGACGGCCCCATCAAGACGATCCGCGAGCGCTGGGCAGCCTGTTTCTCCATCGATCCTCAGATCGGCCGGATCGAGACGAGTTTCACGCCCGAACTCACGGCACTCCTGAATGCGCGGGGACAGGCGTTTCGCGCCGCCGACGCCGCGGACGCCGCGGTCTTCGATCGCCTTCGTCTCGCGGAGCGCGGCGAAGAGGTCAAGGGTGATCAATCCGCGGCGACCGTGCGACAACGGAGGAAGCGTCGTCGCGAGCTCCTCGGTTTCCCGGACCGACTCCCGGGGACGTCGATCGAGGCCGCCGACCTGCTCGAGTCCGTCGCCGCGGATCCCGAGCTTCTCGATGCAGTGCTTCCCGCCCTCGACCAGTGGGACGTCGAAGTGGATACGGCGCTGGTGGACCGATGGTCGAGACTCGAAGCGATCGAGCGGATGCGGGCGAACCTCGAGGTCGAACTCGGACCCGGCTGGCGACGACTCGTCGACGGCGAGGAAAGAGCACGGTTGGAGGCGGAATTCGAAGCGCTCGATGATGCCATGGTCGCGACCGAAATCCCTCGACGAAGACTGAACGCGGAGATGGTCGCGGGTCTCGCCCGACGCCTGCCGCCACTGGTCTTTCTCCAGATCGTCCGACGGCACCACGAACTCGCCCACCCCGCACTCTTCGTCGAAGACCTGCGTCTCGACCGGTTGATCTTCGACGTCCTGGAATCCGATGACATCGACGAACGCTCCAAGGACGACATCGAGTCGCTCCTCGCGGCGACCGCGGATCGACTCAACCGACTGGGCGTCGATGCGGCGCGCCAGGCCGACTTGACGCTCCAGGCCCAGTATCGACACGTCGGCGCTTCGATTCCCTTCTCAGAGATCGCCGATGGCCCGAGCATCGACGACGACATCATCGCGCTGCAGAACGAGATCGATCTGCTCGATCTGGTCCTCAAGCGACGGAAGCAATTCGATCAACTGGTGCGACCTCTGGCCGGTCTGGGCGAGAAGATCGAACTTCGAGTGCGAAACCATCGTGCCGCCACCGGCGCCTACGACCGCCGAGACGAGTGGTCGCGAGATCGACTCCGGGAGACCGTCGAAGACCTTCGATTGATTCGTGAACAGCCCGCATGGACGAATCCCGACACCTCCGAGGGATCGGCCCCGGACGCTCCATGACCGGCCCGAACGACCCATCGCGCCCGACCACCGCCGATCGAGCCCGGTCCGCATTCCTCGATCGCTTCGGCGAGGCCCCCGCCTGCGTGGCGTCCGCACCGGGCCGGGTGAATCTGATCGGAGAACACGTCGACTACACCGAGGGTCTCGTGCTTCCATTCGCGATCGACCCACGAGCCGCCATCGCCATCGGAACCGGCACCGACGATCGATCGGTCTTCGTCGCCCACGATCTCGAAGTCTCCGCCGAGTATCCCGGAGCCCCGATCACCGTCCCCGACCCGAGCCCGGATCACCGCTTCGTGAACCACCTGCTCGGCGTCCTGCATGCCGCTGGTGGCACCGATGGGAAGCCCTTGAATGTCCTGGTCACCAGCGACATCCCCATGGGTGCCGGGCTTTCGTCGAGCGCCGCAGTGGAGGTGGCGCTCGGCGCGGCGTTCGCCGCGTTCTTCGACCGGCCCGCAGACCACCACACCCTCGCCCGACAGGCCCAGGCCGCCGAACATGAGTTCGTCGGAACCCCTTGCGGCATCATGGACATGCTGATTTCCGCCGCAGGCATCGAAGGCAAGGCCCTTCGAATCGACTGCCGTGACCTTCGCCTGACTCCGGTGGTGATGCCGTCACCGGAGGAGGCCGTCGTCTTGATCGTGGACAGCGGAGTCACCCATCGACTCTCCGACGGCGGCTACGCCGATCGACGCGAGTCCTGCGAACGGGTCCAGGCGGTCCTTGCCGGGTCACTCCGGGATGCATCGATCGAGTCACTCGCCGACGCCGATCTCTCCGAACGGGACCGAAGACGAGCGACCCACGTCGTTCAGGAGAATGCCCGGGTCGACGACGCGGTCGCCGCGCTTGAAGCCGGTGATCTGCGCGAACTCGGCGAGATCCTGCTCGACGGCCACCGCTCGCTTCGTGAACTCTTCGAAGTCTCGATTCCCGAACTCGATTGCATCGTGGACACCGCCGCCGACCTGCGTGACGAAGGCTGCTTTGGTGCTCGAATGACCGGCGGCGGCTTCGGCGGAAGCGCCATTCTCCTGGTCGAGTCTCCCTCGATCGAAACCGTGCGGCAGACGGTCGAAAGACGCTTCGCGGATGCCTACGGCAGGACCCCGAAGTCGATGATCGTCCACGCCTGCCAGGGGGTTCGCCTCGAGTCCTGATCTCCGGCGGAGGCCGCGTCACTTCCCGGTCGGCGCCAGCGTGTAGGCGAATCGCGTGTCCTTGTTGTAGAAGATGAGCGCCGAGATCTTCTTGTGATTCACGCTGGCGATGATGCCCGCGACGGGTGATGCGAACACCAGGGAGGAATCCTCGACCGAGGCCGGTCCGATCTCGCCCTGGTAGTCGATGCGATAGAGCACGGCATCGAAGGTTCCTCCGGGCGTCACGACCTTCCAGACGCCACGATCACGGGCCGTCACCTTCAAGCTACCGGTGTGCTCCGGGGATCCGGTTCCGTGAATGTCGTAGACCTTCACGGACATCGTCAGAGGCGCCGGATCCGCTCCTGCGAACGCGCGGACTTCCGGCGGGTCGTATCGCACCGACACCGATTCGGTGAGATCGGCCTGAACCGGGACCACGATGGAATCTCCCTTCCGAATCATCCAGTTCGAAGAGTGGCCCGGAACGGTCAGCAGGACCGGCGACGAGTCCCCCTTCGGCCAGTCGCCCGGCGTCTTCCCCGCCTTCTTCGTGGTGACCCGGATCGGCGTGCGGTGATCGCCGTCGTACTGCACGAAATCGGCGTCGCCCACCTGGAGAATTCGATCGAGGACCTTCTTCCGATCGATCTTCGCCGTGCTCGACGTCACCTTGAGATCACCGCCGAAGGACTTCAACAGCGAGGATTCCACTCCGTCGAGCGTCGGCGGTGCGGAACCGATCATCGCCGACGCGCCTGCCACCCCGACAAGAAACCCGAGTGGTCTTCGAATGCGGCGCTTCGACTCAGACGGCCAAATGATGAATAGCGATCGGAACATGGCGTCCACCTCCGATCCAGATCGTATCCTGTGACTTCTTTCCTGGAAATCCGTCCGCCTCGTGTCCCTCGCACCGGATCGACTTCATGCCACCCAGCACGCCACGCACATCAGGACTTCACGGACGCTGCTTCACCCGACTCGGCATGATCGCCGCCTTCCTCTTGCTCGTGGGATGCGGCGATCCCTCGACCACGCCCGTGACACCCTCTGCGCCGGCGACCATGGAGGATCAGGGTCCGCTCTTCGCGACGGTCGAGACCGATCGCGGGAGTTTTCGTTTCAAGCTTCGTCCGGATCGCGCGCCGATCAGCTGCGCCAACTTCGTGAACCTCGTGCAACGCGGGTACTTCGACGATCTCTCGTTCTATCGACACTCACGGGTCATCAGGCAGGTCGGAAACCCGTTCAACGACGAGAATGAGCGGTACTTCCCGGGATACTCGATCGCCCCCGAGTTCGCGGCGGATCTGAAATTCGATCGAGGCGGCATGGTCGCGATGGTCCGACTCGGTGACGATCCGACCGCCATGGTGAGAACCAACGAGTTCTTCGTCACGACCAAGCCGCAGAGCGAGCGTTACACGTTCAAGTATCCGATTTTCGGCGAAGTCGTGGAAGGACAGGATGTGGTCATCGGCCTGATGAAAGACGACGTTCTCCGTCGGATCATCATCGAAGGCGACCCCACTCCCCTGCTCGACGTCCACGCCGAACGAGTCGCCGGATGGAACGAAGCGCTCGACTACTCGCCCGATCCGCGGAAGTGAGTCGTCCGATCAATTCCAGCTCAGGCCCTTCGGCCAGGACGCATGGTTCTGAAGATCGGCCTGCGCGACCAGTCGGTCGAGCATCTTCAACTCACGGGTCACCGTCTCCGCTCGGCGTCGGCAGTCGCCTTGTTCGAGAAGGCGATACCTGATCGCCTCGTCCCGCACCACCGCGAATCCGATGAGGTCGAGGACCACGCTCGTCGGCAGATCGTCGCGATCGAGCCACTCCGTCGCCATGCCGGCCGCCGCCAGTCGGCGAAGACGGGTGTTCCCGAGCAGGCTTCGAATCGTCCGGCGCGCTTCCGGAAGCGTCGGAGCGGACTGAAAGTCCGGTTCGATCGGACGGAGCCAGGCTCGAAGATGAAGTCGTTCGTCCGCCGGTGGATCGAGCTCGTCGATCCGCGCCCGGCACAGCCCGTGAAGCAGAAGATTGAAACGTCCGCTCGGAAGCTGTTCCACTCTCGCGATCCGCCCCACGCACACCGCCTCGCACAACGACACCTCGCCGGCTCCCACACCCTTGCGCTCGTCGATCACCGCCATCGCGATCGGATCCGCTCTTTCCAGATCACCATTGCCGGTGGCGAGACATCGCTCGACCATCTGGCGATAGCGAGGCTCGAAGATGTGAAGAGGCTGCGCGCCGTGCGGCAGAAGCGACACGCCCGGAAGCGGGAAGAGCGCGATGGGCTTTCCGAAATCGACGCGATAGGAGGACATCTGCTCGAATGGTAGCCCGCCGATGGGCGGGCTCGCCAATCGAAGCCCGCGAAACTCAGGCTGCAGCGAGCATTTCTCCACCCTCACGGGCAGCCAGGGTGGCCTGTACCCGAATCGCCTCGAGGCTCGCCGCGTCAAGCCCCAGGAAATCCAGCGCTTCCGGAGCGATCCCTCCCGCCTGCAGGTCAAGCGTGAAACCGCCGCTGACTTCGGCCGCGATTCGATCCGCGACATGAACGATCATGGGCAGATCGCGATTGGCCGGCGGCACCGAAACGGGGTCGTGATGGTGCCCCGCGGCCCAGACCAGGCTCGACGGAAACTTCCAGTGTTCGCACAGCGCCGCACCGAATCCCTCGTGATCGTTCCCGAGACACTCCCGTTCGCACTCCCGGAGGTCGCGTCCGGCCGCGGCTCGCTCGACGGCTTCCGCGAATCGTGCACGGTCGCTCTGAAGCTCGACGAGCACCCCGACATCGTGGATGAGGCCGGCGAGGAAGGCCTCGTCGACGGCGTTCTTTCGATTCGAGTTCGCGATGATTCTCGCCGTGCTCGCCGTGACGCAGGAGTGAAGCCAGAGGTCGTGGGCATCGAAATGGGGCCCGAGTTCGCCCCCGCGGAAGAGCTTCGCCAGACTCGCGGCCACCGCGATGTTCTTGACCGCGTTGAGGCCCAGGAGCGACACCGCCCGATTGATCGAGGCGATCTGTCTCGGAAGTCCGTAGAAAGCCGAGTTGACCACCTTGAGCATGCGAGCGGTGAGCGCCGGATCGCTCGAGATCATGGCATGGAGATCACGGGCGCTCGACGAGGAGTCTTCAACGAGCTCGATGATTCGAACCGTCACCTCGGGAAGCGTGGCGATGTGACTGATTTTCCGCACTGCTTCCAGTGCCACGTCGTTCCGGTCGTTCTGGATGCCATGGTCCATTTCGAAGTCCTCGTCGGGCTTTCCTTCGTCGTGGTCCGCCTCGGCCTCAGGAGCCGAATTCATCACACCCCGACCTCAGAAAATCGGCCGGGAGACGAGGCTCCTTCATGCTCTTCCCGCAGAGCACCCCCAACCCCCGCGATCGGTTCGGACTGATCGGTCTGGGAGTCCGCGTCGACGCGTGCGAGGCCCGAGAACAGTCTCAGACCACCCAGGAGTGCATCCGTGGACCCGGTTTCTGATTCATGATGATGGTTCGCTCCTCCACCAGCATCGACTGCCAGCGATCCTCCACCGCGGCCGCCTCGTCATCGCCTTCGAGCGCGGCGACCTGCCGTGCCAGATCGATGAAGGACAGATAGTGCCCCTTCTCGCTCGCCCAAAGCGCCTTGTACACCTTGGCCAGGGCCTCGTCCGTCGCCACTCGTGACAGGATCTCGAATCGCTCGCAGGATCTCGCCTCGATCAGCGCCGAGATCATCAGGCGATCGATGGTCTCCTCGTCGCCACCGCGACGGATCAATCCACGAAGCGCCGCCGCGTAGTCGTTTCGATGCGACTTGGTCAGCCGCCCTCCCCGCCTGGAGAGAAGCCGGACGACGAGTGCGAGGTGCTCGACCTCGTCTCGGGCCACTGCGGTCATCGCCACCACCCAGTTGTCGGGAGGCGTCGGTTCCGGCCATCGGTGCAGGAGCTCGAGCGCGTTCTGAGCGGCTTTCTTCTCCAGATGGGCGTGATCGTTCAGGAGGGCGCAGGGCTCGCGAAGCGCCGCCTCCGCCCAAGCGTCCGGAGTGTCCACGAGCAGGGGCAGTTCGACCGTGGCGGTCCGGGAGGTGACGGATCCGGCATTCTCTCGCATCAAGGAAGTCCAGGAGGGGTTCGAAGGTGGCGGAGGGCCCGTCTGTTCAGAACGCGTTCCGCTTGCGCGGCGGGCCTTCGATCGCCCACTGACCGAGCACGGCGGCGATTCTACCTCCGGCGCCACCACTCCCGTACGGATGGTCGCACGACGTCCTTCCCGAGACGGCTTCCTCGATTGCACGCGCGATCCGATCGACGTCCGGGGTATCGACCTCGATGACCGAAGCCGGACGTTCGCGACCCGCCTGACGCGGTCCGAGATTCACCGCCGGACATCCCAGCGCCGCGGCCTCGATGAGCCCCGCGCTCGAGTTTCCGACCAGAACATCCGCTCGCCGAAGAAGCCCGATGAACGACGGACGGTCGAGATGACCGATGACTTCGATGTCTGGATCCGTCTCGACGGCCATCAGCGCCTGCTCGACGAATTCGCTTCCCGGGTCCTGATTGGGCCGAAGAACCGCGACGGGACCATGCCGCCGAACCCCTTGGAGGGCGACCTCCACCCACCGGCGTTCGGTCGCCGGAGACTGCCCGGCGCCGTGCATCAGGAGAACGGCCGACGGACTTCCCCAGGCGGCATGACGGGCGTCGTCCAGTGACGCCATCTCTTCGAGACCATCGATCGCGGGACTTCCGACCACGTGCACCGTGGGCGGCGCCTCACCCAACCGGCGAATTCGCTCGCCGCTTTCCTCGGTCGCGGCGAAATGGAGGTGTGCCAGCTTCGTGATCGCATGGCGCATCGCTTCGTCCGCCACACCCTCGGCTCGATCGCCTCCGTGCACATGGGCCAGCGTCCGACCCCCGATGCTCGCCGCGCTCGCCGCCGCCAAGGCTTCGATTCGATCGCCGAGGACCAACACCACCTGCGGATCGATTCGATCGAACACCTCCGCGAATCCCGACACACCGCGACCGAGCGCGGCGGCATCCGCGGATCTTCCGAAGACCTCCGGCTTCTGCATTTCAACGACGGCGTCGACTCGGACCTGAGACCGCACCTCCTCGATGGTGCGATCGGGAGGAAGCAGATGTGCGCCCGACGCGACGATCTGCAACTCGAGATCCGGGTGCGCCTCCACGGCGTCGATGGTGCTTCGGAGCAGTCCGAAGTCCGCCCGTGAGCCGGTGATCACCGCGATCCTCCGCATCACGCGAGATCCTCTTCACGGATCGGCGCATCCGGTTCGAGGGTCGTTCGGAGGGTCCGCCCCACGATCTCGTCCAGTCGCCAGGGTTCAAGGCCGTCGGCAGGTCGCTTCACGGCCAGATCGCTCGCCGCAAGCACCACACCCGGTCGGAGTTCTCGTGCCGCCCGCACCGACTGTCGCGCCACGCTTCGAACATCGGATTCGATCGTCGATGCCTTCTTGACCCCAGTTCCCAACGCCTCCCGAGCCCTCCTGCTGAAGTCGACGAACCGAGTCAGACCTTCCGGATCGAGACTCACCGCGTGATCCGGGCCTTCGGCGGATCGATTCCAGGTGAGATGCTTCTCGAGGAGGCGAGCGCCGGCGGCGACCGCGAGCCCCCCGGTGGTCTCCAGAGTCGTGTGATCGCTGTAACCGACGGGACGGCCTGTCGCGTCGGCGATGCTTCCGATCGCTCCGAGTGACGCTTCCGATTCCGGAGTCGGATAGGCGCTGACGCAATGCAGGAATGCGATGGGTGCCTCGGGAAACCACTGATCGGTGCGACGGACCTCTTCAAGATCGGCCGCGCCGGTGGAGACCAGCATCGGCCTCCCATCTTCGGCGAGCGCTTCAAGAAGCGGTCGGTGCACGAGATCCGGCGATGCCGTCTTCCAGGCATTCCAGGCGAGTGATCTGGCGACACTCACGAGTTCGACGCTGAACACGGTCACCAGCGCATCCAGTCCGGCATCATGAGACGCCTGGATGAATCGCTCCATTCCCGCCGCATCGATCTCGAGACCCTGCAACATGGCTCGCTGATCGTCAATCTTCGACCGGCGCTGATAGGCGGCGACCGCATTCGGATCACCCACCAGTCGGTCGGCCTCGAACCACTGGAACTTCACGGCATCCACCCCGGCTCCCGCCGCCGCATCGATCAACTCGAGACCGCGCTCGACGCTGCCGTCATGATTGACGCCGATCTCCGCGATGATGTAGGTCGGTGACGCCGCTCCGATCGAGCGTTCGCCGATGCGGAGTTGGGCCTGCATCATGCATGCACTCCGGACCGGGCCTCGGCGACTCCGTGATCGCTCTGGGAGCGTTGGAGAATCGCCTCCGCCACGAGAAGGTCGATCTCGTCATCGACGTCGATCACCGATCCACGCGGGTTGAGCACGCCCCGGCGATCGAGTCCGAGGAAGGCATGAGGCCGGGCCGGATCGATCTGGAACAAGGATTCGCGTTTCACCGCGATGACCCCGCCGTCAGGGATGTACGCCGCCGGAAGATCCTGCCTTCGGAAGACATCGTTCTCCTCCCAGGCGCCGACGCGTCCTTCGTCGTCGACCCGGCAGGTCCAGAACGGATGGTGCTTGCCGACTGAAGAGTAGCTCTGCACGCTGTCCGCATCGGTCTCGACGAGTCGGGCCACCGCTCGGTCGATGAGACCTGCAGGTCGAACCGGAATGTTCCCGTAGAGGATGACCACGATCTCCGACGTGTCTTCCACGGTTTCCACCGCCTGTCGAACGGCGGAATCGACCGTCGCCAGGTCGCCGGCGAGCGACGCGGGGCGATCGACGATCTCCGCGCCGACCGCCGCAGCGGCACTGGCGATCGCTTCACCGTCCGTGGAACAGAGGACGCGCCCGACCGACCGTGCGGCCAATGCATGCCCCACGCTCCGAGCGATCATCGGGACGCCTGCCACCAGACGGACGTGCTTCCGAGGCAGCCCCTTGCTTCCCGCCCGACCGAGCACCACCGCGGTGGCGATGCGATCCCAGTTGTTCTTGATGCCGTCGTCGTTCATGCCTGAAGACCTCGATGCGAACCGCTGAATCGTCCCGGAGGACTGGACGAGGAAGAACCCATGTCAGGACCTCGCCGGCTGGAATGGGATGGATGTTCCCGAACGGCCGTCGGAGTCTCGACGGCGAATCTGCACCACTTCCTGCCACAGGTCCTGGAGCGAACGCTCGCCGACCATTCCCACGCTCGTCGAACCGAACAAGTCGGTCTCCGCGGACGGAACGGATCCATCCGCGAGAATCGTCATCCGGGTGGCGTTCACGGCCTCGTCGTACCGCGCCGGAGGCCAGGTGCGACTGAGCGGGTCCGGATCGACCCCATAGGATTCCGGCCACCGGACCGGCCCGTCGATCACCGCCACGCCCAGTCTTCGTCGCCATCGCTCGAAGAACTCGGGGATCTCCGCGATGTTCTCGACCCGTCGGACGCACCTCGGCACGATCCAGGGAAGTGCGAAGTCCAGTTCGATGGGCAACGGCGCATCGACCGAAGGACCGAGTCGCCTCCGGCCCGCGATCAATCGTTCGAGATTCGAGATCACTCGTTCGAAGTGGCCGGGGCCGTGCAGGAGTCGATGCGTCTCCGCCGTCTCGGCATCGAGGTCCACCTCGACCACACCGACCCGGGTCGCGAGAAGGCGATCAACGACGTCTTCGGAGACCGCCAGATCCGTTCGAAGCGAGACCACCCGCACGCCCGCATCGATCGCGATCTCGATGAATTCATCGAATCGCGGATGCAGAAGTGGGTCCCCGACGCCATCCAGGAACAGCGTCGAATCGCCGGTCTTCCCGAGTGACTCGACGATGCGCCGGAAGGTCGACTCCTCCATCGGCGCCCGTTGGATCTCGCCGGCATGCGGCGTTCCAGCGTGCACGCCGACGCGGCCCGTGGTCAGTTCCACCCGAAGAAACTGCGGAGAGAGCAACGGACCAGTCATGATCCGATGCTCCATTCGGACGGCGAGTTCCGCGGCATCCGGCTCGACGGCCCGGTCATCTCTGACCAGTGGCTCGATCGCTCTTCCAATCCTCATGAACTGGCGCGGAGAATCGACGGTGAATCGACCGATGGCACTTCGCACCGTCGGGTCGGTCGACACACAGAGATCCCCCACGATCTGATCACCCTGCGGTCGCTCGGATCGATATCCAAGCAGATGCCCGATCGTTGCGAATCGGGATCGGCGATTCGCCATCGCATGCACGGTGCTCCGACCGATGATCATCGCCGCCAGACCCGGAGGCCCCTGAGCGAACACGTAGGGTGACTTCGGTCGTTCGCTGAACCTCTGAACCAGTTCGTCGACGCCTCCGCGACCGGTGATGGGAAGGAGCGACCAGTCCGGCCCGACCAACAGCGCCGCATCGGCGTCGAGTTCTTCCATCACTTCGGCGGTGGGTCCGGGGGCCAACACTTCATCGAACGCCGTGAGCCCGTGGATGCCACCCCGCCAGGATGTCGGCGCCACCGCTCTCGCCACACGGATGGCTTCGTGCTCCGGGCCGAACACGCGTGCACCGCACCGGTGGATCTCCACCGGAAGCCCGACCTGCGTTGGATCGAAGGCGTCTTCGACATCGAAATCGTCGGGCACCAGCAGGACGATCGCCTTGATTCCAGTCGCGGTTCCGAGGCGTTCGAGCGTGCGGCGAAAGACGGACCGATCGGCCAGATTCGATCCCAGACTCCGAGACACGCCGGTCCCACCGAACGCCGGATCCACCGGGACCACCGCGATCACGGTCGCCTCGCTGGTGTCTGCAGGCTGGATTCCCGCGGTTCGCTCGATGACCGTCAGATCCTGCGCTGGTTCCACGAATTCGCCGGTGCGGATCGACTCGCCGGTGCGATCGATCAGATCAACCAGCAGATTCGATGCATCGCGGGTCCATTCGACGTTGACGATGTCCCGTTCGATCTCGGCCCGTTGTTTCTCGTGAGGTTCGAGATCGGTCGAGAGTTCGATCCGCCGATCCGCCCGCATTCTCTTGTAGACACCGACCTGATTGATGATGTCGATGATCTTCCTCGCGGACTCCCGCTCGGCAACGAGTTCCTGCATGGTGGCGAGTCGATCGAACAAGCGGTTCATCCGACGTTCGTCGCGCTGCGCTGCGAGCATGGAACGGAGAATCTCCAGAGTCTCGTCGGAGGCCTTCGAGACCTCCTTGATCTCCGTGGCGAGCCCTTCGAGCCGCTTCATCAAGGCGGGACGTCGCGTCGGATCGGCCTCGCTCGCCCGCGGGAGATGAACGGCTTCTCGCTCTGAGCCCGCATGGGTGGCCAGCGTGTCTGCGAGGGTCCGGGCGTCGGCACCGGCTTTCCGTACTCCTCCTTCGGTCGCATCGATCACGGTCAGGCCCGATGCGACATCGGCGGTGAACCGCATCTCGAACAACTGGAGGTAGTTCAACATCTGCGCATCGGTGAAGATGCGACGCCCGTGAACGTCCTCGCGTTCCGCGAGGTGGGTGCGATGCCGGACGATTCGTTCCCACTCCATGGTCTCGATCGTGTTGAATGCGTTGAGCTCCGGAAGCCAGACGTCATGGATCGCGGTTCCTGGCGCGTAGTAGAGGCCGTCGGTGAAACCGAGATCCTGCCCGATCAACGCCACCGGATCACAACCGAGGTGACGTGCCAGCACGTACGCCAGATGAGCGACCGTCGCCGACGCTTCGAGCGGAGGATGACCATCCGCCAGCGGGCCGAGGAACTGATCCAGCTCCGGCGATGGAATGCACCGGATCCTGCCCGGCCACGCCTCGGGAACCGCTCGATGCACCTTCGAATCGATGATCAGTTCGGTGTTCTCGACCGCCACGGGATCGATGCCCTCGTAGAAGCGACGCGAGATCGGGTGATAGTCGAGCGCGGTGACGAAGTGGGGAGCGACTCCGGCAGCCAGGAGTGGTTTGAGCGTGGTCTGCGTCGCCACGATCACGCATCGATCACGAACTCCGGGGGCGGCGAGGAGCGGAAGGTTCCTCCGAAGGCTCGGCCCCGCACTGACCACGATTCCCAGACGCCCTGCCGCGATGCCGGCGAGTTCGTCGATGCCGGATCCGATCGCGTATCGATCGAGATTCGCAAGCTGGTTCTCGATCGTGGAACTGCATCTGGTCAATGCGGTGTAGATCGATGTTCGAGCGGTCGCGGTGATGTCGACGAGCGAACGAGTGAAGACGGCGGTCGCGTCGCTCAGACGACTTCGACTCGGCGGATGTTCGATGATCGAGGTTCCAAGCATCAGGATCGACTCGAAGCCGCGAAGTCCCAGCGCCAGCCCGGCCGCATCGTTCTCATCCACGCGGAGCAGGAGTCGGCTCCGGTTGAACCAGTCGGTCAGATCGAATCTCGACATGACCGCCTTCAAGAGCGCCGTATCCGTTTCGAGCACCAGAAGCACGCCGGTCCGACCGAGACGCCTGGCGATCGCTTCGACATGATCTCCCAATCCGAATCCCGCCACCACGATGCATGCGGACTCGCGATAGTCGATGTCGCCGATGAGGCGAGCCGTCTCTTCCCCGGGTCGACGGGCACTGGCGAGTCGACGCCCCTGCCAGACGCCGGTGAGCCGTCCATCCTCGGCCGTCTCCAACTCGATGGGAAGATCCGCCGATGATCGAATCGCCTCGGCGGCGGCGTGGTTCTGAGGCCCGAGCGCACTGAGATTCGCTTCCAATCGTGAAGACGAACTCGATGGAATCGACGATGATCCAGGCCTTTCATGGGTCTTCGACGTCGTCATTCCCATGTCACCTCCTCGAGGGGATAGGCTTCTTCACGCGACTCCGGGATGGCCGATGCCGCTGCCCGGACTCCTGGTACTCCGCCGTTGATCGGAAGAAGATCATGCCCGACACCGCCCGCTCCGGGCTCATCACCAGCTTCGTTCTCGAGAATCCATGGCCGCTCGCCATCGTGCTCGCTCTGGTCGCCGCGACGATCCTGTGGATGGGATTGCAACGTGATGATCGACGCTTCGCCGTCCCTGCGGCGGTCACCTTTGCGCTCGGAGTCTTGATCCTGACCATCGGACTCGTCGTCGAGACCTCCGGGGAGTCGGCTGCCCATCGGACCCGGATCTTCGTCGCCGCCGCGACTGACGGAAGAATCGACGAGATGCTCGCCGAGCTGGATCCCGACGCGACGCTTCACGTGGGACGAATCGAAAACCCGGGCCGACCCGTCGAAGAACTGCGGCGAATGCTCGATTCGCTGCGCTCGCGCCACCGGATCGAGCAGAACACGATCACGCTGCTCGATTCCGTCGGGACCGGGTCGAACACCGCAC
Organism: Phycisphaerales bacterium; assembly: GCA_014237965.1. GTDB lineage: Bacteria > Planctomycetota > Phycisphaerae > Phycisphaerales > SM1A02 > UBA12014. The sequence goes on along the minus strand of JABABZ010000006.1, from coordinate 7,375 downwards.
TGGTCGAGCTCGCCTGCCTGACGAGAACGACGTCGAGTCTCGGCACCGTCCCGTCTCGCTGGCTCCTGGAATGGGAACGCGAATCCGACCGCTGGTCGATTCGTTCGATCACCGCGATCTCGATCGCGGGCCGAACTCCCACCGGGCGTTCGGTCCTTCCCTGACTCACGCCTCGTGATGCGATCGGACCATGATCGAATCGAACGCCACCCCGGCACGGCACGGGAATGTCGCAGCATCAGGACGCGTCGCAACTTCATTCCTCCACCAATGCCGTATCGACCCGTTGCGAACCGCCCGCGATCGGGATCAAGGACGTCACACCGAGCGGACCGCCGAACTCGGTGATGATCACCCGGACGTCGGTTCGCGACAATCGAGCCAGCCCACCCTTGAAATGGAATCGTCGAACCGCACGCTCCCCGGGCTGCAAGGCGGAGATCGGCCTTCGTTCGCGCCCGGAATGCCAGGCGACGGCTTCCATCTGGAGATCCATGGGTCGATCTCCGTGGTTGATCACTTCGGCACTGACCACGATCCCGGGGCTCCCGTCGACCGCCGAAGTGGTGAGCGCCCAGTCGGTCCGCACCTCGAGGATCTCGTTTCGAACCTCCATCGGAACCTCCGTCTCGAACCGGAGGGTCGAATCGGCTTCGAGAAGGACGGCGATGGGAATTCGCATCTCCCCCGCGACAGGCGGCGTGGTCCAGCGGATCTCGATGGGAATGCGAGCGGTCTCCCCGGCGGCGATGCGCACGCGGGGTCGAGCCGGTTCGATCGACCACCCACGCGGAACGTCGATCGACGCCTCGCCTTCCAATGCGACCGCGGTCGGATTGTGAATCAGCAGGTGGACGTTCTGCGGTCCGGCGGCAAGGTCCATCACTTGCGGTTCGAATTGCATTCGAGCGGCGACCTGCACCGCGGCGGCGGACACTCCACGGATCACCAGGGGAGTGGATCCGACCACCAGATCGATCATCCCTGCACGGGGATCGAGGCGACGACCGCGTCCCTCCAGATCGAGCACATCGACCGGCCGATCACCAACCGGAATGCGAACGAGCTCGGCGGAACCCTGCCGTTCCGACCAGACGACGAGCTGTGAAGCATCGGAGTCGCCCGCGATCCAGCAACGGGCGGTGGGCGACAACGGAATCTCGCCCTTGAACCGATGGCCCGAAAGCGCGTGGCTCAGCCCAGTCCACGCAAGCATCGTCGGATCGGGGCCGGACCCCGGATTCCATGGGAGGAGAATTCGATCCGCATCGGACCGCCAGGCCGCGAGCAGACGGCGAGCCGCCGCATCCACTCGCGCGCGAGCAATCCAGTCGGCCGGGGGAGTCTCGATGCGAAGCGTCGCGCCCGAGACGCCGCCTCCCGCGAAGATGTCCGACATCGTGGTCGCCGAGAGATCCGACCTGCCCATCACGAAGAGCTCGTCGCCCCATCGGTCGTCGATCGTGTCGGGATGTTGCGAGATGGCCAGAATCGGATCGGCGACGAGATCCCCCATCACCCTTCGAAGGTTCGTGAGGTCGGGCCCCGATCGAATCCCGCCGGGAATTCGCCAGCGATCGACGATCGTTCCGAACCGATCCATCCACGACTCGAGGGAAGCGAGACTGATCGAGTCGTCGCCCATCATCGCCGCATAGACCTCCTGAGGCTTGAGTCTCGCCGCCCGTGCCAGGCCTCGATGCAGACGATCGACGGCGAGCATCGGCTCGCGATATCCGGCCCGCTGCCGTTCAAAGACCTTCTTGAGCGCGGAGATCGCATCGGTGCTCGTGAGTTGGTCATTGGCCTCGGGCCAGATCGAAAACTCGATCGCGCCGGGATCGAGCCACTCGATGACCGTCGCGATTCCACCCAGGTCCGCGGCACTCCACTGGGGAATCGAGTAGCCGAGCGCGGGAACGCCACTGGACCGTCGTTCTTCAGACTCCGGGAGCACGAGGATCGAGAGATCCCGAACCGCCTTCTCCGGCCCCGACCCGCTCACCAGCAGACGCGCTTGATACCAACCGGGAAGAGGCACTTCCACGCTGGCGACCAGAGGTCGACCACTCGAGAGCACGCGAATGGGACGCCGTTCGACGACGTTTCCATCGAGATCGCTGACCTCGAGCGTCACGGTGGGAACCGGTTCGATCGGATCGTCCACGGCGATGCGCAGTTCGACCGGCTGCGGATGCCGCACGATGCCGGATGGCGAGACGGATCTGAAATCGACCCACGGAAGCTGCCAGATCGCAAGGTCATCGAACCAGACGGTTCCGGTGACATCCTCGATTCGAGGATCACCCGCGACCGTACGCTGGATGCCGGCTTCTTCTTCGAAGCCGGGTTGCGTCACCTGCATCGCGACGACGAATCGGAGATCGATTCCGGCTTCGCGGCATGCTTCGCCGGACGTATCGATATCGACGACCAGCTCCTTCCAGTCACCATCGGTCCGTACCGCGTCGGAGACGAAGGATGCCACCGTGGCGACTTCGATCGCGTCGGACATTCCTGCGTCATGAGATCGATCGAGCAGATCGCCGTCCACGAGTCGGACCTCGAGTCGGGCGGAAGAATGCTGCAGGTCGAGAGTTCGTACCGAACCGACGAGTTGAAAACGCGAATCGACGTTGGCCGGGAGAAGCACTTCGGGTCGGGTTCGATAGGAGACCGATCCTCCGAAGATGTGGACTCGAAGACTCCAGTCACCACGACTGCGCTCGTTCTCATCGACGTTGGCGGTGAAGAAGCGACCCTTGGGGGGAAGCCCGTCAGCCTGCTGGAAGACGTGCGACCAATCGGCCTTCTGGATCTCTTCGAAGTCGAAGCGATGGATCAACCGCCTGGTGGCCGGCGGAGCCTCGACCCCGGTCCCGACCGACTCGGACGTCACCGAACCCTCGGCCGGAATCGAAAGAAGCGCCACGATCCCGATCAGGGTCCGGAATCGGCCCGTGGAAAACAACAAGTGCATGCGTCCGATATCGGCACTTTTCGCGCGAAACTGGAGCCATACGGCCGATAGAAGACGAATCATGAGTCCTTCACCTTCAACGTTTTCCCTGAGTACGGCCCTGGTCGGTGCGTCGGTGCGAGTCACTGGAATGGTGGTCCTGGTCGGGGGCTTGCTGATCGGAGGGATGGCCTGGTGGACGACGAACCAGGAAAACCGCCTCCGTGAGGAGATTGCGGCCATCGAGGCCCGCATGGCGGCGGAAATCGCGGTCCGAGATGCGGCCATCGATCGACTTGGGCGGGATCGCCGAATCGCGCGTCTCGAGGTCCTGGATCAAGACCAGGATCAGGACGGAGAAGGCTCCTGGACCGACCTCCGTTTCATCGAACTCGACGATGAGGGTCGTGAACTCGCCTCCCGTGAAATGAGACTCCCCGGAGATGTGATCTACGTGGACGCCTGGACGGCCCGATTTCCCTCCGAAACCGTGGCCTCGGCGAGCGACCCCTTCCGCGACCAGACCATCGTCCTCCTCCGCCGGATCTACTCCGACGAGACTCCTCCCCGAGACGGTATTCCGATCGACACGCCGGGGGGAATCCCGGATGGATATGCCGGGAGCGATCAGGCCCGATTCGAACAGGCGATCTGGTCCCGATTCTGGACCCTCGCCTCGGACCCCGACGCGGCCCGGAGATCCGGGATCAGGGTCGCCCAGGGCGAAGCGGTCTACAAGCCGATGCGACCGGGAGAGGCGTACGAACTCCGAGTCGAAGCCGCGGGTGGTATCACGCTCGTTCCGATCGCGGATGTCGCGGTCGCCGGAATCGATGATTCCGACCTCTCCATGCCTTGAATCGACCTTCCATCGCGCCGTTGGGCGGCGGCCGCATCCGATACGATCGTGGGATGCGCCAATTCCATATGACTTCCCGTTGGCCAGTTCTGCCTGCTCTCCTTCTGATGCTGGGCGGCTGTGCGGCCAGTGGAATTCAAGTCGGTGTTCAGAATCGCTCCGAGCAGTACGTCCCGATGCCGGCGCCGAAGGCCATTCTGAGCAGCACTCCGCCGAATTGCGCGGTGCTCCCCACCGTCGCCTCCGGTTCCAATGCCGGGGTGGCCTCATTCGCCAACCTCTCCTTCGCCTACGTCGCCCGAAGAGAGATCAAGGATGTCAGCATCCTCTCTCACGCCGATGTCGTGAATCGTCTCAACACGACTGGAGATGCCGCGCTCCTGAACGAACTCCTCGCTTCGGTCGATCCCGGTGATTTCCTCGGTCGGGAAAAACTACAGAAGGTCGGAAAGTCACTCGGCGTCGAGTACCTGATGCTCCCGCGTCTGGTCGACGTCATCACCGACAATACGACCCGATTCAGTTTCGCTGGATTCACCTTCATCATGACCGGTTGGACCACGGTGGAGATCGGACTGCAACTCTGGCACGCACCGACCGGCCAACTGGTCTGGCAGGCGACGGGAAGCGGCACCCTCGCCGGCGAGAATCTGGTCGGGAGTTCGCCCGCGATCCAGACCACTCTGGACGCCTTGCTGACCGCGATGCTCATCGACTTCATCGATGGACGTTCCGAGTCGGTTCTCTCCATGGATCTCCCCCAACCGAAGGCGGAGAAGATACCGCCGCCTTCCGGTTCCGCCGCTCCCGGCGCTTCGACTCCCGAGACGACCACGGCCCCGAACACCGCACTTCCGACTCCGACGGCCGCCCAACCATGAACATCAACGAACCGAACAACTCGATCGATCTTCGGAGCGATACCGTCACCCGTCCCACCGATGCCATGTGGGACGCGATGCGATCCGCCCCGCTCGGTGACGACGTTCTTGGTGACGAACCAAGCGTTCAGGCATTCGAAGAGGCCGTCGCAGAAAGAACCGGGAAGGAAGCGGCGCTGTTCACCCCGAGCGGAACCATGGCGAATCAACTCGCCATCCGCGGGGCCTGCGAGGCCGGCGACGAGATCATCGCGCATCGCGAGAGTCACATCATTCACTACGAGACCGGAGGCCCCGCCGCACTCTCGGGCTGCATGGTGGCCGGCCTGGACGGCGAAGCCGGCGTGTTCACGGCCGACGCGGTGCATGCCGCGATCCGGCATCGCGACATCCACGCTCCTCGGTCGCGCATGCTCGTGATCGAGAACACGCACAACCGAGGAGGCGGCGCCGTCTGGCCTCTGGAACGATTCCGTTCGGTCGTGAACGCCGCTCGGGAACACGATCTGCAGGTGCACGTCGACGGCGCAAGGTTCTTCAATGCCGCCATGGCCGCCGGATACGAACCATCCGAATTCGCGGCGCTGACGGACACCATGTCCATCTGCTTCTCGAAGGGGCTCGGCGCCCCGGTCGGCAGCGTGCTTCTGGGTCCCCGTCCTTTCATCGATCGAGCTCGACGCTTCCGCAAGATGCTCGGAGGCGGGATGCGACAGTCGGGCCTGCTCGCCGCCGCCGGCCATCACGCTCTGGATCACCACGTCGCCCGACTGGCCGAGGATCATGCGAATGCCGAGCGACTGGCCGACGGCCTCGCGAAGATCGAGGGCATCGACGTCGACTCGCCCTTCGAGGGCCTGCGGACGAACATCGTCTTCTTCAGACCGAATCCCGCCTGGGGCGGCGCCCCCGCCGTCGCGGATCGGCTTTCGGCTCGAGGCGTCAAGGTGCTTGCACTGGATCCTGATCGCATCCGCGCGATCACGCACCTGGATGTCGATGCCGCCGGAATCGAACGAGCACTCGAGATCGTTCGCGAGATCGCCCGCCCCACTTGAAGACCTCCCGCTCCCAGGATCGCCCGCCGTGCACGACGCCGCATTCGCCGCCATCTTCGACCTCGATGGAACCCTCATCGACTCCTACGACGCCCATCACCGCGCATGGAAGGCGGTTTGTCGCGCCCATGACATCGATCTCACGCCGGCGCAGTTCGACTGGAGTTTCGGGCGCACCAATCCCGCCATCATCGAACGGATCTGGCCCGACGCCGGACTCCCGGAGCCTGATGAAGCGTCGACCGGCAACATCGCCGACGAAAAGGAGACGGACTTCCGCAACGAACTCGAGCGGTCGTTTCCGACCATGCCCGGCGCTCCCGAGCTTCTGGTCGATCTCGACCTGGCAGGTTGGCGACTGGCGATCGGAACCAGCGCGCCTCGGGGAAATCTCGAAACTGCGTTGCGACTGCTGCCAGAGGCCGGCCGACTCCAGGCGACGGTCTGCGGAGACGAAGTCGTTCGAGGAAAGCCCGATCCGGAGGTCTTCCTGCTTGCCGCGGAACGACTCGGCGTCGCGCCGGAACACTGCGTGGTGATCGAAGATGCCGGACACGGAATCGACGCCGCCCACGCCGCCGGCATGGCATCCGTCGGGCTCGTCTCCACCGGCCGAACGACCGAAGAACTCGCTCACGCCCACCTCGTCGTTCAGGAACTGACCGAGTTGAACTCCCACCGGCTCGCGGCCCTGTTCGATCGCCGTTGAATCGCATCCCGATCGAATCTCGCCGGTTTGTCTCCCGACGAAGACCCTCCCGCTCCACTGACATGAAAGCAAGACTCCCGCATGAATGATCCTCGCTTCGACCGACTTGCCGAACTGCTGACCACGCATTCCACCGGACTCAAGAAGGGTGAGCACGTCCTGGTCGAGGCCTTCGACGTACCCGAGGCATTCATCTGCGCAGTGATCAAGGCGGCTCGCGACTGCGGCGCCCACCCCCACGTCGCGCTCCGGTCGACCCGGGTTCTTCGCACGCTGGTGGATGGCGCCGATGAAGCAGGAATCGAAGCCTGGGCGGAGATCGACCAGCATCGAATGAAGAAGATGGACGCCTACATCGGCGTTCGTGGTTCGGAGAACGCGTGCGAGATGGCATCGGTCGACGAGACCTCGATGAGCCTCTTCGGGCGGAAGTACCAGAAGCCCGTGCACTTCGAGCAACGCGTCAAGAAGACCAAGTGGTGCGTGCTCAGATGGCCGACGCCCTCGATGGCCCAGCTCGCCGGAATGAGCACCGACGAATTCGAGGATTTCTACTTCCGAGTCTGCTGCCTCGACTATCGCCGCATGGCGAACGCGGCGGCGGCCCTGCAGGCTCGAATGCAGGTCGCCGATCAAGTGCACATCGTCGGTCCGGGTGAGACCGACCTTCGATTCAGCGTCAAGGACATCCCCGCGGTCGCCTGCACCGGAGAAATGAACATTCCCGACGGCGAAGTCTTCACCTCACCCGTCCGCGACTCGGTGAACGGCGTGATCGCGTTCAACACCGCCACCATCTACCACGGCGTCCCCGACGTCGACCGAACACCGGCGGCGCGCGCCACCGAGAGCGCGCTGATCGGCACGATCGCCCGCCACGACCCGATCAAGGGCCTGGACGTCCTCATC
>JABABZ010000069.1 GCA_014237965.1 Phycisphaerales bacterium | reverse complement strand
CGGCATCGATCACGTCGTCGCCATCCTCGGTCGGTGCGGCAGACTTCTCCGTGGTGTCACCGTCGGCCGAATCGGCGGCGGCAGCCTCGTAGGCGGCCTTTCCGAGTTCTTCCGCGGCCTTCTCGAGGTTGGCCAGGGCCGCTTCGATGGCGGACTTGTCCTCACCCGAGATCTTGTCCTCGAGGTTCGAGATCGCAGATTCGATTTCCGCGCGGACATCGGCGTCAACCTTGTCCCCGTGTTCCTCGAGACTCTTTCGAGTCGCATAGGCGACCTGCTCGGCTCGATTCCGAGTCTCCACGAGTTCTCGCTTGGCCTTGTCGTCTTCGGCGTTCTGTTCGGCGTCCTGTTTCATACGCTCGATCTCGTCTTCGGAGAGTCCGCTCGAGCCGTTGATCTCGATGTTGTGACTCTTTCCGGTCGCCTTGTCCGTGGCCGAGACGCTCAGGATGCCGTTCGCATCGATCGAGAATTCGACTTCGATCTGCGGCGTTCCCCGAGGCGCGGGCGGAATGCCGGTGAGATCGAACTGGCCGAGAGTTCGATTGTCCTTCGCGAATTCGCGTTCGCCTTGAAGAACGTGAATGGTCACCGATCCCTGATTGTCACTCGCCGTCGAGAACGTCTCCTTGCGGGACGTGGGAATGGTCGTGTTCCGTTCGATCAAGCGGGTCATGACGCCACCCAGCGTCTCGACGCCGAGTGAAAGCGGAGTCACGTCGAGGAGGAGCACGTCCTTGACGTCACCTTGCAGAACGCCACCCTGAATGGCGGCGCCGATCGCGACGACCTCATCCGGGTTGATGGAACGATCGAGTTCGGGTGTCTTGAAGATTTCCTTCGCGACTTCTTGAACCTGGGGGATTCGAGTGGAACCACCGACCATCACCACTTCCGAGATTTCCGAAGGCTTGATCTTCGCGTCGGCGAGGGCCTGCTCGCAGGGGCCTCGAAGTCGATCGAAGAGATCGCTGCAGATCGACTCGAAGGTGGCTCGGGTCACGGTGACCTGGAGATGCTTCGGTCCGTTCTGGTCCGCGGTGATGAACGGAAGGTTCACCTGGGCTTCCATCTGCTGGGAAAGCTCGATCTTGGACTTTTCGGCCGCCTCCTTGAGCCTCTGAAGGGCCATCGCATCGCTTCGGATGTCGATTCCCTCGGCCTTCTTGAATTCGTCCGCGATGAAGTCGATGAGTCGCTGATCGAGGTCGTCACCACCGAGGTGGCCGTCACCGTTGCTGGAAAGCACTTCGAAGACGCCGTCGCCCACATCCAGGATCGAAACGTCGAAAGTACCACCGCCGAGGTCGAAGACCGCGATGCGGGCATTCTTCTTCTTCTCGAGTCCGTAGGCGAGTGCGGCCGCCGTCGGTTCGTTGATGATTCGCTCGACCTTGAGTCCGGCGATCTCACCGGCATCCTTGGTCGCTTGCCGCTGCGCGTCGTTGAAGTAGGCGGGGACCGTGATGACGGCGCGATCCACGGATTCGCCGAGGTACTCCTCGGCGGTCTTCTTGAGATCGCGAAGAATCATCGCCGAGACTTCCGGTGGCGTGAATTCCTTGTCGCGAACCTTCACGGAGACGAGATCCTCGCCGCCTCCCACGACTTCGTAGGGGACGAGCTTCTCCTCGTGCTGGACCTCGTTGTGCCGGCGGCCCATGAATCTCTTGATCGAGAAGACCGTGTTGCTGGGGTTGGTGACCTGCTGATGCCGGGCAGCCTGCCCCACGAGTCGGTCGCCCTTGTCGGTGAATCCGACGACGGAAGGTGTCGTCCGATTTCCGGTCGAGTTGATGATGACGGTCGGGCGTTCGCCCTCCATGACCGCAACCACGGAGTTGGTGGTTCCGAGGTCGATTCCGATGATCTTGGTGTTGGATTCTGACATGTGTGTAATAAAGCCTTTCCGAGCCTCTGCTCCGCTCGCGTCGTCGTCCGCCCGATGAGCCATCGGACTTTCCTGGGGACGATTCGCAATCCGGCCGGAAGGCCGGAGGAGTCAACCGAGGTTTCTGAGATGGGACCCTTTTCGGCCCCGTAAGAAGGTTGCAAGGCCGATGCCAGAAAGAACCCTCGATTCCGACCCAATTCAGGGGGTGTCGAGGGGGGTGTTCTGCCGATTTGGCACCGGTGGACGCCATGAACCGACGAGATCTCGATCCCCACGAAGAGAACGGCCCCCAGGGCACAACGCCCCGTTCATTGGCCATCTGGCCGATTCTGGTGGGCTGGGTTCTGGTGATCGGCTGGTTGGTCTCACCGTTGGCCAGTGGAATCGGTGGTCGAGGGCAGTACTTGGTCTGGATTCCGGACTGGGTGTGGTTGGCCCTGGTCGGGTTCTGCTCCTGTCTGGCGGTCTTCATCCTGGTGATGGGGAATCGTCCGAGGTCTCTTCGACTCCTGGTCGCGGCGGGGCTGATGGTCCTCGGCCCGCTCTGGGGGACCTTTCATCGGGATGTCGGGCTCGGCGTCGGGCACGCGGCCGACGACTCGACCGTGGTGTTCTTGAATGCACAGGATCCGGGAATCCGGGTCGTCGACGACGTGGTCGAAGAACTGATCACCATGGATGCGGAGGTCGTGGTGATCGTGAATCCGGGATGGATTCCGATCACCTGGCGAGCCATCGAATCCGAGGAGTCCACGGGGCGGTTCCTCCGAACTTTCGGGCACTTCTTCGTGGCGTCTCGAGTGAACATCGCATCGATGCGTCGGGTCGTCACCAGCGGTGAGATCCGAGCCATCGAGGTCACACTCGAACTCGAAGATGGATCCTCACTCCCTCGGCGAATCCTGGTCGCGGACCTTCCGTCGGATCTCGCGGTGAATCGCGCCGAGAGCCTTCGCACGCTGGCTGCCGGAATCGTCGCCGACCTTGATGAGGGCGCGGAGGCGAGGTCCCGCTTCGATCTTCTGGTCGGCGACCTCAACACGACGCCGAGGACGCCCGAGTTGGACTTGGTGATCCCTGGATTCCGAGACGCGTTCTCGAGTGTCGGACGGGGTTGGGGTGGAACCTGGCCTCGGGATCGTGGATGGCTGCGGATCGATTTCGCGCTCGCGGCCCCCGAACGCATGCCGTCGAGCGTGGAGACCTTCGACCCGGGAAGCGGAGGTCATCGGGGGCTGATCATCGGATACCGACGCCCCTGAGGGCGGCACGCATCGTGGCTTGAATTGAAGACTGAGGCTCCCCGGAGGTCAGCCGTCGATCTCGAGCTCGGCCCAGATCCTCATGATCCATTCGCCCGCGGCCATCTCCTCGACGAAGTCGCCCGCGAATTCTTCGGATTCCGGCAGCGAATTCAGGAACATCGAGCCGGTGTCGGCGCGATAGATCGTGGATCCATCACTCATGAGGAGATTGATCCCATGCTGATGATTGAAGTCTTCGCGCGATCGGAGTCCGTCGGTGAGGAGCACGAGGTTCGGATCGGTCAGACGCCGCCGCATCCTCTGGCTCGGATCTTCGTGGGTCAGATGGCCGGTGTAGTGATAGTTGCAGAACGCGGGATCGGGTTCGGTCCCCGTGACGAACTTGCCGCGTGTCGCCTCGAAGGTGTGCTCGCTCGTATGGGCGGGGCAGAAGCAGCACGCGGGCGAGTCGATATATCGATCTTTCCAGAGCAGGCCAAGGCCATCAAACCCGGCCGGTGTGTTCTGGGCTTCGGAGCTTCCGGTCGTCATGGCCATCATGTCGGAGATCCGGCCTTCTTCCTGAAACCAGGACTTCGGAAGTCGGCCGCTCTCATCGCTTCCGAAGAGCATGAACGCAACACCGATCTGACGTTGGTTTGCCGAACACATGACTCGTCGAGCGCCATCTCGTGCCGCCTGAAGCCCGGGCAGGAGGATGGAGGTCAGCAGAACGATGACCGAGAGCACCACGATCAACTCGATCATGCTGAAACCTTGTCGGCCGCGTGATCGCGAGACGAGACCGCGACATCCTCGGAGCGGTGGCTCCGAAATGGGGTGCGTCGTTTCTGAATGGTGGTCAATCAAGGCGACCTCCAAATCGATCAAGTGGATTCCCGCCTTTTGGCGGTTCCGATGGACGTAGACTACTGTATCCGTGAAAATACGGATACTGACAGTGAATTTCGGTATTCGATGCAACCTGTACGCCGATTCAAGCGCACATATCACGATCCGAATTGGTTTTTTCCCCCCCTTTGGAAGACCGGAGCCGTTTTTTGCTCGGCGAGAGCACCTATGCCGTCCCCGAATCATGAAGACTGGGTTCTGATGCAAGCCGTCGCAGGAGGTGACGAGGCCGCTGCGAACCAGCTTTATGATCGCTTCGGCGGGCTCGTGTTCAAGTCTTCCAGGCAGACCCTGCCAACCCGTGCCGAGGCCGAAGATGCGGTTCAAGAGGTCTTCGTTCGCTTGTGGAAGACGGCAGATCGATACGACCCCGCCCGTGCGAAGCTCGTCACCTGGGTCATGTTGATCACTCGAAGGCATCTCATCGATCGACTTCGAAGGAAGCAGGTCCGTCCGAATAACATCACCCTCGATGGTGATCCGGCGGGAAGGGACGAGAAGGAAACTCGGGAGCGGTCCAGCATGGAACGCGAAGAGCGCCGAAACCTCCTCGTTTCGAGAGTTGCGGAACTTCCGGCCCTCCAGCAGGAGGTGATCACCCGGGCATATCTGCAAGGATTCACGCTTCGGGAGGTCTCGGAGCAGTTGGAAGCGCCGCTCGGAACCGTGAAATCTGCATTGAGCCGTGGCCTTGCGCGGTTGAGAGACCGGCTGGCCGATGATCAAAGAACGTCGGAAGCGTGAATATGGCGTTTCGATGACGCTTGGCCGACGTTGGGGACGTCCTGTGAAGGAATGAGAGTTTTCTTCATAAAAGACGGAGCCGTAGGGACTTGAGTTGCGGATAGGCGGTTTCCAGGCCGCGATCCAAGGGCCGTGCCAGTTGGATTTGTGAACGGGCCAGGATCAGTTGGGTTGGTTTTCTCTCGAAAGCCCGGGATTGGGTTGGTTCTTGGAACCCCCGATCTCTTCGGCGATCGAACGTAGAGCCGAGAAATCGTGTGCGTGTCCTTGAATGTCGGATGGACCTCTTTCATCCATCGCATCATTCGAGAGTTGGGGCGTTCCGATTCGTGTGTTCGGCCGTATTGTGTTCGAATGTGTTGTTGACGATGATGTTGGAGTCACTGTCAGATGAATCTCTCGGAGCCGATTTCGTTGAACGAACTTCGTGAAATGGCGATGTTGGAAGCCCTTGGTCTCCTCGATTCGGTGGACGAATCGAAGTTCGAGGAGTCTTTCGGCGGCCTTTCTCCCGCCCAGCAGGCTGAGTTGCTCGATCTACAGGCGGCGGTGGCGGCTGAAATCGCCGCGGCGGGTGATGAGGAGCCGGATCGCTCACTCCGTTACAAGGTGCTGGCTCGACTGTCGTCGGAGATCGAGCACGACGAAGTCGCGTGCGGACCGATCGCTTCGATCGGTTCGAGAACCCGGCGGCTGGCGGCCTCGAAGAATCAAGGAGTGGCAGACGGTGGGTTCGGCGGCGTGTCGAACGAACAACGTCTCCGCCGCTCCGCGATGATCTGGCGAGCAGCGGCATTCGTGCTCGGCTCGAGCCTTCTGGCGCTCGTGGTCATCCAGCAGCAGTCCCTCGCGCTCAGTGGTCGAATTCTCGAACTCGCCGACAGCAACATCGCCTTCAAGGGGCTGGTGGAACGATTGGACGAGAACGGCTACCCGACCAGTGAAATCGAGCCGCTTCTCAGATCGACGACCCAGGAGACGATCGCTTTCAGCGGTCCGGCCGGTGGCGGAGCGTGCCTCGTCATCGTCGAAACCGCAGGGCGGAACAGCGGTATGGGGATGGTGCTTCTCTTCGACATGCCTCGGGCGCAGTCGGTCGAGTTGGTCGCCATCGATCGTGAAGATCCGTCTCAGGAAACGACCCTGTTCCGTGGCGATGTGACTCAGTTCGCCGCGGCATCCGTCGATGTCGGTGGTCGACCGTTCAACGAGATTCGCTTCGAATTGAGAGATATCGAGACCGGCGAGGTCCTCATGAGTTCGCTGGCCTGAGCGTCTTGATCCGGCTTGAAACCGGTTCGACTTGAAACATGAACGCAACCACGGCGACATCCTCGGATGTCGCCGTCTTGCTGCCGTCACCGGGTGATTTCAGGAATCCGGGGGAGGTGATCCGGAGTCAGGGATCTTCGGCTCGGCACGACCATTCGAATTCGAGTGGCTCGAGTTCGCCCGCAAGGGTCTCTCGTTCGGTCTGAAGTTTCTTCGTCTTCTTCCCGTTCGTGTAGACCTTCGGATCCATCATCGACTCGTCGATCTCCTGAATCCGCCGTTCGGTCCGTTCGATCCGTTTCTCGAGTTCCTTGAGGGACAGCTTCGAATGCGGTGATTCGGCGCCCGACCGTTTCTTCGACGGCGGTTTCTGCGCATTCTTCCTGGTCTTCGCCGCTCGCTCCTTGCTGGCGGCCTTCTCTCGTTCGGCGGCGATTCGGATCTCCGCTTCGGCCTCCTGCTGACGTTCGATCTCCATCCATTCGGAGTATCGACCGTTGAAGACCCGGACCGAACCATGTCCGTCGAACACCAGGAGCGTGGTGCACGTCGCTTCGACCAGTGCACGGTCATGACTGATGAGGAAGATGGCGCCGCCCCGGCCCTTCTTGTCGTCGCCGTAGTCGACCAGCGCCTGTTCGAGCCTCTCGGCGCTCGGGATGTCGAGGTGATTGCTCGGTTCATCAAGTACCAGCAGGTTCAGGGGGGATGCGACGAGTCCCGCGAGCACCATTCGGGCGCGTTCGCCTCCGGAGAGGAGATAGATCTGCTTCTCCATCTCGCTTCCCGAGAAGAGGAAGGCGCCCGCAAGGTCACGAGCGTCCTGTTCCCGCACCTGTCCGTTCGGATTCGCGTCCGCCATGGTCTTCTGGAGGTATTGCCAGACCTCTCGCTCGGGATCGATGTGATCCTGGTTCTGTCTGAACCACCCGACCGACAGCCTCGGACTGTTGCGGATCGTTCCTGCATCGGAATCGATGTCTCCGAGCATCGCTCGAATCAGCGTGGTCTTCCCGGACCCGTTCGGTCCGATCACGCCGATGCGATCGCCCGGCCGGAGGCTGAGCGAAAGATCGGAGAAGAGCTGGCAGTCGCCGTAGGCCTTCGCGAGATGTTCGACCGCGATGAGCACGTCGCCGGCTCTGGGAGGCTTCGGCAGATTGAGGGACATCACATCGAGTTCGACCGGCCGTTCGGAGAGCTCGGTCTCCTTGAAACGGTCGAGGCGTGCTTCGCGCCCTCGCGCCTGCTTCGCTCGTTGGCCGCCCTTGTACTTCCGGATGTAGGCCTCTTCAGCGCGAATCTTGTCGAGTTGCTTCGCATGGATCCGGCCTTCCACCATCTTGCGTTCCCGCCTCTGCTCGATGAATGCCTTGTAGTTGCCCGGGTACTCGCGAACCTGCCCGGCTTCGACCTCGACGATCCGGTTGACCACGCGATCCAGCAGCCAGCGGTCATGGCTGACCAGCATCACGGCGCCCTTGAATTCTTCGGCGAGGAAGGTCTCGAGCCATCGGCGACCGAGGATGTCGAGATGATTCGTCGGTTCGTCGAGCAGAAGAAGATCGGGTGATTCCAGGAGCAGTCTTGCCAGTCCGAGCCGGGCCTTCTGGCCGCCGGACAGCGTGTCGACCGGTTGGTCGAATCGTTCGTCCTCGAGGCCCAGGCCGTGCAGCGTGGCGTCGATGCGGTGATCGACGGCGTAGCCGCCGAGTTGTTCGAGCCGGGTGTCGAGCTCGGCCTGCTTCTCCATCAATCGTTCGAGTCGACCACCCTCCGCGGAGGCCATGTCTTCGTAGATCTTCTCGAGTTCGGCTTGTGCCGCGTGGAGTCGATCGAAGGCGCGACCGGCAGCTTGTCGAAGCGTGTCTCCGGGAACGAACTCGGGATGTTGGGAGAGATGGCCGACGCGGATGCCGCGGGCGAGTTGCATCGAGCCGTGGTCGGGCGTGAGTTCGCCGGAGATCACTCTCAGGAGGGTGCTCTTGCCGGCGCCGTTCCGTCCGACCAGGCCGATCTTCTCACCGGGTTCCACGCCCAACGTCGCGCCGTCGAGGACGACGCGAGTCGAGAATTCATGTCGGATTCCGGCGAGGGTGAGAAGTGGCATGGGGTCGGGAAGTGTATCGGAGCGGAGGGGCCTCGACCCGGTTCGATCTCAATGCTTCCGGTCGACCCGCCAGAGAGATTCGATATCGTGGCGTCGATTGGGTGGCAGCAGAAGACCAGCGAGCTTGACGATCAACGGGCGGCCGAACAGCACGCCGATTTCCAATCCCACCGTCCCGGCGAGCAGTGCGATGGGGAGCAGATGGCGAATTCTCACGGATTCGGCGATGTCCCACACGGCCACGAGCGGGCCATCACCGATGGTGGTCACCGAGATCGCCAATCCCATCGTGATGACATAGCTGACGATGGGCAGAATCCAGAGTCTGGATCGCCGAACACCCGCGAACAGGCCCGCCCAGATCACACCGAACGCCACCGAGAAGAGGAGGAATCCTCCCATCTCCGTCATCGGAAGCGACTTGAAGCCAAGGCCGGATGCCGCCTCGAACTCGGCGAGGATGGCGGGCCCGGACTCGTTCCACCAGGCCACTTCCGTCCTCCAGGGATCGTAGGTCTCGGGCGTCAGAGCCTTCGGGGTCGCTTCCCATTTCGACTGGACGAAATCGCTGAATCTGCGTGTCGTGGGCTGGGTGATCTCGAGGGCGATGGCGAAACACGCGGTGGCGAGGCTCAGCACGGCTGCGATGGCGATGACGATGTAGATCAGGAGCAGACTGATCCCCAGTCGTGATCCCCAATGACCAAGCACCGGGTATTCGAGAATGGGGGACGCTCGTCCGCATTCGGGACAGCGGGCGACGAGCAGTCCTTCCGGATCGAGTCGGATGATCGGCTGGCCGTCGAGTTCGTGATGACAACGGATGCAGGCTCTGGTTCCGACGAGGCGAGTACCGGTGTCGGTCTCTCGCGGGCTGCTCGTGGTCACTTCGTTCTCGGGGCTGTCGTCGGCGATCATGAATCCTCTCCTTGACGCCGGTCGATCACGATTCGAATCCCGTCGCGGGCCGCGCGAACGCACTGGGCGGCGACGAAGAACCCACCTGCTGCCGGAAGAATCTTGTGGGCGAACAGACTCGCGATGTCTGACAGAGTGGGTGGTGATGGAGGTGGGAAGTGCGGGGACTGGCCGCTTGAGATCATGAGCGTCGTCCATCCCTGGAAGATCACTCCGAGCATGAGAAGGCTCATCCAGAACACGGTGAGCGACACGGTGGTCGCTCTTGGGACCAGAGTTCGCAAGATTCCGCCCGCAAAGAGGCCGAAGGCGAGCTGTCCGAGCACCCACGGGGACATGAGGGTGAGACTGGTCGGCATCGACGCGTTGAACCCGGCCGTGGTGATCGCGATGCAGAGCGTGGCTGCGAGCAAGGCTCGGGAACCGAGTACTCGCGTCAAGCGGCGAGGCCCCCACATCGCTTGGGAGACCGAACCTGAGTAGGTGAAATCGCACTGGCCGCATCGACGAATCATCATCGAGGGATCGGAATTCCAGCGAAGCGATCCTGCACGAAGATCTCCGCCGCAGCCCGGACATGGAACGGCCGGACGGGTTCGGCTCTCGAGCATCTGGCGTGCTCGGGATCTCGTTGAAACTGGAATGATCAAGAACGCATCCTCCGTCTCTTCGGATATTCGCACAATCGCAGGGTCGCGTACACTCGACGCGTGATTTCCTCCTCCAAGACCCAGACGTGGTGGGCTCGGCGATTCCTGTTTCCGTCGCTCGCACTCGCGATTGCAGGCCTCCTCTACCTCACTTCCGACTCCTCGGAAGCGTGGAAGGGAGAGGTCCGATCCGCGACCACCAGGCTCTTGAGCGGAACCGACTCCGTGTCCGGTGATCGTGACACCGGTTCCGGGTTCAGCCTCGAGCCCATGGCGAGAGCCGCCATCGACGATCTCCAACCGCCTCGAAGCATCGAGTCGATCATGGTCCGATCGGATCATCTTGGAGAGACGGCCACCGCGACGGTGGTCGGGGACGGCGGAAGACGGGTCGTGCTCGGATGGGCGGAGCGCCCTCCTCGGCTTCGAGATGTCCGTCGCGATCCTCGCGGGTTGGAGAGTTCATCGGAACGTGAATCGGGAAGCGACTCATGACCGCGGTCTGGTTGAACGGGAAGCTCGAGAAACTCGATGATGCTCGCGTCTCCGCCTTCGACGCGGGCTTTCAGCATGCGGTCGGTCTCTTCGAGACGATGATGGCGCGTGGGCCCCGGGTGGTGCATCTGAATCAGCACCTCGACCGACTGGAAGTGTCATTGCGGGAGACTCGCCTCAGTGATCGCCTCAAGGCCGGGCCGTTGGCCGATGCGATTCACGCGACGGTCGAGGCCGCGGAGCTCGCCACCGCCAGAGTCCGACTCACCATCAGCGGCGGCGACTTGAATCTCCTCCATGGCGGTGGAAACGGACACGAACCAACGATTCTCATCGTGGTTCAGCCCGCCACCGCCTATCCCGACGAGCTCTACGACAAGGGCATCAGGGCCACCGTGGCGGATTCACGGGCCAATCCTCTCGATTCCTTCGCGGCGCACAAGACGCTGGCCTATTGGCCACGGCTCGCCGAGCTTCAATCAGCCGCAGCCAAGAACGCGAGTGAAGCACTCTGGTTCACGGTCTCGAATCACCTGGCGGGTGGTTGCGTCAGCAACGTGATCCTTGTGAAGGACGGAGAGTTCATCACGCCGCTGGCGCGAGGCGAAGAACCCGAGGGCGGGCTTCCGTCTCCGGTGCTTCCCGGCGTGGTCCGAGCGGAGGTCCTGGGTTGGGCGGCGGGAGAAGGTCGGTTGGTCGAGCGGAAGATGGTCGACATCAACGCGGTGCTCGAGGCCGATGAGGTTCTGCTCACCAACTCCAGCTGGGGCGTGCTTCCGGTCATCGGCGTCGAGCGAGAGCAGATCGGTGACGGGACCCCGGGACCCGTGGCCAGAAGCCTTCGAGCCTGGTGGCTGGCCGAGTGATCGCCGAATCGGGCTGAAGACGGATCAAGAGCGCGGGGGAATCACCCGAACGTTCTCTCGTCCGGGTTCGTGGGGCGTGGAGGCTTTCCTCCGCCCCGGGCGGCGTCCGATGACCAGGCTCACCAGAGCCGCTGCGATTCCGAAAGCGGTCAGGGCCAGGAGCAGGACGAGTCCGATCACGAGAATCGGAACGGCGAGAAGAATCGCGGTCAGACCGGCCAGGAATCGGCTGAAAGGCCCGCCACGGTCGATTCGACGCCACCCGTCACCCATCTGCTGCCCGACGTTGATCACGCGGACGAACGGAGTTCGCTCGGTTGGATTGGGAGTCTCCATGGAGCACATCCTACGACGCGACCCGTCCGGGAGGTCGGGGATTCTCACTCGGGATGCTCGTCAGGCCGTGGATCGGGCGCCGATGCAGGGATCATTCGGGGATTCGGGGTGATTCTGCGTCTACCATGGCCTCATCGTCCAAGGATGGAGTGATGATGGCTGAGAAGATCGACCGCCCGAAATCGAAGGCCGGAAAGGCCGGCAAGAAGTCATCCGCCGCCGGGAAGAAGCCCGACGTCGCGGACGATTTCGTCCACCTTCACCTGCACAGCGAGTATTCCCTCCTTGATGGCGGGAACCGGATCAAGCGCCTCGTGCGACGAGTGAAGGAGCTCGGGATGAGCGCGGTCGCGGTCACCGACCACGGAAATCTGCACGCCGGATTCGAATTCCATGCGGCGGCCCGCGCGGAAGGCATCAAGCCCATCCTGGGGATCGAGGCGTACGTCGCGCCGGATCGAGATGGTCGGCCCGGAGATCGACGGGATCGAACGCGGACCGGTGTGGCGGACGGCGGATTCCACCTCGTCCTGCTCGCCCTGGACATCGGTGGATGGCGGAATCTGATGAAGCTCAGTTCCGACGCCTATCTGAACGGCTTCTACTACAAGCCGAGGATGGACAAGAGCACGCTCGCGGAATGGAGCGACGGTCTGGTCGCGATCAACGGACATCTCGGTTCCTCGGTCGCGTTTCATCTCACCAACTTCGTGCGGACCAACGACCAGGGGCACTGGGATCTCGCGGTCGCCGAAGCGACGTGGCATGCGGAGACGTTTTCGCCGGGTGAAGACGGCGAGCCTCGCTTCTACATCGAACTTCAGCGTCACGTGCCGGAGCAGGAGCGCATCAACCCGCTGCTCAAGAAGCTGGCTGCGGAACTCGATCTGCCGCTGGTGATCGACAACGACGCGCACTTTCTGAACGCCGAGGACCACGACGATCACGACACGCTCTGCTGCATCAGCATGGGCAAGACCAAGGATGATCCGGATCGGCTTCGGTATCCGGAACAGCTCTACGTCAAGAACGCCGAGGAGATGAAGGCGCTCTTTCCCGATGAGGACGAGCAGGAGGCGCTTCGGAACACGGTTCGAATCGCCGATCGCTGCAACGTCGATCTCTCCGAAGGCGAGAATCACGCGCCGGTGGTGGAGGTGGTCCATCCCGGCGAGCCGCCGCGCTATGACGGCGGCGATCTGACGGATTGGTTCAAGCGGTACTGTTCTCGATTCGAACTCCGCCCGTTCGACGAGCAGTCCGCCGATGCCGCGGACGCGGGAGCGTTGAAGGACGGATGCGATCGTGCGTTGCGAGATCTCTGCGAGGCCGGTCTGATCTGGCGCTACGGACCCGAAGGGGTCACCGAGGAGATCCGAGCGAGGCTCGAGCGTGAACTTCAGGTGCTCGCGGACAAACTGATCTCCGCCTACTTCCTGATCGTCTGGGACTTCGTGAACTGGGCGCGACAGCGCGGCATTCCATCGAATGCTCGTGGATCGGGCGTGGGCACGATGGTGGGGTACGTGCTCGGACTCTCGAATGCCTGCCCCGTTCACTACGGGCTGCTGTTCGAACGCTTCACCGACCCGGATCGCGCCGAGTATCCCGACATCGACATCGACATCTGCCAGAACGGCCGATCCGAAGTCATCGACCATGTCCGCCAGAAGTACGGGCATGTCGCGCAGATCATCACCTTCGGCCGGTTGAAGGCGAAGGCGGCGATCAAGGATGTCGCCCGGGTGATGGGATTTGCGACCTCGGAAGGACAGCAACTCGCGAACCTGGTGCCGGCCGAGCTCAACATCACCATCGAGGAGGCGCTGCAGAAGGAACCGGAACTTCAGGCCGCGTCCGACGACGATCCGCGGGTGCAACGAGTGCTCGGCGCCGCGAGAGCGCTGGAGAACCATGCGCGGCATGCGGGGGTTCACGCGGCCGGGGTCATCATGGCGACGCGTCCGCTCGATGACATCGTCCCGCTCTGCAAGACGTCCGGAAGCGAAGAGGTGGTCACGCAGTGGGACGGGCCGACCTGCGAACGCATCGGCCTGCTCAAGATGGATTTTCTCGGGCTCCGGACGCTTTCGACCATCGAGCGGGCCCGCCAGTTGATTCTCGAATCGATCCCGGAGGAGAAGATCTGGTCCGCAGTGGGGCGGGAGATGCCCGGCGACGGCACCGCAGCGGCGCGAACCGCGATCCACCCGTTGGATCTGGAACGCGTGCCGTTGGATGACCAGCAGGTCCTTGATCTGTTCCGTCGGGGCGATACCAGCGGGATCTTCCAGTTCGAGTCCGGGGGGATGCGGAAGCTGCTCACCGAGATGCAGCCTGATCGGCTCGAGGATCTGATCGCCGCCAACGCCCTGTATCGCCCTGGCCCAATGGATCTCATCCCCGACTACAACGCTCGGAAGCACGGGCATCAGCAGGTGCCTTCGGTCCACGAGATCGTGGATCGGTACACCGCCGAGACCTACGGCATCATGGTGTATCAGGAGCAGGTCATGCAGGCGTGTGTTGCTCTTGGAGGAATGAGTATGGGTAAAGCCAATAAGGTTCGTAAGGTCATTGGTAAGAAGCAGGATGCTGCCGGTCTAGATAAATACAAGCA
>JABABZ010000068.1 GCA_014237965.1 Phycisphaerales bacterium | reverse complement strand
AACTGGTTGACCGTCGACGTTCGAGATCGTGCGGGCGCGCCGGCGATCGGGGCCCGAGTTCGGATCGAACTCGGTGATCGAGCACTCACTCGATGGGTCCGGACCGACTCGAGCTACCTGACGGCGCAGGATCATCGGGTGCATGCGGGACTTGGTGGACTCGCCGTGGTTCCCGAGATCGAGATCGTCTGGCCGGATGGAACGATCCGTCGCCTTCAGGATGTCGAGGCAGGACGAATCATCAGAGTGTCCCCGGAAGAGAGTTGAACCGGTGCGGTGCGGAATGTCCGGGGCGCTCGACGCCGGACCGGATGCAGGGAACGGCACCGAGCCTCCGGGAGGGATTCGAACGGAATACGGGCCGATGTCGAATTCTCTCCCCGCCGTGACGAATCGATCCGCTCAGCGGTCACGATCGGGGCGGCGATGGTCTCGGGGACCGTTCTCCCCGGTTCGGTGTGGCGGCGGTGAGGGAGCGTCGAATCCGGGCGCCTCCGGATGACGCGGTCGATGGCCGCCTCGCTCGCGTTCGGGAAGATGGCTTGTCCGATCGAACCAGTCTTCCGGGAGCTGGGCGTCACTCTCGAGAGTGAGCGAGATCTCGTAGGTGGATTCGGGGCCACGAAGTCGGACGCCGCGGCAATCCATCGCCTGGAGTCTTCCGGTGTCGGCGTCCGTCCAGAGATCGATCTGCAGGGGGAGTCGGACTCTCGCTCCGTCGCGTCGGTCGGCGCGGTAATGGACGAGGTACTGATCAAGACCATCAGCAGTCGGGGTCGACTCGATTCCGATGACCTCGACGTCGTAACCACCGCGGAGATCACGGATGAGTTCGTGGACGTCCAGGGTGATGAATTCGAAGAACTCGTCGAGCAGGGGACCTCGATTCCGGGAGGCTTCGTCCCGGAGCGGTTGCTTCGGCCCGTTGGTCCAGTGGGTCGTCCCGTCGAATCCCTTGGCGAGTCTGCTGGCGCGACCGCGGTCGCCGAGGAGTACGTACTTCGGGCCACGAACGTGGAGGGCGGCGCCATTGAAGTGCTCGATCGGCGGGGCGGGGCGTCCGAGGTGTCGCGAGGGCCTGGCCCGTTGGGGGAATCGTCGATCGATCGTGTTCGAGCCGGTCTTCGGTTGACGATCGAGCTCGAGACGAAAGGTGAGATCTTCGCGTTCGATCAGACGAAGAGTCTGGTCGAGACCCGCCACCGCGGTCGGCGTGGTCGAGATCACCAGCATCGTGGTCAGTCCCACGGCCATGAAGACGGCGGCGGCGACCGCCACTCCCCAACCCTTCCTCGCCAGCCGCTGCGAAAGGCGGACGTGGTTCGGCGAGGACTCTTCCCGACGGTCCGGGAAGGCGTCCACATCGACCATCACACGTCGGACTCGTGCGTCGACGGCTTGTCTTCCATCACGATGGTGACCCTGAAGAATGGCGTCCATCAGCAGGTCGTCGGCCAGTTCCCCGCCGGTCTCGGGATCTCTCCGGTCTTGATCGCCGATCACGATTCAGTCTCCAGTCGAAGAAAGAGACCCTTTCTCTCGAAACAGTCGGTGAGTCTCGCCCGGGCGCGTTGAAGCCTCTTCTTGATCGCCTCTCGGCTGGTGCGAAGTCGGTGTGCGATCACTTCGGTGGTGAGGGATTGTTCGTAATGGAGGGCCACGACGTTGCGGGCGTCGCCGGGCAGTCGCTCGAGACAATCGCCGAGTGCTTCGATCTTCTCTTCCCAGGTGTCTCCCGGGCGTGCGGCGATCTGATCAAGTCGATTCTCGATGTGAGCGACGACGCTCTCGTGATCGAAAGTGGGCAGTCGTTTGGTCTTTCGGTAGTAGGCCAGAGTCTGAAATCTGGCGATGCCTCTCAGCCAGGGACCGAAGGGACGCTCTTCGTCGTATCGGTCGAGCGTGCGCCATGCGGTGATCATCGTCTCCTGATAGAGATCGTCCACGGCGCTCTTGTCGTACACCATCGATCGGAGCATCGCGAGCAACATGGGCGTGTGCTCGCGAATCAGGATCGAGAAGGCCTTGCTGTCGGCAGGGGAAGTGGCGATTCCGGAATCTCCAGCGGAAGGATGGAACGATGGGGATTGTCGCTCCGCAGCCGATCCGGGGACGGGGAAATCCCGATTCCCGGTGGATCAGTCCTCCGGTGGCGGCTCGATCGCCCCCGTGGCCCGGGCGGCGGGGAGTTTCCAGGCGGCCAGAGCGGAAATGATCAGGAATCCCGCGGAGACCAGAAGGCAGGCGGTCAGCCCGCCGACGAGGAAGCAGATTCCCGAGAGGAGGGTTCCGAACAGCCGTCCGGTGGCGTTGGCCGCGTAGTAGAAGCCGACGTCGTGAGCCACGTCCGCTGCGGAAGCGAATGCGAGGATGAGGTAGGAATGCAGGGCCGACTCGACCGCGAAGGCGATACCGAACACGAGGAGTCCGATGACGACCGCGGGAACGGCGGCCTCCGCACCGCCGAAGAGAAGCACGCTCGCGATCCCGAGGGTGATGAAGACCAGCACGAGCATCCAACGGCGGGCGAGCGCCGACTCATCGGAGTTTCGATCGCCGAAGACGAACTTCGATTGGAACCACGGGGCGCAAGCCTGTACCAGACCGTATCCGATCACCCAGATCGCCATGAAGGAGCCGATGCCTTCCACCGACCACCCGGCTTCTTCGGCGAGGAAGATCGGAAGGCCGACCACGAACCAGAGGTCCCGGGCTCCGAACAGGAAGACGCGAGCCACGGACAGTCGATTGACCGCAGGGGAGCGTGACCATGATGGAGTCGTCCTGGAGTCGGGCTTCGCGGGAGGAAGGGAGGTCCGCAAGCCGATCAGCGTGGCCATGGACGCCGCCGCGAGCATCCCGGCCAGTGCGAGCAGTGCAGGACCGAATCCGATCCAGGCCAGGAGTGCGCCGCCGACGAAGAAGCCCGCTCCCTTGAGCGCGTTCTTCGACCCCGTGAGCAGGGCGACCAGACGCAGAAGGGTGGATCGATGGCTTCCGTCCCGTTCCTCCTTGACGATCAGTTTCACGGCGCTCTTGGAACTCATCTTCGTGAGGTCCTTGGCGATCCCGGAGAGCCCCTGGCAGCCCATGACCCAC
Organism: Phycisphaerales bacterium; assembly: GCA_014237965.1. GTDB lineage: Bacteria > Planctomycetota > Phycisphaerae > Phycisphaerales > SM1A02 > UBA12014. The sequence continues at coordinate 11,050 of JABABZ010000068.1, read as the reverse complement.
GCGATCGAGATCGCCTCCGCCCAGGTCGGTTCGGTCATCGAAAGCGCGAAGAGTGCGACGACCTGCAACCAGAGCCCGAGGTGCAGGGTCCGGTCCAGGCCGTATCGCTGGCCCAGCCGCCCGCCAAGCAGATTGGTCGCGATCCCACACGCTTCGTAGGCGACGAAGAGGAAGCCGAGGGTCACTGGTCCGTAGCCGAGGGCGTGGAAGTGAAGAAGGACGAGCATCCGCATCGCACCGTCGGTGATCGTCAGGGCCCAGTAGGCGCTCGTGACCAGTGCGTAGCCTCGCAGATTCATCCCTCGGCTCGATCCAGCTGGGTCCCGATCCGAGAGGCGAGGTCGAGGAGGCGGAAGGCATATCCGTACTCGTTGTCGTACCACGCGAGGATCTTGACCATTCGATCGCCGACGACCATCGTGCTCGGAGCATCGATGATCCCCGATCGAGGATCGTTCACGAAGTCCGAGGAGACGAGCGGGCGGGTCTCGAATCCGAGAATGCCTTCGAGGTGGCCCTCGCTCGCGTCGCGCAGCGCGTCGTTGACCGATTCCACCGTCAGGGATTTCTCGCAGGTGAAGACCGCGTCGACGAGGGATGCATTGAGCAGAGGGACTCTGACCGCGATGCCGTCCAGTCGACCTTCAAGTTCCGGGTAGATCATGGTGATCGCCGTTGCGGAGCCCGTGCTGGTGGGGATCAGGGCGTTCAAGGCGCTTCGAGCTCGCCGGAGATCCCGGTGCGGTGCATCGACGACCACCTGGGTGTTGGTGGCGTCATGAATGGTCGTGATCACGCCATGTTCGATGCCGAAGCACTCGTGGATGACCTTGACCACCGGTGCCAGGCAATTCGTGGTGCAGGACGCGGCAGTGAGGATTCGATCTTCAACCGGGTCGTAGGCTTCCTCATTGCATCCCATCACGATGTTCGGGACGCCGCCTTTCACCGGCGCGGCGACCACGACGCGTCGGGCGCCCGCGGCGAGATGGGGTTCGAGGGTCTCGGTCGTCCGCCATCGGCCGCTGCACTCGAGCACGATGTCCACATCGGAGTCGGCCCAGGGGATGTCCGCGGGATTCTCGTGCTCCGAGAAGGTTGCGCAGTGGTCGTCGACCTGCAGGGATCCGTCCTCGATGCCGACCTCTCCCGGGAATCGGCCGTGGACCGTGTCGAAGTCGAGGAGGTGCGCGGCGCATTCGAGGCCGCCCTTGATCTCGTTGACGTGAGTGAGTCGGAGTTCCGGATGCTCGCGCATCGCTCGGACGGCGAGTCGTCCGATTCTTCCGAAACCATTGATGCCGACGTTCATTCTGCAGCCCCTCGTTGGAGTTTCACACGACTCGATTCCGAGAGCGGCACGATATCGGTTTGAATGACCCTGCGGGGATCTCTCCGGGCTGCTAAGCGGGTGATCCACGAGTATCTCGAGACTGGTTCATGCATCGGCATGGGTGGACCGAGGCCGAGAGCGTCGGGCGGATCGGTGACGTCGTCTGGGAGAAGATCGTCTCCGAGACGGCTTCAGGAGTGTCCCGTGGTCTGGATGAATCGATGGGCCGTGAAACCGTCGGCCGGTCACTCCGTGGGATCGGAAGGATCGGCGGAGCTCGGCTGGTCACCGGGGTCGCCGTCCGAAGGGCGCTCTCCGGTGCGGCGATAGGTTGCTCGAAGCGCGGCGTATTCGGCGGGGGAGACCGGGAGATCGATCTCCTCGCCGGACTGTTTCCTGGCGTGGAGTTTCTTCAAGAACGGAACGCACCATTGACATCCGGTCCCCGCGCCCAGGCAGTCTGCAAGCTGGCTGGCGACCGGTGGGTCCTCCCGGTTGAGAAACGTCCGGACCTTTCGAAGGCTGACTCGAAAGCAGAGGCAGACCTGGTCATCTGGATCCATGTGCTGAAGTCTCCATGAGCCCGCCAGTCTGCGGCGAGTCCTGCGGCTTGGATCGTGGTATCAGGGTTTGGCGCCGGGATCACCGCTCGGCGTCGCATCGACCTTCGTGGCTTCGGTCGAGAGTGCCTTGAAGTCGAAACTCCAGAAGAGCTCGGCCATCGGGCCGAGGTACGGCGGATTGTCGAATGGGCCGGGTTCCAGACGGGCGGCGTTGAACCGGATTCGGGGAACGAAGACGCCGTCCAGTCGGGCGATTTCATCCCCCGTGCGTCCGTTTCGAGGACGAATCGCCCGGGAATACGATCTCGTGGGGATCGCGAGATCAAACGGTTTTCCGACTTCGGTCGACTCATCGACGTCCCAGGGTTGGAAGGTCGCCAGTGTCTCGCTCGTCGAGATCACTTCGCCCCCCTTGATCGCGACGGGCCAGGAGACTCGTTCGCGGAACCGACGATTTCGGGCGGCGACCCATTTCTTCAGCCATCGCGTGTATCGAATCCGATCCTCTTCCGTCGAAGTGTCGGTGAGGGCCGGCAGGCCGGAGGCCTCGAACTCGACTTTGAAGTCTTCGCGAATGGCGGCGGCCAGACCGGCGGGACTGAGATCGGATGCGGCGATCGGTCGGGGGGCAGCCGTGGTGCGCGATGCTGCTCCCGAGCTTCCAGCCGCGGCGAGGGATTTTTCGAGTTCGGCGATGCGTGCAAGGGCCGCCTTGAGCGTCGCCTCGAGATCACGGACCTGTGCGGAGAGCCGCTCGTTCTCGCGGGCCAGATCGGTTTCCGGGTCCTGAGCCTGCCCAGGGGTCGACAGCGCGACGAGTGCCAGGACGGCAACGATCGCGAAAGGCGTTCTGCGGCATGAAATCGGCATTTCTGGGCTCCTGGAGGAAGAACTGATGATCGGGGCGTTCTGGGTACCGATATCACGGCCCCCCGGTTTGGAAATCGGCCCGAATTGCTTCGCATCTTCAGCCGGTTCCGGGACTTGTGGGTGAGAACAATGGCTCTGAGCCGACGAACAGGGTGCTATCCTTATTGATGGACGGAAGACACTGCCGACGGCCCCGTTCCCCGCTCGAAGGGATTCATTCGTGATCGAGATCCAGAACCTCATTCGTCTCGCCACCAGACGGCTCATGCTGGCCCGTTTTCTGGAGACCCTCGCCAACGGTGCGGTGCTCGGGCTGGCCGTCTTGCTGCTCTGGGTTCTGATGTCCAAGGCGGTGCCCTCGCTGGTGTTCGCCTGGTGGATTCCAACTTCGATCGTCTCCGCCGTCGTGCTCGCCGCCGCCGTGCTTCGAAGTTTCGGTTCGGGACGAGATGCGGTTTCCGTGGCGGTCGCCATCGACGAGCGACTCGGTCTTCGTGATCGACTCAGCACGGCGGTTCAGATCGATCGCCGTGATGATCCGTTCGCCGTCGCCGCAGTCGCCGATGCCGCGGCGGTGGCGGCTCGACCGGGTATCCGAAGTTCCGTCCGGGCCGCATTTCAACCGCAGGCGCCGGCGGGTTGGTGGGTGTCGCCGTTGCTGCTGTTCTTCGCGATCGGAGTCTGGACCCTGGTGCCGCAAGGAAATCTGTTGGCTCCCGCGACGTCGGAGGACGGGGTCGTGCTTGCCAAGGCGGACCAGCAGGCGAATGAAGAAGTCGAAGATCTCGTCGCCATGATCGAAGAGAACGAGATGCTCGCGGCGGAGATGGAAGGCGCGATCGATCAGATGATCGAGGACGAGGAGATCGCGAACGACAAGAAGGCCCAGGAGACGCCGGAGGAGGTTCGTCGTGAGGCGATCCGCAAGGTCTCCGGACTTCAGGATCGATTGGATGAGATCCTCGACGGTGACAAGGCGAAGATGGACGCGGCATTGCGAGATGCGTTGGCGAACCTCAAGGTCTCCAATCAAGGAGACGAAGACGCCGAAGCGCTGGCGGAGAATCTGGCGAAAGGCGACTTCAAGTCGGCCAAGGAGGCCTTCGAGCGTCTTGCCGATCGTCTGAAGGCGGGAGAACTCGATCCGGAACAGACGGCGGCGGTCAAGGACCAGCTGCAGGACATCGCCGATCAGTTGAACGGGCTGGCAGAGAAACAGGCTGCCATGGAGCAGGCGTTGAAGAACGCGGGGCTCGATCCGGAACTGGCCCGGAACCCGGAGGCGATGAAGCAGGCCATCGAGAACGCGGGCAATCTCAACGAATCTCAGAAGCAGGCGTTGCAAGAGGCTGCCGCCGCTCAGCAGGGGGCGTCTCAGGCGCTTCAGGGACTGAGCAAGACGATGCAGCAGATGGCTCAGCAAGGGCAGCAAGGACAGCAAGGAGAGAATGGAGAGCCGGGTCAGCAGACTCTGAGTGAATTGGAACAGATGCAGCAGATGCTCCAACAGGCGCAAGCCGCTTCAAGCCAGGCCCAAGGTGCCTGCAAGAAGATGGGGCAGGGACTTTCTCAATGGGCGGCCGCACTCGAGGGCCAAGGCCAGGGTCAAGGACAGGGCCAGGGCCAGGGCCAAGGACAAGGTGGCATGGGCGGTCAAGGTCAGGGCCAGGGTGGCCAGGCGCCGATCGCGCCGACGCCGACGGGTACCTCCGTCCAGCGAGAGAAGGTCGAGTCCAGAAAGGGTGACGTCATCGCCCGAGAGATGGTCGAGGGTGAACAGGTCGTCGGCGAAGCCCGGGCTCGGTTGCAGCGAATCTCGGATCGCATCGCGCGAGGTCACGAGGAAGGGCTCGACGAGGATCCGATCCCTCCGCATCTTCGAGACGTCCATCAACACTACTTCGGTGAGTTGAAGAAGCGCATCGATGCGGTTCCGAAGGGCGGTTCGACGGCCCCGGCCAAGGAAGGATCTTCGCCGGTCGCGGAGCCGGCCGAAGTTCCGGCATCAGGTGCCGAGCCGAAGTCGGAAGACCCGGTACCCTCAGGTGCATGATCGCCCTGCTTCGAGATGACAGACCGTTTCCGGGGAGGGTGTTCGTGATCAGATGGTTTCGATGGATTCGATGTGTCGCCGCGGCGCTTTTTCTTCTGAACCTGCAGATCGGATGTGATCAGTCCGGAGCGAATCCGGTGGTGGTCTACGTGTCCGTGGACGAGCAGGTCGCGCGGCCGATCCTGGCTGCGTTCACCGAACGAACCGGGATTCCCGTGAGTCCGCTCTTCGATACCGAAGCGACGAAGACCACGGGATTGGCGAATCGACTCCGTCGGGAGTCGGGGCGTCCTCGAGCCGACGTGTTCTGGAGTTCCGAGCCGTTCGAAGTCGAGCGTCTGGCAGCCGATGAGATGCTCGCGGTGGCGACGCATCCGGAGTTGTCGGATCACCCGGCCGCCTGGCGTCGAGCGGATGATCGGTGGTTCGCATTCGCCGGGCGGGGTCGGGTGCTCGTGTACGACCCGGACGTTCTCTCGCCGGAAGCGGTGCCCGACCGCTGGACGGCTCTGGTGGAACCTCGTTTCCGAGATGCGATCGTGATGGCGGACCCACGCTTCGGGACGACCCGAGGACATCTGGGCGCGATGTCGGTGTACTGGAGCCGCGCCGCCATGCCCGGGTATTACGCCGCATGGCTGGAAGGCCTCGCAGAGAACGGGGTTCGGATGCTGCCCGGTGGTAATGCCGCGACGGTGGATGCCGTGGCACGAGGAGAGGCCGTGCTCGGCCTGACCGATACGGATGACGTCGTCGCCGCCAATGCCAGAGGGCTCCGAGTCAAGGCCGTGGCGCCTCGCCACGGTCTCGATCAGGAGGCGGGAGGTGGCACGCTGGTGATCCCGAATGCCGCCGGCATCGTCTCCGGAGGACCGAACCCGGATGGCGCGGTCGAGTTGCTCGCCTTCCTCGCGTCCGCGGAGGTCGAGGCGCGGCTCTATGCGTCGTCTTCCCGGAACATCCCGTTGGCTCACCCCGAGATTTCGATCGCCCCTGGAGATGCGATCCGTGAACCACTGGACGTTGGAATCGCCGAGATCGCCGAGTCGATGGATGCCGCAGTGGCGCTGGCCATGTCGCGGCTCGACCCGGAGCGGATCCGACGTTTGAGACGTCCGGGTCCGGGGCGATCGTTGGACGGCGCCGACTTGATCGAGGAGGGGACGGAATGATCCCGGGACTCCGGTGGTTCCTTCTTGCCTGGATCGTGATGGTCGGCATCATGCTGGGGCCGGTCCTCGTCGCGATCATCCCGGCCATGTTCGCTGGAGAAGTCGCGGATCCCGTCGCCCTCGGATTCCAGGGGGATCAGGTGGCCTGGACGACGCTGATGTGGGCCGGGGGAATCGCCTTGATCTCGACCCTGGTCGGCTGGGGACCGGGTCGACGAATCGCGAAGGGGGCGTCGGTCCTCTTCTGCACGGCCTGTTTGATTCCATTGATGCTTCCGCCGGCGCTTCTCTTCGATGCGTGGTGGCTCGAAGTGGGGCCGGACAGCATCATCGGTGCCGCCGCCGTCCGCGCGGAGCTGGTCCCTGAATTGCGGCGGGTCGTCCTCTGGCTGGGACTGGTCTGTTTCGCCTGGCCCCTCACCGCCTGGATCATCGCGGGGCATGGGACGGAAGCGACGGCGGACCTTGTCGAGCTTGATGCGCCGCCGAGATGGCGTCGTTTCGGAATGGCGTTGCATGGCGATCGGCGTCCGCTCTTCCTGGGGTGGCTGGTGACCTTCGGACTCTTGTCGACCTTGACCGTTCCGTTCGATCTGGCACAGGTCCGGACCTGGGGATTCGAACTTCGCACTCTTGACGCACAGGGGGCGTCGGCGTCGACGGTGCTCTCCGCGGGGCTGCCGTCGGTCTTTCTCGCGTTGGTCATCGGTGTGTCGACGGCCGCCATGGTGGCACCGGGGCCGGGAGGAATTCGCCGACGGAAGGGCCGTCGAACCGGCTGGTGGGCGGTCGTTCCGATCGTCCTGCTGCTCGCACTTCCGCTGGTTCTTCTGGTGAGGCGTGCCTTGCTTGCGGACATTCCCGCCATGTTGCAGGTCCATGGCCAGGCGATTCTCAATTCCGGGTTGATCATGTTCGTGGCCGCGGTGCTCGGCGGTCTGCTTGCCGCAGGACTGCTGGCACTCGTCGTGGGCATGCGGCGTGGTCGGGCGGCCGGCGCGGTCGTGCTCGGAGCATTCGCGATGACGGCGTTGCTTCCCGCCACCGTGATGGCGGTGGGTGTGGAATCGACGTGGAACCGCGAGGCCACCAGCATGATCTATGACGGGCCGGTCGCGCTGCTCCTGGCGGTTTCGGCTCGCGTCGGAATCGCCGCCTGTCTGATCGGCCTGTTGAGTGCATCCTCCGCTCCATCCCTTCTGATTCAAGACCGGCCACATCGAATCACCGATGCGCTTCGGGCGCTCCGCCCCAACCTCCTTCGGGCATTCCTGATTGGAGGACTGGTATCCGGAACGCTGGCGGTCGGCGAGATCCCGGTCACGGCTCGAGTTCAACCTCCCGGATTTCCGACCGTCACCTCGGCGTTGCTCAACGCGATGCACTACCAGTACGTCGACTCGGTCCTTCCCGCCTTGTTCGGTCTGGTTCTCCTTGCGGCCTTCGTGGGATTTCTTGTCGTCCGATCGGGGAATGGAAGTGGCGGGGTTCGTCTGGGCGTGTGCGGTCTCGCGTTTCTTCCGATTCTGTTCTTCGGTTGCGGCGAGCAGACGGCTCCGGGAACCACGAACGCGTTTCCCCACGACGTCGTCTTCGGTCGACCGGGCAACATCGACGGCCGTTTCGACTATCCCCGGGCGATCGCGATCGACCGGGAGCGATCACGGGTCTACGTGGTCGACAAGACCGCGAGAGTTCAACGCTTCGGGCTGGACGGCGAGTTCCAGACCGGATGGACCATGCCGCGGTTCGCCAACGGGAAGCCGACGGGGCTCGCCATCGATCCGGAAGGCCGGGTGGTGGTCGCCGACACGCATGAACATCGCATCGCGATCTTCTCCCCTGACGGAGAGTTGCTGGAGAGTTTCGGCGCCTATGGCGAGGAGGCCGGTCAGTTCGTCTATCCGACCGATGTCGCGATGGCGAACGACGGGACCTGGTTCGTCTCCGAGTACGGGGGAAACGACCGTGTCCAGATCTTCGATGCGGATCGACGGGTGATCGGCTCGATCGGATTCCATGGGCACTCGGATGTCGATGGACGGCCGGGGCTCCTCCGGCCGCAGGCGATCGCATGGGATGATGCGGCTCAGGAGCTCTTCATCGCGGATGCGGTGAATCATCGCATCGTGATCACGGGGCGAGACGGTCTGATCAAGAGAATCCTGGGCGGGCCGGGCCCCGGGCCGGGACGGCTGGCGTACCCGTACGATCTCGCACTCGAGAAGGGCGGATCGATTCTCGTCGTCGAGTACGGCAACAATCGGGTGCAGCGGTTGGATCGGATTTCCGGTGACTGCCTCGGAATGTGGGGCGGTGCCGGCGTCGAGCCGGGTCGACTTCGGTATCCTTGGGCCATCGACTCGGTGCAGGGTGTGACGGCGGTGCTCGATACCGGAAACAACCGAGTGCAACTGGGGGGGCTGCCGTGAGATCCATCGACGTTTCGAGTTCTTCCAGTCCGGATCGCCCCTTGCCCCTGGGAAGGAACTCTCGCTTGCTGCTGATCACGGAGGTCGACGCCCATGTTCGCTGATCTTCCGATCCAGTTTGAACATCCATCGCTGCTGCTGGTCCTGTTGCTGATCGTTCCGGTGCTGCTGCTTGCCAGACTGGGTGCGGCTGGCCAGGGCCGTGGAAAATTGATCTTCTCCGTCGTCGTCAGATCACTCCTCGTCGCGATTCTGGCCGTCTCGCTCGCGCGGCCGTCCATCGTCGATCGCGGGGAGAACGTGACCCTGATGATCGTCGCCGACGTCAGCCGGTCCATTCCTCGAGAGTTGCAGCGGGAGAGCGGGCGATTCCTGGAGCGGGTCGCGGAGGCGAAGCGGAACGAAGATGATCGGATCGGCGTGGTGACGGTGGCGGAGGAGTCCGAAATCCGCCAGACGCCCGATCCCGATTCCGTGATCCAGCTCGATCACGCGGGAGATCTGGCCGCGACCGATCTCGCCGGGGCGATGCGGACCGCGATCTCCCTGTTGCCGACCGACACTGCGAATCGCGTGTTGCTCGTCTCGGATGGAAACGAGACCGAGTCGAGCCTTCTGGAAGCGATCGAACTGGCTCGCGCCAACGACATTCCGGTGGACGTGCTGCCGATCGAATACGAATACGGAAGCGAGATCGTCTTCGAGCAGTTGCGGGCGCCGAATCGAGCGAGGATCGGACAATCGGTCGATCTTCGGGCGTTCATCCGATCGTCGGCCGCGACCGCGGGCGTGCTGCGGGTCTTTCAGAACGACGCCATCATCGATCTCGATCCATCGTCTCCCTCCGATGGAAGACGGATCGAACTCGAGCCCGGAACCAATTCCTTGTCGATTCCGGTGACGCTCGACTCCGGAGGGGCGCAACGGTTCCGCGCGGAATTCTCGCCGGAGGATCCGGCGTCGGATGCCATCCTCGAGAACAACGTCTACGAGGCCGTGACTTTCGTCGCCAGCGACGGGCGGGTCCTGGTGGTGGACGACGGTGGATTGGAGACCGGCGCGTTGGTGGCGGCGCTTCGAGGAGGCGGCGTCGAGGTGGTCGTCGAGCCGCCATCCAGCCTCATCGCGGGCATCGCGTTCTTGAACGGGTTCGATGCCGTGGTGCTCGCCAACATCCCCCGCTGGGCGATCGATCAGGAGGCGGACCGGGGGCTCCGGTCGTATGTCCATGACCTCGGCGGCGGCCTGATCATGCTGGGTGGCGATCAGGGGTTCGGGGCCGGTGGCTGGATCGAGTCCGAGACGGCCAAGGCGCTGCCGGTCCGGCTCGATCCGCCTCAGGAAAGACAGATGGTCCGCGGCGCCCTGGCGCTCATCATGCACTCGTGCGAAATGGCGAAGGGCAACTACTGGGGGCAGCAGACCGCGATCGCCGCCGTTGAAGCATTGAGCAGTCTCGATTACGTCGGCATCGTGACGTTTTCCTGGGGACAGCCCGGCGTCGGCAACGTCAATGGGTGCAGTTGGGCGTTTCCCATGCAGCCGGCCGGCGACAAGAGCCAGGCGATCGCGGCCGCCAAGGCGATGCAGATCGGCGACATGCCCGACTTCGGAGCGTCGATGACCCTGTCTCGACAGGGGCTCAACGGCGTCAACGCCGGGCAGAAGCACGTCATCATCATCTCTGACGGTGACGCGGTCCCACCCTCGAAGCAGCTTCTCGACAACTATCTCGCGGACGGCATCACGGTCACCACCGTGATGGTCGGTGGTCACGGAACACCGAACGATCGAAAGAACATGCAGGGGGTGGCCGAGTACACGGGCGGAACGTTCTACAACGTCACCAATCCGAAGATGCTTCCGAAGATCTTCATCAAGGAAGCCACGCTGGTCACCAGGACCCTGATCGTCGAAGGGGATTTCGCCCCCGACGTGACACCATCGTTGGACGGTCCGACCCGGGGAATCTTGAACGTCCCTTCGATCGGCGGATTCGTGCTCACGGTTCCCAAGGAGGGGCTGGTCAAGGTGCCGATCTCGGTGGTCACGGAGGAGGGTGAAGACCCGCTGCTGGCCTACTGGAACTACGGTCTCGGAAAATCGGTCGCGTTCACCAGCGACGTTGGAAGTCGCTGGGGAATCGACTGGCCCGGATGGAGCGGATTCCAGCCATTCTGGGAACAGGTGGTCAGGTGGTCCATGCGACCGTCGTCACCGCCCAATCTGATGATCCGGGCCACGGCGGGTGACGACGGAATGGCCGTGGTCGAGGTCGAGGCTTTGAGCGCCGATGGCGGTCTTGCCGACTTCCTTCAAGGACAGGCGAGAATCCTCAACCCCAAGGGCGAATCACTCCCCGCGCCGCTGCAGCAGATCGGTCCGGGTCGATATCGAACGGAGTTCGCGCTCGACGAACAGGGGGCCTATCTGGTCAACGTGCTCTTCCCCGGTGCCGATGGCAATGCGGCGGCCAGTATTCAGGCTGCAGTGAGCGTGCCCTATCAGCGGGAGTTCTCCACGGTTCGTGACAACCGGGCACTGCTCGAGTCCATCGCGGCGAGGACGGGAGGCGTGGTGTTCTCGGCGGACACGGACTTCGAAATCGTCGATCCCTTCGACCGAAG
>JABABZ010000067.1 GCA_014237965.1 Phycisphaerales bacterium | reverse complement strand
GGTCTGCCCGAGGCTGACCAACTTGGTCCCGGGTCCCATCGAGCCCAGCACGAAACGAGGCCGGCTTGCCGTGGCGAACTTGTCGCAGGCGGCCCTGGCCAGTTCGACTCCTTCGCGATTCAACTCCCGGGTCATCGCGACGACTTCGTCATCGAATTCCGCGCCGACCAGGAGGTTGGCGCCGAAGGTGTTGGTCTCGACACAATCGGAACCTGCTTCCAGGAACGTCTCGTGGATCCGTTGGATCATGTCCGGCCGACTCTTGGTGAGAATCTCCGAGCAGTTCTCCCGGCCCAACCAATCGGCATCGTGACAGTCAGGGCACGATTGAAGGCTCGTTCCCATCGCCCCGTCGATCACCAGGACTCGTCGGGAGAGTGCGTCAAGAAGCGGACTGGTCGGCATTCGATCGGAACCTTTCTGCAGTTACCGGACATGACTTGACCGAGACGGCATTGATCGATCTTCGAGAACCGTAGAGCATCGTGACCACTCTTTCAACCGTTCATCCGGATAAACGGATAAAGAGGTTCCGTCATGTTCACGGGCCTCTCAAACCACCGCCAGGCGGCATCAAATTCGCCGGTTTGGTTACGATGTCGTTCCACCCGAACTTCGCGAGATCACGTCGTCAGACCCTCTCAGCTTCTCCCGATTGGAAATCGACCGAATGACCCCCTTCCGCCTCTTCCCACGCCTTTCGGGACTGATTCTCGGCGCGACGCTTCTCGGGGGCTGCCAATCCACCAATCACGGCGACCACGGCACCACGGCCACCGCCTCGAAACCAGCCACGCCGGTCGCCGACGACCAGCGTCCCGGATCGCCTCCGGAACACGGGTACGAGACCTTCGACGTCGTCTGGGAGACGATCGATCAGAAGCACTTCGATCCTGATCACAACGGCGTCGACTGGGATGCCGTCCGTCTGGAGTACCGACCCATGGTCGAGGACACCAGAACCGAAGCCGAGGTTCGAACCGTCCTCTCTCGAATGATCAGCGAGCTCGGCCAGTCGCACTTCGTGATCATCCCCGCGCCCGACGAAGCCACCGAACCGATCGACGACGGCGAGATCGAGCGCGACAAGACCGGCGACGCCGGGTCGACCGGAAGCGTCGCCTCGACGGACACCACGTCCGACGCGAACTCCACCTCGACCTCCGAGCCCCCCCTCCCCGCGGCCCCCGAAGACGACGCGTCCGAAGGTGATCGCGGCGACACCGGGATCAGGCTGGACTGGGCCGATGACGAACCGACCGTCGCCTTCGTCCGCGAAGGCAGCACCGCCGATCAGGCCGGCGTCCGTCCCGGCTGGCGTCTTCAGAAGATCGATGGCCGTGATCCCTCCGCTCGAATCGCCGCCGTGAGACAGGCCGCCCGGGAGGCGGATTCCGCGATCGCGAACTTCGAAGCGGTGCAGATGCTCAATGGATCGATGATGGGATCGGTCGGTGACTCGCGGACCTACACCTTCCTGGATGAGAACGACGAGATGACCGAAGTCGAGCTCGGGTTCGCCGGTGAACCCGGGGTCGCCGTGAAGTTCGGCAATCTTCCGGCGATGACCACGCGATGTACTTCCCGGGTCCTCACCCGCGTCGAGCTCGAAGCATTCGGGGCGGATCTCGTCGACGGCGAGCCGACACCACGAATCGTGCTGCTCACGTTCAACGTCTGGATGTTTCCGATCATGCAGCCCATCGCGGCGGCGGTCGACGCGGACCGCGACGCGGATGGATTCATCATCGACCTTCGGGGCAACCCCGGCGGCGTGGGCGGACTCTCCATGGGCGTCGCGGGCCAGTTCATGGACGAGCCGGAGAGTCTCGGCGACATGATCACCCGCGACACCACGATGCACTTCCGGGTCAACCCCCAGCGCTCGACGCCGGACGGCCGGATCGTGAAACCCTACGCGGGCCCGCTCGCGATCATCATCGACAACGCGTCCGCGAGTACCTCCGAGATCTTCGCCGCCGGCCTCCAGCAGCTCGATCGAGCCACGGTCATCGGTCGCAACTCCGCCGGCGCCGCCCTGCCCGCCCTCGTGATCAAGCTCCCGAACGGCGACCGATTCATGTACGCGATGGCGAACTTCACCGGTCCGGCGGGAACGAGCATCGAAGGCGGCGGCGTGAAGCCGGACCTCGAGGTCGCCCTCACCCGGGATGAACTTCTCGAGGTCGGCGACCCCGATCTCGCAACCGCCGTCGACTGGATCCTTCACGCCGATCAAACCGAATCCTGACCTTCCGATTCCGAGACCCACGAGACCCGGCCCCTGAAATATCGCGTCGGGTTTCACCAAGAACATCTGATCCACCCGCCTCAGGGCACCGTGACGATCCGAACGCCGGAATCGTCCGAACCACCAGGACCACGTAATCACGCCGAACCAGGAGTAGTACTCGATGCGAAGAACCGCCATCACCACCGTCCTCGCCGCCACCATCACCTGCCTCGCCGGTGGCCTCGAGCTCGAAGCCCGTGCCGCCGCTTTCCCGACCCAGGACGAAGTCAAGACCGCACCGCTCCCGACCGCCAAGGAGGTCGTGGCGATGATGATCAAGGCGCAGGGTGGTGAAGAGGCCCTGGCCAAGCACCCCACCGCGTCGATGACCGGCAAGTTCTCGATGCCCGCGATGGGCATGGGTGGCCCGATGAGCGTCCGGATTTCCAAGGGAAACATGCTCATCGAGATCGACATCTCCGGTTTCGGCAAGTCGCTCCAGGGTTACCACGACGGGGTGGGCTGGTCGATCGACCCGGCTTCCGGCGCCCAATTGATCGAAGGATCGATGCTCGAATCGATGAAGCGTCAGGCCAACAGCCGCGGTGATCTCGATCTCTTCAAGATGTGGGATTCGGTCAAGGTCACCGGCCGCGAACGCTTCGCCGACACCGACTGCGTGGTGCTCGAACTCAAGAAGGGCAAGGATCGCGAAGTCCGACTGATCGATGAGAAGACGGGCCGCATGGTCGGGAGCCGCACCGTCCAGTCCTCCCCGATGGGTGAGATCAAGATCGTCACCACCATCGAGGCCTGGAAGGACTTCGACGGCCTCAACGTCCCGGTCCGCATGAGCATGGCGATGATGGGCCAGAAGCAGGTCATCGAATTCGACACCATGGACTTCGCGGAGATTCCGCCGGCCACCTTCGCACTTCCCCCGGCGATCAAGGCCCTCGTCGCCGACAAGAAGGCCCGTGAGGCCGAGTCCAAGACGGCCACGGATTCCGATACCTCGTCCTCGAGCGATTCCGCCTCCTCCAGCGATTCCTCTTCCTCCAAGGACTCGTCCTCTTCCAGCGACTCCTCTTCCTCCAAGGACTCGTCCTCTTCCAGCGACTCCTCGAGGTCCGGCGGCGGCGAATGAGCTCGAACTGCATCGATCTGAGGGAAGTCACCAAGACGTTCGGCGGTACGAAGGCCGTGCGGGATCTGAATCTTCAGATCCCGCACGGCTCTCTGTGCGGCTTTCTCGGCCCGAACGGCGCGGGGAAGAGCACGACGATCCGGATGATCATGTCGATCATTCGACCGGATCGAGGATCACTTCGCGTCCTTGGCGGCGATGCGCTCGATCACAAGGACCGGATCGGATACCTGCCTGAGGAGCGCGGGGTCTATCGCAAGATGAAGGTCGCCGACTACCTGCGGTACATCGGCAGGCTGAAGGGTGTCGATGCCGCCAGTCTTCGCAAGCTCATCACCGAATCGCTGGAGCGACTCGGACTTCCCGGAGTCGAGAAGAAGCGGTGCGAGTAACTCAGCAAGGGCATGCAACAGAAGGTGCAGTTCCTCGCGGCGATCATCCACAAGCCGGAGTTGATCATTCTGGACGAGCCTTTCTCGGGTCTCGACCCCGTGAATGCGATGCTGCTCCACGATCTCATTCGGGAACTTCATGACGAAGGGCGGACGATTCTGTTCTCGACGCACGTGCTCCATCAGGCGGAGCGGATGTGCGATCGGATCGTGATGATCGATCAGGGAGCGAAGGTGCTTGACGACGAGCTCGAGACGATCCGCGAACGATTCGATCCGCGAACGATCATCGCAGAGCCGATCGGAGATCCTGCGGAGTTGCGTTCGCTTCTCAAGGAGACGCCGGAAGTCGAATCGATCGAAGTCGACGATGGAGGTCGCGTGCACGCCAGACTACGGAACGACATCGACGCGGACCGCGTGATGGCTGCCGCCATCGCGGGCGGACCGCTGCGTTCGATCGAACGAGCTCGAACCACGCTCGACGAAGTGTTCCTTCATCTGGTCGATCGCCCCCTCGAGCAAGGGGCAGCGGGCTTCACGGAGGCCGCACATGTCTGATCGCAACCTCGCCAAGATCGGAGTCATCGCCTGGCGGGAATTCCGTCACACCGCGCTGACCAAGACGTTTCTCTTCGGTGCCGTGATTCTTCCCATCGGCATGATGGGCATGCTTCTCGTCCTCCCCCTGCTCTTCGCCTCGCAGTTCAAACCGCTCGTCGGCGAGGTCGCCGTGGTGGATTCGACCGGCAGCTTCGCGGGCGCCTTCGACGACCTCGTGGTGGAACGCCGCGATCGTGATCGATCCGGCGACGCGGAAGAGGTGATCCGAAAACTTGGAATCGATGATCGCGGCGGAATGCTCAGTGGCGGAATCGCCGCCGCCGCGAAAGATGCCACGATCGGCGAGGTGACCGCGACGGACTTCAAGCCGGACTCGGACGACCTCGTCGAACGACTCAAGGAAGAAGCCCGCGACGGCCGATGGATCGCCGTCGCGGTGATCCCCGAAGAACTCCTCGACGAGGCGGACGCCACCGAGGAACAGAAGGCTCCGATGATCGACCTGTTCCTTCCCAAGGAGACGTCGCCTCGCCATGGCGACGAGATCAGCGACCTGATCCGCTCCACGACGGTTCGAGTGCGTTTCTCGGCCGCGGGCGAGAACTTCGAACGCGTCCAGACCATGCTCGATCGTCCGACGGTGGACGTCCGCCGCCTGGGAAGCGAGGCCGGCAAGGAATCGGGCGACTCGAAACTGCGGATGCTGATTCCGTTCGGGTTCATGATGCTGCTTTGGATCGCGACTTTCACCGCCGGCAATTTCCTGCTGACCTCCACGATCGAAGAGAAGTCCAACAAGGTGATCGAAGTCGTGCTCAGCGCGGTCGGACCACTCCAGCTGCTCTGGGGGAAGATCCTCGGACTGGCGCTCGTCTCACTGGTCATCCTGATCTCCTACGGCGGCCTTGCGATCGCGGGGATCGCGGCGCTCGCCCTCACCGAACTGCTCTCGATCACGGTGCTTCTCTGGGCGGTGGTGTTCTTCCTGATCGCCTACTTCACGGTCGCAGCCCTCATGGCCGCGATCGGGAGCGCGGTCAATGAACTGAGCGAGGCTCAGACGTTCATGGCGCCCGTGATGGTCATTCTGATCACCCCCATGCTGCTCTGGATGCCCATCGGCGAGAATCCAAACGGCACCCTCGCCGTGGTGACCAGCATGCTGCCACCGATCCTTCCGTTCGCAATGGTGATGCGGATCGGCGCGGCGACCGATCCGGTTCCGATCTGGCAACTCCTGCTCTCGACCGCAATCGGCATCGTCTCGGTCGTGGGACTGGTCTGGGCCGCCTCCCGGATCTTCCGAGTGGGAATCCTGATGCAGGGTAAACCACCGTCGCCGCTGGAACTCATCCGCTGGATCCGCCAGGCGTGAGGCGCCGCACATGAGTTCGTGGGCGTCATGGGAGCCGTGGCTCATCGGTGGTTTCATCGCCCTGATCCTCATCGGATTCATCACGCGTGCGATGTTCGGAGATCGAGCCCGCGGACAACCACGCTGCTTCCGCTGTGGCCATGCGTTCGGACGTGACGACCAGATGACCTGCACGGAGTGCGGCTGGACCGCTCGCTCCCCCCGCGATCGACTTCGGACCCGGCGACACTGGCGCAAGGCGTTGCTCGGCGGCGTGCTCCTGTTCTCCTCGGCCGCGCTCATCCGACTTCAGGCGGCCGGAGGAAACCCGATGTTCCTGGCGCCTGATCGGCTGCTGATCATGCTCCTGCCGTTGGATCCCACCGCGGATGGAACCTTGCAGGGACCCATCGCCGAAGAACTCCGACGCCGCCTCATGATCGACGAACTGGATGAGGCCGAGGTCGACCTTCTCTTCGATCGGATCGCCACCGGGGATGGGTGGGCGACGCCGGGAAGCGATGCCTGGCAAACTCGATACGGCGGACTTGTCAATGCCTGGCGGAGCCGCCTCGTCCGACCGGGTGATCCGGAAGCGGCCACGCTGCTCTCGATACCCCCGAGGATCGACATCGAGGTTCCGGGCGAGTGGCCGCTCGATCTCACGGTGCCGGCGGAACTCGACGTCGAAGACTGGTGGCCGATCGGAACCGAGTGCGTGATCGAACTGCGATGGAAGCACGCGAAGGACGATGGCACATCCTCGCCGCCCATCGCCAGGATCGGCTATCGAAACCGAGCCTCCGTCGGCCGACCGCATTCAATTCAGCTCCCGCCGGTGAACCAGTGGCCGAAGAAACCGACGATCGAAGCCACCGTCCGGGCCCGCTTCGTCGATGCGGAAGCGATCCTGCTCGCCGACGCCGGCATCGAAGCGATCGGTGAACCCGATCAAGACGGCGAGATGCTCCCGGACGTTCCACCGTTCGCATCGATGCCGGTGATTCGGTCTTCCACGACGCTTCTTCGGCCGTTGGACCTCGTGCTTCCGGACGCCACGGCCTGGACGGGTGATGACGCGACGAACGAGGCGATTCGCGAGATCTTCGCACCCGGGCTGCGAAGATGGGAGAAGATGTCCCGACCCTACGCGATCCGGTTCGACTTCCGAAGAGCCGCCGACCAACGGTTCGAGTCCACACTTCTCGGCTTCGTCGTCGAAATCGTCGAACGCATGCCGGACGGAACGGAGCTTGTTCGACGTCGCTCCAGAATCTGGATGCCCGGCGGCATGGGACCCAACGGGAACTGGCGATCTCGCTGGGGTATCTCCGAAGAGGAGGCCGACGCACTCGCTCGAGCCTTCGATCCGACGCCTGGAAGCAGTTGGTTCATGCGAATTCGCGGTGACGCTCGACTCGCCCGCCTGGCGAGGGCGTCGGTGGTGAATCAAGGCGGTGATCCCACGGTCTTCAACCGGTGGTGGGCGGGCGAGGTGACTCGCCCGCTCCGCACGACCGACGAGACCCGGCGTCCGTTCATCCGCCGATGGTTCCATCCCGACGGGGTGCGGACACCCGAGGCGACCGATCAGCCCCGGCCCTGACCAGACGACTCCTTCGACTGAAACCTGATCCGGCTGCCGCCCCCCGGGCAACCCGCGATGCGTTCACCAGCCTTTCCTTCTTCAAGGGCCGGTGACGCCACATGTCGAATCCGAGGCATCCCTCCTCCCACTTCAGAACCCGCGGTCGATCCTGGAGATCAGGGTGTCAACGAGCCGAAAGATCATTTGCCATATTTCCATATTTGTATTATGTTATTCCATATCAGATGAAGACCACGCTGAACATCGATGACACGGTTTTCACCCGGCTCAAAACGGAGGCGGCGAGCTCTGGTCGGACCATGAGCGAGCTTGTCGAGTCGGCATTGCGTCTTCTTCTGACGAGGGGTAACGGGGCGACGGAACTGCCCTCCCTCCCCTCGTTCGACGGTGGTGGCACCAACGTCGATATCGCCGACCGCGAACATCTCTGGCGCGCCAGGGAAGGCCGCTAGAGATGTTCGTCGTCGACGCCAACGTGCTTGCGATCGCGGCCGATCGGACCGATCCCGGTCACGAAGCCTGTCGCCTCCAACTCGACGCCTGGCGAACCCAGCCCGGGCCCTGGTATCTCACCTGGCCGATCGTCTTCGAGTTCCTGACCCTGACCACCCACCCGTCCATCTACCGTCAGCCGTGGACCGTCGAAGCCGCGTGGACCTACGTCGAGGCGATTCTCGCCACCCCTTCGCTGTCGATGATCGCCGCCGGCGAGCGGCATCAGGAGATCCTCGATCAACTGCTCGTCGATCTCCCCGACCTTCGCGGCAATCAGATGCACGAGGCCCAGATCGTCGCCACGATGCTGGAACACGGCGTCCGCCGCATCGTCACCCGCGATACGGCGTTCCATCGATTCCCGATGCTGGAAGTCGTCGACCCGCTCCGGGCTGCGTAGCGGACCATCTGCCGATAAAACTGATTTCAACGATCAAGATCGGCGAACGAAAGCACTTTAGAACGATTTCCTGACAATAATGTCCGTCGGCGAACCGGGAGTTGAATGCGTCGAGATATAGTCGACCGCTCGTGCAGTCGACTCGTGTCTTTGCCTCTGAAGAATGACACTGCAGTCAGGCCAGTCAGACGTGGAAATTGAGAAGAGAAAGATAAAGATGAAGAAGTGCGCTCACTTGATGTTGGTCACGGCTGCCGCGTGTGGACTCTCGTCCACTTCGCTCGCAGGCGTCGTCCCCACGTTCGCATCCTGGGCCGACGCCGGGAGCGGATCTCTGAACGGAGTCAACTTCACCGTCGCCAAGAGCGGCGGAGGGAACCTCACCAACGGTGCGATCGGCTCCGCGGAATTCAATGCCATTTACTGGGACGACACCGGCTACCAGCAATACCTTGAATACTCCAATGGCCAGGATTTCACCATCACGTTCGACTCGGCGATCTCGAGCCTCTCTCTCTACACGTACTACTGGCGAGGCTCAGAAACCGGAGGGACTGACGTATACACCCTGAGCGAGTCATTCACGGTCAACGCGACTTTCAGCGGAACCGTGGTCGGAGACACCATCACGGGCTCGGAGTGGAACAATGGCATCCTGTCCTTCTCCGGACCAGTCACCACGCTGACCGTCACCCTTGGAGCCACGCCGTCGATTCCGGGGAACTTCAACGGCTTCACGATGGCCCAGCCCGCAGGCTCCCAGGCCGTTCCCGGCATCGGTGGCCTCGCGGCCATCGCGGGCGTCGGCCTGATCGGCCGTCGTCGACGTCGCTGAGGCGACCGCAGGGCCCGCCAGGGCCCACGATCGTTCACCCGCCACGGGCGAACGAGCGATCCGAGATTCGCCACAGGGGCGTCGCCACACGCGACGCCCCTGTGCATTTTCTGTCGACTGACCCCGGTCGGTGCGGGGCCGTGGCACAACGGAAACATGCTGATCTACGCGGGCATCGACGAAGCCGGTTACGGCCCCATGCTGGGGCCGCTGTGCGTGGGATGCTCGGTGTTCGCGATCGACGACGCGGATCCCGCGGACGGCCCCCCGAACCTCTGGGAACGCCTCGACGACGTCGTGACCCGCGGCGCCCGTGACGCCCGCCGCCGCATCGCGGTCGACGACAGCAAGAAGCTCAAAGGCTCGAACCAGGCCAAGGCCCACCCGCTGCGTCATCTCGAGCGGGGGGTGCTGTCGTTCCTGTCCACCCGGACCAGCGACGAGCCGGGTGATCGGGGACATGCCCCGCCCGCGACCGACGACGCGCTGTTCGCCATGACCAGAACCGACCTCCCCACCACCGTCGCGACTCCCTGGTACCAGTCGAACACCTCGCTTCCGGTCGCCCACGACGCGGACGCGCTCGCCATCGATGCCGCCCGACTCGATCGCGGCATGTCGGCCGCGGGAGTGCGACTGCTCGAACTCCGGTGCGAAGCGATCGATGCCGGCGAGTTCAACCGGCGACTTTCCGCAGGGTCGAACAAGGCTTCGATCAACCTCGACGCGGTCGCCCGCCACATCGCCGAAGTTCGGCGGGCGAGCCGGGCGGCCGACGCGGAGGCCGTTCCGCGGATCGTCTGCGACCGGCAGGGCGGAAGATCCCGCTATCGCGAGTGGCTTCAGTACTGTTTCCCTGACGCCGCGATCCGGATCCTCGGGGAGACCGACTCCATCAGCCGGTATCGGCTGGATGATCCCGAAGGCGGATTCGTGATCGGTTTCGAAACCGGCTCCGAGGACCGGCATCTTCCGATCGCTCTGGCGTCGATGACCGCGAAGTACCTGCGTGAGCTAGCGATGATCCGGATGAACCGGTTCTTCAAGGAACACCTTCCCGAACTCCGGCCCACCGCGGGCTATGTACAGGACGGCCGTCGTTTCGTGGAAGAGGTCCGGCCGGTCATTGAAACCGTGGGAATCAACCGTCTGGAGTTCATCCGAACCTCCTGAGCCGAACGCCCCGGAAAACCCCGTTTCGGGCGAGATTCCGACGATCCGGCCGATGCTCGATGCGATCCGATTCCGGGTATTCACCCCCGCTATTCAACCGCTGCGCTTGCTTCGACCGACGGTTTCCCTAAGATGTTGAATTCTCCACTCGGGGCCCCGTCCTCGCCATCGCCGATCGGTGATGGAGTCAAAGGAGCGATTCCGATGCCAGGTGACTCCGACAACGATGATGACGCCGGCTGCTAACCCCAGCAACTGCGCCAGTATCGCCTCTCACCCCGCAACGGTCTCAAGTGAACAATCAAAGTCCCGGACGTTCGGAACGTTTCCGAACCTCCTTCGCCCCGATCGAGGCCTGCGATCGGAATGTGATCCTCAAGAGAGCCTTTCGGCTCGCCCAGGCCGAGTGACTGATCCAGGAAACAACGATGTCCATCGACCTCTCCCGCGTCCGCAACATCGGCATCTGCGCCCACATCGATGCCGGCAAGACCACCGTCACGGAGCGGATCCTGTTCTATACCGGCATGAACTACAAGTTGGGTGAAGTGCACGAAGGCACGGCGACCATGGACTTCCTCCAAGAAGAACAGGAGCGTGGCATCACGATCCAGTCCGCGGCGACGACCTGCCCCTGGACCTTCAACGACGAGGAGTACAAGGTCAACCTGATCGACACGCCCGGTCACGTCGACTTCACCATCGAAGTCGAACGATCCCTCCGAGTGCTCGATGGCGCGGTCGCCGTCTTCGACGGAAAGGAAGGCGTCGAGGCGCAGTCCGAGACCGTCTGGCGACAGGCCGACCGGTACGAAGTCCCTCGATTGTGCTTCGTCAACAAGATGGACAAGCTCGGCGCCGACTTCGACTACAGCTTCAAGACCATCAGAGAACGACTCGGAGCCAACGCGATCGCGATGCAGATCCCGATCGGTGCCGGCGACGACCTTGCGGGGATCATCGATCTCCTCGAGATGAAGGCGTTCTACTTCGACGCGAACGAATTGGGCGCGAAGGTCGACGAGCGAGAGATTCCGGCCGAACTCCGGGACGATGCGGAACTCTGGCGTTCCGATCTTCTCGAGAAGGCCGCGGAACTCGACGACGATCTCATGGAGGCGTACCTCGATACTCCTGATGACGTCACCATCGAACAGATCAAGACCGCGATCCGCAAGGGCACCATCGCGCTCGAATGCAACCCCGTCTTCTGCGGCTCCGCGCTGAAGAACATCGGCGTCCAGCGACTGCTCAATGGCGTCATCGAGTACCTCCCCGATCCCACCCAGGTGCCGGCGATCGAAGGCACGGATCCCCGGGATCCCGATGTGAAACTCATCCGCACCCACAGCGAGAACGATCCGTTCTCCGCACTGGTCTTCAAGGTGGTCAACGACACCCACGGCGACCTGACCTATGTCCGGGTCTACTCGGGCACGCTCGCCAAGGGCAGCCGGGTGCTCAATCCCGGGAACAACAAGAAGGAAAACGTCTCCCGAATCTATGAAATGCATGCGAAGGATCGCGACGCCCTCGATGAGGTCGGCGCCGGTCAGATCGTGGCATTGATCGGGCTCAAGAACTCCTTCACCGGTGACACCGTCTGCGATCCCGACAAGCCGGTGGTCCTCGAACGGATGACCTTCCCGGAACCGGTGATCTCGATGTCGATCGAGCCCAACACCGCCGACGACAAGAAGAAGCTCGGCGATGCCCTGGTGACCATCCGCCGCGAGGACCCCTCGTTCCGGACCCAGTACAACGACGAGACCGGCGAGACGATCATCTCGGGCATGGGTGAACTCCACCTCGAGATCATCAAGAACAAGCTCGTCCGCGACATGAAGGTCGACGTCACCGTCGGACGCCCCCGGGTCTCCTACCGGGAGACGATCCAGGGAACCGCCGCCGACGTTCGCGGCCTGTTCAAGAAGCAGACCGGTGGCCGCGGCCAGTTCGGCGATGCGGTCATCACCGTCAGTCCCATCACCGAGGCGGAAGCCGAGGAACAGGAACTGAAGATGAAGAACGGCGTCGCGTTCGTCGACAAGATCGCCGGCGGCGTCATTCCCCGCGAGTACATCCCCTCGGTCGAGACCGGCGTTCGCGCCGCTGCGGCCAGCGGTGTCATCGGCGGATACCCGCTCATCAACGTCAAGGTGGAACTGGTCTACGGTTCCTACCATGACGTCGACTCCAGCCAGGTCGCGTTCGAACAGGCTGGCGCTCTGGCCTTCCGACAAGCGGTGACCAAGGCCGGCCCGGCACTGCTCGAGCCGATCATGAAGCTCTCCGTCACCACCCCCGACGAGTACTTCGGAACGGTGAGCGGCGACATCGCCAGTCGTCGAGGCCACATCGTCGACTCCGAACTTCGTGGAGTCGTGCGAATCATCACCTCGGAAGTCCCCCTTTCCGAGATGTTCGGCTACACCACGACGCTTCGTTCCATGACCGCCGGTCGCGCCACCAGTTCGATGGAACCGGCGGAGTACCGCGTGATGCCCGACAGCCTCAAGGACGCCGTCCTCGCCGACGCCTGATCGAAGGGCCCGGCGAAACGTCGAGAGAACCATCAGGCCGTCTGCGACTCGCGTCGCAGGCGGCCTGTTCACATTCCGGGCGACGCGACAGGGCGATCCGACCTTCAACGAAGCCTCGTGCACGCGATTCGCTCGTTCGTTACCGTTGCAGTCAATGAGCGATGCCGCGAACATCGAGGCCAACGAGGACTTCCGGGGCGAATACGAAATCGCGCTCGAGTCATGGCTGCGTCGTCGGTTCACGTTCTTCTGCGCGAGCTTCTTCGCGCTCGAATGCGTGATCGCCGCGCTCACGATCGCCCTGGCCATCCTCGACCCCGGGCTCCCGGACGCAATCTTCGGCGATCAGACCTCCAGCCTGCTCGGCATCGGCGCGTCTGTCGCAGCACCGCTGGTTTCGGTCCTGATTCTGGGGTGGTTCCTGTGGGTGGTCCGACCTCGCCTGGAACGCCGATCGGACCTGGTCCGAGCCGCCAGCCTCCTGATCCTGCTTCTGAGCCTCGTGGACCTGGCCCTGCTCGTCCTCATCCGGAACGAGCCATCAGGCACCGAGGGGGCCATCGGCTGGATCTTCGTCATGCACTTCGTCTCCACGCTCTTCCTTCCCTGGACGCCGCGTGAGTCGGTCAAGGCGATCGGGCCGGTGTTTCTGGCCTGGATCGCCGTCGAGCTCTTCCTCGGATTGAGCGGCAATCAAGTCGGGACGCTGGTCGGCGTCGCCCTCTCCCCGCTGGTCCTGCTTCCCGGAGTGCTGGTGGCCCACCTCCGGATGAAACGATGGGGTCGACGATTCCGATCGGATGCGTTCAAGCGAAGCTTCCTGAGTCTCCGCCGGGAAATGTCTCAGGCGAAGATCATGCACGAGTCGTTGTTCCCGGATCCGATCCACGAAGAGAAAGTCGATTTCGACTTCGAATTCAAGCCGATGCGGGATCTCGGCGGCGACTTCATCCATGCCTCCCACGGACCGGATGGCCGTCTCCGCGTCCTGCTTCTCGACGTGACCGGACACGGGCTCGCCGCGGCCATGACCGTCACCAGACTCTCCGGTGAGATCGAGCGGATCTTCGCCGAACAACCGGACATCGGCCCGGCCGCGGTGCTTCAGTATCTGAATCACTATGTCCACCTCCTTCTGAGCCCTCGCTCGATCTTCGCGACCGCGGTGATCATCGAACTCGATCCCCGAAGCGGTGTCCTGCGATATGCGAATGCCGGACACCCTCCGGCCTTCCTGAAGAGTGACCGAGACCTTCCGCATCGACTCGAGCCGACCGCGATGATGCTCGGCGCCGTGTCGATCGACGATTTCGAGTGCGGCGCAACTGCTGTTCGTGGCGCGCAATCTCGAACGTATCGGCGACCATGCGACCAATGTCGCCGAGATGGTCCATTTCGCTGCCGTCGGAACATATCCGCCCGACGAAGACGAC
>JABABZ010000066.1 GCA_014237965.1 Phycisphaerales bacterium | reverse complement strand
CGCTCTCCGGCGACCTCGGAGAAAACGGGATCGTCTGGGTCGCGGTCGCTCTGGCATTGCTCTTCGGCGCGGTCAACTTCTTCGGTGCCAAGGCCTCCACCAGGTTCCAGGTGGTGATGGTGATCGGCCTGCTGGTGATCCTCTTCTGGTTCCTCCTTCAGGGCGTACCGAGCATCGACACCACGCGATTCAAGGGGTTCTTCTCCAAGGGCTTCGGTTCGATCCTCTCGACCGCAGGACTCGTCTTCATCTCCTACGTCGGAGTCACGAAGGTGGCGAGCATCGCCGAAGAGGTCAAGAATCCCGAACGCAACCTGCCGCGTGGCATTCTTCTGGCGCTCGGGTCCGCGGTGCTCATCTACATGCTCGGGCTCGCGGTCATGGTCGGCGTCAATGATCCAGCGGTGTTCGCCGAGCCGAGTCTCACACCCGTCGCCGATGCGGGGTACGCGATGGCCGGTCGCGTCGGACAGATCCTGGTGACCTGTGCCGCGCTCTTCGCCTTCATGGCGGTCGCGAACGCCGGCATTCTCAGTTCTTCCCGATATCCGCTCGCCATGAGCCGGGACCACCTGCTCCCCAGTGGATTTCGAAGCCTCAATCGATTCGGCGCGCCCGCCCTCGCACTGGTGTTGACCGTCGGTTCCATCGTGTTCTACCTCTTCGCGCTCGACATCATGTCCATCGCGAAATATGCGAGCGCCTTCCAGCTGCTCATGTTCGCCATGCTTTCGATGGCGGTCGTGGTGATGCGTGAGAGCGGCCTGCAGTCGTACGATCCGAGTTTTCGAACTCCGTTCTATCCCTGGCTGCCGCTCCTCGGGCTTCTCGGCCCCTGCTGGCTGATCCTGCAGATGGGTCCGACGCCCAGCATCTTCGCCTTCGGTCTGGTCATCCTCGGCGTGGTCTGGTTCTTCGGTTATGCCGCGCCGCGAGTGCGCCGCGGCGGTGCGATCTATCACGTCTTCGAGCGTCTCGGTCAGCGACGCTTCGATGGTCTCGACACGGAACTCCGCGGCATCATGAAGGAGCGCGGCCTTCGTGCCAGTGATCCGTTCGATGAAGTCGTCGCGACGTCGGAGATCATGGAAGCGGGGGAGGATGCCGACTTTGAAGCCATCACCCAGCGAGCAGCCGAACGCCTGGCGCCTCTGATCGACCTCGATGCGGACAGAATCGCGACGCAGTTTCTCGAAGGAACTCGAGTCGGCGCCACGCCCGTGACCCGTGGTGTGGCGCTGCCGCACCTTCGACTTCCGGGAATCTCTCGTCCGTTCCTCGTGGTCGCACGATCGCGGCGGGGACTCAAGATCGATATCGGCGACGCGATGCCGTCGTCGACCACGCATCGCGACGTGCACGCCGTGTTCTTCCTGGTCAGCCCGGCGAGTGATCCCGCGCTGCATCTTCGGATCCTGGCGCAGTTGGCGGGATGTGTCGAACAGGCTGGGTTTCAGGAAGAGTGGATTTCGGCGAGAAGTCATCAGGCCTTGCGGGAAGTCCTCCTCCGAGATGATCGATATCTGTCGCTGGTGCTCGAACCGGGATCCGCCGTCGCCGCCCTCGCCGGAAAGAAAATCCGGGATATTGGTTTTCCGGCCGGCTCACTGGTGGCGCTGGTTCGCCGCGGAAGCCGGACGCTGGTGCCGAGCGGAAGTCTCGAATTGGAATCCGATGACCGGTTGACCGTGATCGGCGATGAGTCTGGAATCTCGCTGCTCAAGACGACCTACGTCGATACCCCGGAATCGAGTGAGTCCTGATTCTCAGGGGGTCCGGGCACCGCCGGCGATTGCTCCTCCAGTGCGGTCCGAGATCGGGGGATGCTCATCGCCTTCAGGGGCGAAACCCCCGATATCAGTCCATGAGAGGGAGTTCAAGGTTGTCCAGAGGCCTGCTCATGGCGGTTTCCTGACCGAGAGACGGCTTCTGAGATGGTATTGAGGCCGGTGAACGATCGTTTGACTGGGGGTTTCAGAGGAGTACCCGAAGCTCCGACCGCTGCCTCCAGGGTCTCGAAGATCAACCCGGGACAACCCCGGAGAGGTGGGTCTTCAAGGGAGGGAGAAACCGATCTTGATTCGCGTGGGAAGCCGACTTGCGTCGATGTTCAATGCCTCTGAGCCGTCGATTTCTAGATCGATGGCGGCTCTGGATGGCCGGTCGGAGATCGGCCTCCGTTGACCCTGGATGGCGGTCGTCGTTAGAATGGAAAGCCTGACTTCGTGAAAAAAAGAACGAAGTCTTCTCCCGTTCGCCCGTCTCCTTCTCGCAGCGACTGCACTCGACTCCCGGACTTCCCTTTCGATGAGCAGATTTCTCTTCCCCCGTTGGAGTAACGCACTCCTTCCAGCCCTGGCGGTCGTCGGTGCGCTGCTGCCGCTCTACGTCGTGATGTTCGTGGCGTACGGCTTCAGTCCGAAGACGCTCGAAGTCGGCTACCAACCCACGCAGCCGGTTCCGTTCAGCCATGCGCTCCACGCCGGCGAACTCGGCATGGACTGTCTGTACTGCCACAACACCGTGGAGTCCGCGGCCCACGCCGCGGTGCCCCCGACGCAGACCTGCATGAACTGTCACACCGCGGTTCGACCCGACAGCAGGAAGCTCGTCCCGATCAAACAGAGCTATGACAGCGGCCTTCCGGTCGAATGGGTCTGGGTGAATCGCATCGCCGACTACGCGTATTTCAATCACGCCGCACACGTGAATCGCGGTGTCGGCTGCGTCGAGTGCCACGGAAGAATCGATCAGATGGAGGTCGTCACCCGGCACGAACCGCTTTCGATGGGCTGGTGCCTCGAATGTCACCGAAATCCCGTCGACAACCTTCGTCCTGTCTCCGAGATCACCAACCTCGCCTACGACCAGCGGACCGAGCTGACCTACGAAGAACGGGTCGCGCTCAAGGATCTCTATCACATCAACCCCTCGGATAACTGCTCGACATGTCATCGCTGAACCCTGGCGAGGAACGTCCCGAGATCTCCGGTTGCGGCAGCGACCTTCCGTCGCCCGAGCCGTCGCGGCGCGCCTATTGGCGCAGTCTCGACGACCTTCAGGACACCGACGAGTTCCGGGCCTGGATGCACCGTGAGTTTCCCGCCGACGCCGACCTGCTCGAAGGCGAGGATCGCCGTCACTTCATGAAGGTGATGGGGGCTTCGTTCGCACTGGCCGGTTTCGGTGTCGCCGCCTGCCGTCGAATTCCCGAGACGCACATCGTCCCCTACGCCGCCCGGCCGGCGGGGCGGATCCCGGGCAACCCGGTTCACTTCGCATCCGCGTGCGAGCGCGGCGGCGTGGCCCAGGGCCTGCTCATCAAGAGCATCGACGGTCGCCCCATCAAGCTCGAAGGAAACGCGGCGCACTCCACCAACATGGGCGCGTGCGATCCGATCACCCAGAGCGGCATCCTTCAGGCCTACGACCCGGAGCGAAGTCGCGAAGCGCATCGTGACGGCAAGCCTTCGGACGCGGCCGCGTTCAAGACCTGGGCTGATCAGCGCTTCGGCGTCGATCTTCGCAAGGCCGGCGGCGCCGGTCTCGCGGTACTGGCCGAAGCCAGCGGAAGCCCGAGCATGGACCGCATGCGAGCGGAATTCCAGAGCGCGTTCCCGAAGGCCTCGTGGCACGAATGGGAGCCGATCACCGGCGACGAGGAACGCGCCGGAACGGAGATCGCCTTCGGCGGTCCCCAACGCGTTCACGCGATGCTCGACCAGGCCGATGTCGTGGTGTGCCTCGATGCCGATCCACTGTCCACGCATGCCGCGGCCAATCGCCTCTCCCGCGACTGGGCCTCGAAGCGTCGCCTCGAGGCTTCGGATCCGGCGCACCAGGAGATGAGCCGGGTGTACGCCGTCGAAGGCGTGCTGTCGGTCACCGGCATGAACGCCGACGATCGACTGGTGGTTCGCAGCGGCGATGTCGGTGCGGTCGCGGCGTCACTCGCCACGGCGCTCGGCGTCTCGATGGACGGGCTCGACGCCCTCGCAGGAACCGTTTCGTTGGAGGGCCGGAACTCCGAGGTCTTCGACTCGATGGTTCGCGATCTCAAGGCCAACGGCGGCGCCTGCGTGGTGATCGTCGGCGAAGGACAGCCTCCCGCGGTTCACGCCATGGCTGCCGCGATCAATGCCGCGATGGGCAACGTCGGCAAGACCGTTCAGTACACGGAAGACGCTCATCCGAGCCGCACCGAATCGATCGCATCGCTCGTGAAGTCGCTGGACTCCGGAGCGGTCGAGACGTTGGTGATGATCGGCGGCAACCCGGTCTATGACGCTCCGGCGGATCTCGACTTCGGCAAGGCGCTCGGCAAGGCCAAGGAGTCGGTTCACCTTTCGCTCTACGCCAACGCGACGTCGAAGGCTTCGGCCTGGCACCTCCCGCGAGCGCACTGGATCGAGAGCTGGGGCGACGTGAAGGCCTACGACGGCACGGTCTCGGTGGTGCAGCCGCTCATCCAGCCGATGATGCCGCTCGAGCAGGGTGGTTGGAGTTCGATCGAACTCGTCGCCGCACTCGCCGGCACCGAGCCGAAGGAAGGCTATTCCATCGTTCGAGCCACCGAGGCCGCGCGATCGAAGACGTCCGGCACCACGTTCGAGGCTCACTGGCGAACCGTGCTCGATACCGGCCTGATCGACGGCACCTCGACCCCGGTCTCCACGACCCGTCTGGAGAACGGTCGGATCGCCGATGCGGTCGGCGCGCTTGCGAAGGCTCGAAAGGCCGTCGCGGCCGCCGATCTCGAACTCGTCTTCAACACCGACGCTCGCGTCTACGACGGTCGCTTCGCGAACCTCGGCTGGTTGCAGGAACTTCCGGACAGCATCACCAAGATCACCTGGGACAACGCCGCCCTGATCAGCCCGTCGCTCTACAAGGCTCGTGGATACAAGATCGGTGACGTCGTCTCCGTCAAGGTCGGTGACCGTTCCATCGAGGCCGCGGTCTTCCCGGTTCCGGGAATGAGCGAACACACCATGGCGATCTCGCTCGGGTGGGGGCAGGGGCCCGACTCGGGCTCGATCGCCGACGGTGCCGGATTCAACGCGTATCCGGTTCGAACCACGCAGAACGCCTGGATCGCGACGGGAGCGACGCTGTCGCCGACCGGCGGTCGGTACGCATTCGCGCAGACGCAGGATCACGGCGCCATGGACGCGCTGATCCCCGACGTGCCGCTCGGAAGCATTCAAGAACGTCTTCCCACCATCGTGCGGGAGACCACGCTCGACGACTATCGAAGCCATCCCGACTTCGCACAGCATCGAGTTCACGTCGCCCACCGGCTCAGCCTCTGGGAGGAGACCAACCTCGACGGGGCTCGGTTCAAGTGGGGCATGTCCATCGACCTCAACACCTGCACCGGTTGCAGTGCCTGCGTGACCGCCTGCCAGGCGGAGAACAACGTTCCGGTGGTGGGCAAGGATCAGGTCGCTCGGGGCCGCGAGATGCACTGGATCCGGGTCGACCGGTATTTCAAGGGCGACGATCCCGCGGCGCCGGAAGCCGTCTTCGTGCAGCCGGTCACCTGCATGCAGTGCGAGAACGCACCGTGCGAACAGGTCTGTCCCGTCGCCGCGACCTTGCACGACAAGGACGGCTTGAACGTGATGGTCTACAACCGGTGCATCGGCACCCGGTACTGCAGCAACAACTGCCCCTACAAGGTCCGGCGTTTCAACTGGTTCGACTACTGGCGTCGTGATCCCATTCGCGAGCAGGAAGGCCTCTTCGCGGTCAAGCCCGACTACTACACGTCGGACGGTCCGAACCAGTGGCGTCGCATGCAGATGAACCCCGAAGTGACGGTTCGCAACCGCGGGGTCATGGAGAAGTGCTCCTTCTGCGTGCAGCGGATCAACGAGGCCAAGATCGAATACAAGAACGAATGGGCGCAGGCCGGTGGCACGGCGTCCAGTCCGGACTGGAAGATCCCGGACGGGGTCATCAAGACCGCGTGCGAACAGGCCTGTCCCACCGGCGCCATCGTGTTCGGCGACCTCGCCGACACCGACTCCAACGTGACCAGGCTCCAGCAGAAGAAGGTCTCGTACCAGCTGCTGGAAGAGCTCAATACCAAGACCCGACTCCGTTACCTCGCCAAGGTGACGAACCCCGGCGTGCCCCGTGCCGGTGGTGGGAGCGGTCATCACGACAGTCAATCGGACGCGGCTGCCGGCGATCACGCCGCTGCGTCGACCATCGCTGAGGAAGTTCGATCATGAGCTCGATCAGAGCCGACCAGGTCGGCGGACGCATCGTCGACAACACCACCGAGGTCCCGGGAACCCGGGCGCCGCTGGTGCTGAACATGACCACCTTCGGTCAGGTGACCGCCCAGGTCTCCAAGGTCAGCGAAGCCGGACGCGCGCCACTCGCGTGGTACGTCGCATTCGCCGGGAGTCTCGGGCTCCTCGGCCTGCTCGGGGTCTGCGTGCTCTACCTCATCTTCACCGGGGTCGGTGTCTGGGGTCTGAACACACCGGTCGCCTGGGCGTACGACATCACCAACTTCGTGTTCTGGGTCGGCATCGGTCACGCCGGAACGCTGATCTCGGCGATTCTCTTCCTCTTCAGGCAGAAGTGGCGGACGGGCATCAACCGCTTTGCGGAGGCGATGACGATCTTCGCCGTGATGTGCGCCGGCATCTTCCCCGGCATCCACGTCGGTCGCGTCTGGGTGGTGTACTGGCTCTTCCCGCTTCCCAACCAGATGGAGATGTGGCCTCAGTTCCGGAGCCCGCTGCTCTGGGACGTCTTCGCGGTGGGCACCTACTTCACCGTTTCACTGCTGTTCTGGTACACGGGACTCATCCCCGACCTCGCCACCCTTCGTGACCGAGCCAAGGGTCGACTCCAGCAGGTCGCATACGGCCTCTTCGCACTCGGATGGCGAGGAAGCAACCGTCACTGGCACCGATACGAGCGGGCCTATCTCCTGCTCGCGGCGCTCTCGACTCCGCTGGTGCTCTCGGTTCACTCCGTGGTGTCCTTCGACTTCGCGGTGAGTCAGCTGCCCGGTTGGCACACCACGATCTTCCCGCCCTACTTCGTCGCGGGTGCGATCTTCTCCGGGTTCGCGATGGTGGTGACCCTCGCGGTCCCCGCCCGCGAGATGTTCGGACTGAAGAACCTGATCACGTTGCGTCACCTCGACAACATGAACAAGGTCATCCTGGTGACCGGCAGCATGGTCGGTTACGCCTATGCGATGGAGTTCTTCATCGCCTGGTACTCCGGTGCTCTCTACGAGAAGTTCGCGTTCGTCAATCGGGCGTTCGGGCAGTACTGGTGGGCCTATCTGCTGATGGTGAGTTGCAACGTCATCACGCCCCAGCTGTTCTGGTTCAAGGCCATTCGGACCAGCATCCCGCTCATGTTCTTCCTCAGCCTCGTGGTCAACGTCGGCATGTGGTTCGAACGGTTCGTGATCATCGTCAGTTCGCTGGCCAACGACTTCCTTCCCAGTTCATGGGAGTTCTTCACGCCGACGTGGGTGGACATCGGAACGATGGCCGGCGCATTCGGCCTCTTCTTCACCCTGTTCCTGCTGTTCTGTCGCTTCCTTCCCATGATCGCCATGGCCGAAGTGAAGATGGTGATGCCCGCCGCAAACCCTCATCATGATGAGGACGGGCACCATCACGGCACTCCCGCGACCGCGACCGGAGATCCGTCGTGACCACGCTTGAAACATCCGTGCCGACCGTCGATCCGGCGGACTCCTCCGGCGATGCGGTGAAACTCCACGGCCTGTTGGCGGAGTTCGAATCACCCGGCGACGTCTTGAAGGCGGCCGAAAAGGTTCGCAAGGCGGGATACCGCTGGTGGGACTGCTGCACCCCGTTCCCGGTTCACGGACTCGACGGTGCGATGGGAATCAAGCCGACGATTCTTCCGATCATGGTCTTCTTCGCCGGGCTCGCCGGGCTGATCGCCGCGTTCACCCTGCAGGAGTTCACCAACTCGAGCGGCATGACGGTGTGGGCGATGGTCTGGGTGACCGGGTATCCCTATCTGATCTCCGGAAAGCCGTTGCTCTCGATTCCGGCGTTCATTCCCGTGATGTTCGAGCTCACCATCCTGTTCGCCGCTCTGACCAGCGTCTTCGGGATGCTCACCATGAATGGTCTTCCGCGGCTGCATCATCCGCTGCTCGGGAACGATCGATTCCGCCGAGTGACCGACGATCGTTTCTACATCGTCATCGAAGCTCGTGACCCCAAATTCTTCCGCGCCAGGACCGAGGCCTTCCTCGAGTCAATCGGGGCCGTCGCCGTCGAGGAGGTTCAGGACTGATGCCACGTCTCATCGTCTACAGCGTGATGGTTCTCCTGATGCTGGCGTTGATTCCGCCGGTGGTGGCCGCTCGCGTGCGAGCGACACCGTCCGAGGGTCGACCCATCCACATCATTCAGGACATGGACATCCAGGCGAAGTTCAAGGCGCAGTCGGAGAATCCGATCTACGCGGACCAGCGTGCGATGCGACCCGAGGTCGTGGGTGCCGTCGCTCGCGGCGAGACCTTCCTGGACCCGCATCTTCGGAACGGCGTGGTCGATGGTGGGTGGGCGACCACGCTCCCCGAGGCGATCAAGCTCGAGCTGAAGACCGTCGAACGAGGTCAGCAGCGATTCAACATCTATTGCGCTCCTTGCCACGGCTGGAACGGCAGTGGCCAGGGCCCCGTGAATCAGCGGGCGCTCAGCCTCATGAACAACGCCGACGGGCCTCCCGATGGGACCAGTTGGACGCAGGCTCGGAATCTCCATGATCCGGGTTGGAGCGAACAACCGATCGGCCAGATCTTCAACACGGTCACCAACGGCAAGAATTCCATGGCGGGCTACGAATCACAGATCACCGTCGAGGATCGCTGGGCGATCTCTCTCTACGTCAAGGCCCTGCAACGAAGCCAGAACGCGATGATCCAGGACGTCCCCACGGTCGTGCGTGAGGAGTGGAAACGATGAGCAGCATCCACGTCGCCAAACCCGACCTCTCCGAGAGCAATCTTCGCCTCGGCTCGGCCGCCATGGGTGTCCAACAGGGCGCCGGTCTGGTCGGCATCATCGGTCTGGTCGCCAGCGCAGTGATCGGATTCGGTGGAATGTTCGGCACCACGCCGACGTTCCTGATGAAGAGCTGGACGCAGAACTACATGTTCGTGCTCGCCATCTCGCTGGGTGCGCTCTTCTTCGTCTTCATCCAGCACCTGACCCGAGCGGGTTGGAGCACCACGGTCCGTCGCCCCGCGGAACTGATCGCGGCGAATCTGAAGTGGGCATGGGTCGGGCTGATCCCCTTCGCCGCGCTCTGGCTCTCCGGTGGCGGACATGTCGAAGGCGGAGATGGCGCTCATTCGCACTGGGGACCCGGGGTGCTCTTCCCCTGGGCCGACCTCGAGGCGCTCAAGGCGCACCATCCAGCCGAACACGACATCGTCGCCGCGAAGTCCGCCTACCTGAACTCCACGTTCTTCTGGATCCGCGCAATCATCTACGTGACCTTCTGGGGCGTGGTGTCCAGCTGGTTCCTGAGGACCAGCATCGCCCAGGACGCGACCGGAGACATCCGGCTCACCGAGAAGATGCAGAAGTGGTCGGGACCCGTCGCGATCGGTTTCGGGCTGACCGTGACCTTCGCCGCCTTCGATTGGATCATGTCGTTGAGCCCTGCATGGTTCAGCACCATGTTCGGCGTCTACTTCTTCTGCGGCTGCTGCACCTGTGGATTCTCGGTGTTGATCATCGCGGTTCTCCGGCTCCAGTCAGTCGGCAGGCTGAAGCAGGTCGTGAATCGCGAGCACTATCAGGACATGGGCAAGCTCCTCTTCGCCTTCGGAATGATCTTCTGGGCGTACATCGGATTCAGCCAGTACATGTTGATCTGGTACGCCAACATCCCCGAGGAGACCGGCTGGTTCCTCGGCAGGCAGATCGGCGGATGGGGGACGCTCTCCTTCGTCCTGCTCTTCGGCCACTTCGTGGTCCCGTTCGTGGCACTGATCTCCAAGTGGACCAAGCGTCTCTCGTGGTACCTCCTCGCGGCGGCCATCTGGATGCTCTTCTTCGGGTGGTTCGACCTCTACTGGTTGATCATGCCGGAGGTTCCCGCGGATGCCATGACGGCCAAGACCTACATGGAGGTCGTCGAAGCCCACGCGGACGCATCGACCCATATCTTCAATCCCCTCAACTACACGATGCTCGCCGGAGTCGGCGGCATCTACCTCTGGATGACCATTCGTCGCATGCGAGCATCAACCTTGCTCGCTCTTCGAGATCCACGACTCCACGAGGGCTTGTCGTTCGAAAATCAATGAGCCTCACCGGCTCGATCGCCTTTCCGGTCCGGAAGCACTGACATGAGTGAACACAACACCGATCCAGAACTCCTGAATCCGGGTCTTCCCGAGGACGACCCCGAACCCGGAGCCACCTGGTTCATCTCGCTGATCAGCCTGGTCCTCATGGTGATCACGGTTCTCGCCTCGGTCGCGATGTATTTCGGCTTCGTCGAAGGAGAAGTCGATCGCAAGATCGTCGATAGGCCGGCGGTCGAGCTGCAGGAACTGCGGCTCACCCAGCAGGAGCAACTCACCGAGTACGAGCAATACGAGATCGAAGACGCGGAAGGCAACAAACTGAAGAGGATTCGAATCCCGATCAGCAAGGCGATGGAAAGCGTCATTGCCGGAGGCCGTGCTTCGGCCGACCCCGCAGAGTCCGACGATTCAGGAGCAATCGCCAGTCGATGACCGAACACGCCGTTCCATTCCGACGCAGCCGTATCGCGACCGACGACATCGTCAGGTCTCGATCCCGGCGTGGCCTCTTCAGCCGTCTCGCGACGGTCGGAGTGCTGGCGTTGACCGGAACCACGGCGTTGGCGCAGGATCCGGAATTCAATGACGATGTTCCACCCGAACTCGTCGGCGTGGACATCATCGAGCATCTCGACGAGACGCTTCCGCTCGACCTCGTCTTCACCGATGAGGACGGCCAGGAGATCAGGCTCGGAGATCTCGTGGACGGCGAACGTCCCGCGATTCTGCAGATGGGCTACTTCAAGTGCCCGATGCTCTGCAATCTCGTGCTCAACGAGACGATGGACGGGCTGACCGGGGTCGATGACCTCTCCGCCGGCACGGACTTCGATCTGATCGCGGTGAGCGTGAATCCGCGGGAGAGCCACGAGCTCGCGAAGATCAAGAAGGAGGGGTACCTCCTGGAGTACGGCCGCCCGGGCGCGTCCAGGGGCTTCCACTTCCTGACCGGCTCGGCGGAGAACACTCGTGCCCTCGCCGATGCCGTCGGATTCAAGTACCGACTTCAGGACGACGGTGAGTATGCACACGCCGCCGCCCTTTTCATCATCACTCCGGACGGGCGTATCTCCCGCTATCTCTACGGGGTTCGATACGAGCCGGCCACGCTCCGATTCGCGTTGATGGAAGGCGCCGAAGGCCGCATCGGCTCCACCCTCGAACGCTTCATTCTGTGGTGCCATGTCTACGACCCGGATTCGGGTTCGTACCACCTGCTCGCCTTTCGGGTGATGCAGTTGGGCGGGCTGGCCACGCTCTTCGTGATGGTGGTTGGAGTCGGCCTGCTCTGGATCCGTGATCGCAGAGGCACGCCGCCCGCCGAGTCCGCCGATCGGATCGCTTCGACGGGAGCCGCCCCGTGACCGATCCCTTCCTGCAGTTCCGCCGGTCCTTCCGATCGGATTCCATGATCTCTCGTCGCATCGAAATTCTTCGATCCGACAACGACCCGAGCCAGCCATGATCGACCTTTCTTCGACCCTCGCCAATCTCGCTTCGAACACGGTGCTCGCGCTGCAGGATGCCGCGACCTCCACGGCGCCCGCTGCGGCCGCTCTGGCGGAACCCGTCGTCGAACAGCGTGAACTCACCGGTGACTTCTGGCTTCCCCAGGCATCCAGCACGCTTGCGCCGGCGACGGACTTCGCGTTCAACGCGATCACCTGGTTGAGTTACGTGTTCTTCTTCGGAATCACGTTCGTGCTGGTCTACCTGACCTGGAAGTATCGTCAGCGAGGCACCACGGTCCGCTACGACGCCGACGCGCCGGTGCACAACACGCCTCTCGAGGTCGGCTGGACGGTCATTCCGCTCCTTCTGGTGATCGCGATCTTCTTCATGGGCTTCAAGGGCTACCTCGATCTCTCGACGCCGCCCAAGAACGCATACGAGATCAATGTCACCGCGGCGCAGTGGTCGTGGAACTTCAAGTATCCCAATGGCGCGACCAGCAACGACCTCGTCGTTCCTGCAGGTCAGCCGGTGAAGCTCGTGATGCGTTCCAACGACGTTCTTCACAGTCTCTTCATTCCCGACTTCCGGGTGAAGCAGGATGTCATTCCCGGTCGGTATTCGTATCTCTGGTTCCAGGCCGACGAGCCCACGGGCATCGTCCCCGAGGACGAGATGGCGACCACCGCGAAGGGGCACTACCTGTTCTGCACCGAGTATTGCGGGACCGATCACTCCAACATGAATCGCAAGGTCTTCGTGCTCAACGAAGAGGACTTCAAGGAGTGGGAGGAGACGCAGGCCCGTTGGCTCGACGAGGTGCCCGACGAGGAGCTCTACTCCGTCGCCGGCCCCAAGCTCTATCTCCGATGTTCGAACTGTCACTCCATCGACGGGTCCGCGGGAACCGGTCCCTCCTGGGGCGATCAGACATCCGGGTCCATCGCCGGGCTCGGAAGTCTCTGGACGCGAACTTCCGATGGGAAGACGCCCATCGACGGCGGAACCCGCGATGACGGTGGTTCGACGATTTCGGAGTACATCGGCCCCGGAAAACTCTACGAGACGCCCGAAGACTACATTCGAGCCTCGATCTACAACCCCGGCGGCCTCCTGGTCTCGGGATACGGTCCGAACATGCCGCACTTCAAGGGGCAGTTGAACGACCGAGCGATCGACGCGCTCATCGGAATGATGAAACAACTGGATCAGTTCGACGCCAAGGGCCGTTTCATCGGCAAGGCGGGGAATTGATCGTGAGGCCTTCTTCGTCGACCGGGGTGGTCGACACGTTCGAAATCATGCGGATCGGCATCCGTTCGTCGATTCGATCCCGAAGCACCCCCCTCGTTCTTCGAGGTGAGACACCGCGATCCACGGATCGCATCACTTGCAGCAGAGATTCGTCATGACCACGCTCGACGCAACCCGACCCCACGATGCCAAGCCCGGACCGGAGGTGGACAACTACCTCACGTTCACCCGGGGATTCCTTTCGTGGGCCCTCACCCTCGATCACAAGCGGATCGGGATCATGTATCTGGTCTCGGTGCTCAGTTCCTTCCTGGTCGGAGGAATCTTCGCCATGCTGGTTCGAACCGAACTCCTCACTCCCGGGCCCACGATCCCGGGCGTCGATGAGAATCTCTACAACCAGTTCTTCACGCTCCACGGCGCGATCATGGTGTTCCTGGTGATCATCCCGTCCATTCCCGCGGCGCTCGGCAACTTCGTCCTGCCGATCATGCTGGGAGCGAAGGATGTGGCGTTCCCGAGGCTCAACCTCTGCAGCTACTACCTCTGGATCATCGGCGCCATCTGCGCGGTGGTCTCGCTCACGGTGGGCGGCTTCGACACCGGCTGGACCTTCTACACGCCTTATTCGACGACCACGTCGACGGGTGGCGTGATCCCGGTGGTCACCGGCGTCTTCATCCTCGGTTTCAGCTCGATCTTCACCGGGATGAACTTCGTGGTGACGATCCACAAGCTCCGGCCTCCGGGGATGACCTGGTTCCGAATGCCGCTGCTCCTCTGGGCGCTCTATGCGACAGCCTTGATCCAGGTGCTCGCGACTCCGGTTCTGGCCATCACCCTGCTCATGCTGATCGTGGAGCGCGTCTTCCTGATCGGTCTGTTCGATCCGGCGATGGGCGGAGACCCGGTGCTCTTCCAGCACTTCTTCTGGTTCTATTCGCACCCCGCCGTCTACATCATGATTCTCCCGGCGATGGGCATCATTTCGGAGATCATCTCCGTCCACGCCCACCGGCACATCTTCGGGTACCGGTTCATCGCCTTCAGCTCCGTGGCGATCGCGATCTTCTCGTTCCTGGTGTGGGGACACCACATGTTCACCTCGGGTCAGAGCCCGCTGATGAACACGGTCTTCTCGCTCATCACCTTCTCGGTGGCGATTCCATCGGCGATCAAGATCTTCAACTGGATG
>JABABZ010000065.1:14004-14261 GCA_014237965.1 Phycisphaerales bacterium | reverse complement strand
CGCTGGGACCAGCCGCCCGAAGTCCGAATACCCCGCAGATGACCGCCGCGATGCCCAGAGGAATCCCCAGCACTGGAATGATGCTGAACACCCCGAAGTAATAGCCAAGCAGCGCCGCCGCGTTCTTCGTCGGGATGACATGATCCATCGTCGTCGGCCTCGCGGCTGATGGCGTTTGAGTCTCACCCGGCAAAGTCGGAGATGGTGGCGTCTGCCCGCGATCCGACGACATGGGTGGAACTGGAGATTGGTCCATG
>JABABZ010000065.1:0-13994 GCA_014237965.1 Phycisphaerales bacterium | reverse complement strand
TCTTGTCGAGTTCGATCCCATCGCCGAGCCCGTGGCCTTCAACGGCGTGATCTCGAGAAACTCCCCCTCGCGTCACTTCACGCCACGACGCGCGGCGTTCCCGAGAGTTGCGGCAAGTGCGATACCGATCAAACTGGCGACGAAGAGGACCACGACCGTGCCGATCGTGCGAAGGAGGACCTCTTCATGATCCACATGCAGCCAGATGGCGATCCCACCGATCACCGAGCCTCCGATGATGCACATCCACGAGGCGATCCAGCAGATTTTGGCGAGGAAGATCTCCAGCGATCTACCGACGACCGCGTTCACCAGAAGACCGAGCAGACTCCCGGTGAGTGCGAGCCCGATCGTCGCCATCATCCGAAGGGTGAAGTCGGTGCTTTCGTCGCTCCAGATCATGACGATCAACATGATGGTGACCGCGACGAGCGACATCACGCAGATGGTCACGAGCACGAGGTTCAGGGAACGAAGAAGCGGGTTCCGGTCCGGGGACACTCGGGGGGCGATTTCGGACATCGATTTCCTTTCGATCGAATGACGAGGAAACGACGTCACGGCTCGCCGCATGAAAAGTCTTCCACCGCCGCAGATTAGTCGATCCGCGTGAGATGTTCCATCATCCGGCTCAAGCCCATTTCAGCGAATCGTCAGTCCCTTGTTTCCGGGGCGGACGAAGGAAGCAACCAGCGATCGAACCAGGCCCTGGCCAGATCCGAAGAACGCGTCGCATCCTCCCCGTCGAATCCGTGCCCCGCGTCCTGGTAGATCTCGAGTTCGGCGGGGACGCCGGCCTTCTCCAGTGCCGCGAGCATCATCCTGCTGCCAATGAGTGGAACCAGTTGATCATCCGTACCGTGCTGAATCAACACCGGCGCGTCGCCCGCATCGACATGCCGGAGCGGAGAGACCTCGTCGGCGAGTTCCGGATCGAAGTCGAGGGCCGGAAAGGAATCGCTGGGACCCACGATCCGAACCATGTCCACCGGGGGATACCAGACCACGACCGCGGCGACCGGGGCTGCGAATTCGTCCGTGTCATCCGAGTCTCGTCGGGAGGCGCGAAGTTCCGGGGTCGCTTCCTCGCCTCCGAGCATCGCCAGAATCAGGGAAAGATGACCGCCGGCGCTGAATCCGAAGGCGCCGATCCGTTCCGGATCGAGACCCCGCTCCGCTGCCGTCTCACGAAGATGCCGCAACGCCTTTCCAACGTGATCCGCCGCATCCGGGACCTTGTAGCGAGGCGCGCTGCCGTGCCGGACGATCGCGATGTGATACCCGTCGGTGAGCAGATCGTGGAGCAGTGACATTCCTCTCCACTGCGGGACCATCGCCATCCGGGGTGGAAACCAGACCGATCTCCACCCTCCGCTCACCACGAAGATCACGGTCGCGCCGTTCGGTTTCGCCACGGGTACGAGCAGGTCGTAGGTGAGCGCGAGTGCATCCACCCGCCCGCAGATGACATCCGGAACCACGGTGCCGACCGCAGGCAGTTCCGTGTCCGGCTCCGATTCCGCGAAGGCGGACGATTGTCCGAGTGCCACGATCAGCCCGAGAAGAGACGCATACGTCCGAGTCCATCGCTTCATCATCGGTTCAATTCCCCCGGTTCTCGGTCAAGGTCGCGTCGACGATCCGTCCGTCGACGAGAATGCACAACGCGACGTCATCGCCTGTCCCTGTCTCTTCATCCTGACCACCGGAACGAAGCGTGGCGAGGACGGCATCCAACCCCTGGCCACTCTCCTCGATGGCCGAGAATTCCAACGTCATCGGATGCCCCCAGGGATCGCTGAGCAGATTCGGATCGAGGCTCTCCAGCAACCTCCCCGATGCGAGCAAGGGACTGGCTCGATCATCAGGCTCCAGTTCGTCCCAGATCGGAATCAAGCGGATCGCGATCTGACGAGCGGTCTCCTCGATCGATCTCCGCCCCGTCCGGCTCTCATCCGCCTGCATCGGATTGCCGCGGCTCCCACGCGTGACGAGTCCGAAGCGACCCGCGATGACCTCCGGCGGATAGATGTTGTTGGTGCGATCCGCGTCCGCGAGTTCCCGGTAGGGATCGAGCCGGACGCGGACGACCGGCTGCGGGCCGATGAACATCTTCGTGGCCACCGATGGGTCCTGTTTCCAGATTTCGACCGGAAGCATCACTTCCTCGGTCGTACCGTCTGCAAAGGTGATCTCGAGCGGAAGCGGCATCACGAGACCGCCGTGATTCCGGAATCGCACGATCGAGAAGTGCAGCGGCTCTGACGCCACCGAGTCGAAGACTTCGCGGTCATCGTCATCCAACTGCTTCATGAATCGCTCGAACGAGCGACGGTCGCCTTCGGTGACCTCGAGTTCGTCGAAGCGGCTGTAGAAGTCCAGAAGCTCCGGGTATCGCTCGGATCGGCGAGGGAGATCGGCGTTTCGAGAGCTGCTCCGACTCGGGAGCTCGGCCTCTCGCTCCACCTGAAGCAGGGGTTTGCGAACGGATGGATCGCGAGGCTCGACGGTGTAGTCGAAGATCCGTTCGACTTCGACGTCGACATGCCCGGTCGAATAGAACCAACCTCGCCAGAACCAGTCGAGGTCGACCCCGCTCGCATCGTCCATGGTGCGGAAGAAGTCGCCCGGTTCGGGCGTGCGGAACGCCCACCGACGACAGTATTCCTTGAACGCGTGGTCGAAGAGTTCCCGCCCGATGACGGTCTCCCGGAGGACGTTCAATGCCGTCGACGGTTTCGCGTAGGCGTTGTTGCCCTTCTGGATGATCGACTCGCCGTGGGACATGATCGGCCGTTGCCGCTCACTGATCATGTACGAAACGATGTCCTGAGCCTCACCGCGGCGACCCGAATGATCGGGCTCCCATTCCTCGGTGGCGAGGAACTGGACGAAGGTGTTCATGCCCTCATCCATCCAGGTCCACTGCCGTTCATCGCTGTTGATGATCATCGGGAACCAGTTGTGCCCCACCTCGTGGATCACCACGCCGATCAGGCCCCACTTGGTGCGTTCCGAATAGGTCCCGTCCTCCTCCGGACGAGGACCGTTGAAGCAGATCATCGGATACTCCATGCCCCCCACCGGCCCGTTGACACTGATCGCCACGGGATAGGGATACGGAACCGTGTGCTTCGAGTACACCTCGATGGTCTGCGCGACCGCCTGCGTCGAATACCGACTCCAGAGCGGCTCCCCTTCATTGGGAAAGAAGCTCATCGCCATGCTGATCTCACCTTCGGTGTCAGGAACCTCGACGCCCCACGCATCCCAGGCGAACTTGGGACTCGCCGCCCACGCGACATCGCGAACCCGATCGGCGTGAAATCGCCAGGTCCGTTCGCCGCGGTCGCCCGCCGACCGGATCTCGTGATCCCGGTCCTCGTTCTCCTGCGCCTCCTCGGGCGTGATGACGAACATCGGCCGATCCGCGGTGCGGGCCTCTTCCAGGCGGGCTCGTTGAACGTCGGTCAGAACCTCGTCCTGATTGAGCAACTCACCGCTCGCCGCGACCACGAAGGTCTCTGGAACGGTGATGGCGAGATCGTAATCGCCGAACTCCAGCGCGAACTCACTCTCTCCCTGGAACTGCTTGTTCTGCCAACCGTCACCGTCCGTGTACGGGGCCATGCGGGGGAACCACTGCGCGATCTCGTAGATCGCGTTGTCATCATCATCGAACCATTCGTAGCCGGAACGAGCCCGCATCGTGGTACTGGGCACGATGGCGCTGTTCCAGTCGATCTCGAATTGAATCGACGCGCCGGCCTCCAGCAGGGCCGGAAGATCGATCCGCATCATGGTCCCGTTGATGACATGATCAAGCGGCGTTCCGTCGGGAAGCGCCACCTTCGTGATGTTCACGCCTCCATCGAACTCCCGCTTCTCCAACTGCTGACGCATCCAACGAGTGGATTGATCACGACGGAGATCCGGCGCCGTGTCCCCGAGACGACCGATCGAGTCCTTCCGGAATCGGTTCTGATCGAGTTGCACCCAGAGATAGGTGAGTTCATGCGGACTCTGATTGAAGTACGTGATCGTCTGCTCGCCTTCGAGCCGGTGCTTCTCGGTATCGAGTCGGACCGCGATGTCGTAGTCGACCTTCTGCTGCCAGTAGTCGGGACCGGGCGCCCCGGACGCCAGCCGGACTTCGTTCGGAGTCGGAAGAAGTTCGTCGATCTGTCGAAACGGATCCGTCTCGTCCTCCCAGTTCGGCGCTTCGAGCCACGGATCATCGTGAAGTTCCCACTCCTCGTACTGCGAGGGAAAGAGCGATGGCGGATGGGCCGACGCGACCGATGAGACGGTGATTCCCACCGGGAGGACGATGAGAATGTGGACAAGGGTTCGAATCTGGTGAATGGTCATACTGCGAGTGTAGATCCAACCTCGATTCAAGATCCAATCATCGACAATCGGGGCTTGAAGATCCCGCTACCGGTTGAATTCGGCGAGAATCCAGACTCATGAACGTCTCGCCGACTCAACCCCGTTCCCTGACGCAAGGACGCCATGTCAGAGTGCTCGGCGTGCCGATGGACATCGGTGGCGCGGGTCCCGGAGCCTCCGGCGGTC
Organism: Phycisphaerales bacterium; assembly: GCA_014237965.1. Lineage (GTDB taxonomy): Bacteria > Planctomycetota > Phycisphaerae > Phycisphaerales > SM1A02 > UBA12014. The sequence continues at coordinate 9,416 of JABABZ010000065.1, read as the reverse complement.
CCCAGGCCCTCCGGGAAGCCGGGCTGTCACGGATGCTCGGACCGGCAGATATCGATCTCGGCGACATCGAAGTCGAGCCGCTCGACGCTTCCCTCGAGATCGTCCGTGGATCCGATCCGGAGAGCCGGCGTCCGGAGTGGCCGCTGATTCGAACGGCCTGCTCGACGCTCCGCGACAAGGTCGAGGCGATCGTCACCGAGGGCCATCTTCCGCTCGTCGCGGGCGGCGACCATGGACTGGCGGCCGGCTCGATGGCGGGCGTCGCACGAGCCTTCCGCGAGGCCGGGCGACCCGTTCCAGGTCTGATCTGGTTCGACGCGCACGGCGATCTCAACACGCCGGAGACCTCGCCGAGTGGGAACCCTCATGGCATGCCTGCGGCGGCCCTGCTCGGCTACGGCGTTCCCCCGTTTGATGACGTGATCGGTCCGGATGGTTTCTTCGATCGGACCCGCAGCGCCTTCGTCGGCTGCCGCGATCTCGACCACGGAGAGTCTCTCCGATTCAACGAGTCGGGACCGCATCTCTTTGGTGATGACCGCTTCCAGACCGAACAGCCCGAAGACATCGCGGATCAGATTCTCGATCGTGTGGCGCCCGACGGCGGCGCGTTCGCCCTGAGCTTCGATCTCGACGTGATCGATCCGAAGAGAGCCCCCGGCGTCAACCTCGCGGTGCCCGGCGGCCTCCGGATCGAACAAGTGATGCGGGTCCTTGAACGCCTCGCCGCGCACGGCGGCTGCGTCGCGATGGATGTCGTGGAACTCGATCCCTCCGCGGACATCGACGGCAAGACCGCGCGGATCGGCGTCGAGGCGGCCCGAGCGATGCTCCGGACGACGTAGACTCACCACCCCGATGGCCCAGGACCGCTCGCGCACCACAAGGCCTGACGAACACGAACGCGACCGACATGACCCCCAAAGACTCCAACCGAAAAAACGGCACCCACCAGCATCGATGGGGATGCGCCGTCGTGTCGTTCCTGCTCGGCTTCCTCTCGCTCGCGGCGGTCCTGACCGGGCTCTACCTGCTCGCGCCGGTCATCCAGGGAAGCAGCATCGCACCCCCGCGGACCCCGGTCCCGATCGCCGAGCTGACCAAGCGGAAACAGGACGCCATCAGCGAACGAGCCGCCGGGAAGACCACCCACACCAGGGACTTCGTGGCGCGGATGCACGCCCGGCAGCAGCAGGACCCCGACGCGACCATGGACTTCCTGGTGCTCTCCGGAGGCGGTGCGAACGGCGCCTTCGGCGCGGGCTTCCTGATCGGCTGGGCGACCGTGCCGCCGGGACCGGATGCACTGCCGACCTTCGACGGCGTGACCGGGGTCAGCACCGGATCCTTCATCGCCCCTTTCGCCTACCTCGGCACCGACGAGGCGAGAAAGGAAGTCGATGACTTCTTCCGAAATCCCAAGCCCGACTGGGTGACCTCGCGGGAACCGATCTCCTTCTATCCCGAGAACATGAGCCTCATGAAGGTCTCCGGCATCAAACGGGATCTCGAAGAGATCGTCGACGTCGACTTCGCGAAGCAGATCGACGCCGCCACGACCGACGGCCGACTCCTCCTGATCCAGGCCAGCAACATCGACGAGCAGATCCCCGGCGTGTTCGACTTCGCCGACGCCGCCCGGAAGTCGATCCAGGCGGGCGATGCGGAACGCCTGCAGGAGATCATCCTCGCGTCGTGCGCGATCCCCGCGGTCTTTCCACCGCGGGAGATCGACGGGACCCTCTACGTCGACGGTGGGGCGGTCGGCAACTTCTATGCGGGCGGCCGGGCGTCGGCGGCGAAAGACACCTTCGGCGGCCAGTGGAAGCGGATGTATCCCGACGACCCGATTCCGAAGACCCGGTACTGGGTCATCCTCAACGGCAATCTTCGAATTCCCCCGGCGATCTCGCAGCCGACCTGGCCCGCGGTCGCCGACCGCGCCTTCCAGTTGCTCTCCACCTCCGCCGAGATCACCGCCCTTCGACATCTCTTCGCCCTGGCGGAACTGACTCGCCTGCGCGGCGACGGCGACGTTGAAGTCCGCTGGATCTCGGTCGAGAAGGAACTCGCGAGCCCGAACCCGATGAACATGTTCGATGCGAAGACGATGCGGTCGCTCTCGGACTACGGCAAGAAGCTCGGCGCGGATCCGACGTCCTGGAAGACCGTGGCACCGTGATCGAGTGCGTCCGCAAGTCGCCCCCTACCCACGCCGCGCCTCGAGCCATCGTCCGATCGCCATCAGCGGAAACGAGTGCCGATACAAGTGGTAACGAAGGTAGAAGACCTTCGGGAAGCCGGTGCCGGTGAACTCGGTCTCGCACCAACTGCCCGCGGGATCGCCATCGGGATTGCGTTCGGGATCCGCCGCGGCGTCCGCGTCGAGTTGCGTGTCGCACAACCAGCGGATCGCCTTCATCACGCTCGGATGATCCGCGCCGCGGATCTCCTGCAGCGTCATCGCCGCCCACGCGGTCTGGCTCGCGGTGCTCGGACCGGTACCCATGAGGGTTCGGTCCTCGTAGCTCATCGCCGTCTCGCCGAAACTGCCGTCGTCTTTCTGCACCGACTCCAGCCACGCCGCCGCCTTCTGGATCCACGGCTGCCGTGGGTCCTCCCCGCATCGGATCGGGCCGATGACGCTCTGCCACGTACCGTAGATGTAGTTCACGCCCCATCGGCCGAACCAGCAGCCTTCGGGCTCCTGATGCCGCTTCACGTAGTCGATGGCCTTGCGGACGGTCGGGTCGGCATTCGTGAGCCCCATCCACGAAAGGCATTCGAGCACTCGGCCCGTGATGTCGGGACAACTCGGGTCCTGCATCGCGTTGTGATCGGCGAACGGAATGTACTCGAGGATCGGACGATCGATGGTGCGGTCGAACGCCGCCCAGCCGCCGTCGTCGTTCTGCATCGCCCGCATCCACGTGAGCCCACGCTTCGCCGCCGCGACGTTCGCGTCGCCGCCGATCCGGTGCAGGGCCATCGCGACCATCGCGGTGTCATCGATATCGGGATACCACGAGTTGTGATATTCGAAGTACCAGCCGCTGAACGACACTTCACTCCGGACATTCCGGGTCCAGTCACCTTGAAAACGGCATTCCTTGTCTCGAAGCCACTTCGCCGCCGCGTCACAGGTCTCATCGGCATGATCCAGACCGCAGTCGGCCAGGGCATACAACGCGATTCCGGTATCCCAGACCGGACTGAAGCAAGGTTGCAGTCGGATCGATCCGCGCTCGTCACCGGACTCGTCGTCCTCGATCATGAACGCATCAAGCTCCGCTTCCGCCCGCGCGACCAGCGCGTGATCCCGCTGGTAACCCATGGCTTTCAGGACGATCTGCCAGTAGACCATCGGCGGAAAGATGGCGCCCAGCCCCTCGCTGCCGGCGACTCCGGCCTGGCCGGCGCGAGACTCGATCCAGGAGAAGGACCGCTCGATCGCGCGTCGACGCCACGGGGAACCGCCGAGCTGATGAAGCGCCTTCAAGCCCCGGTCGACGACCGCGAAGAACGATCGCCACCCTCGCGGCACGTCTTCACGCATCAGAAGTCGGTTTCGATCAGCGTCGGAAAGAAAGAGCTCGTCGATCCCTTGATCCGGTTCGACCCGGCGAACCGGCCGAAGCGTCACCACCAACGACAACGGAAGGACCATGGTCCGCGTCCACGCCGAAACCTTGTCGAGATGGAAGTAGAACCATCTTGGCAGCAACACGATCTCGGGGGGGATGGCGGGCACCGCGTTCCAGGAGACCTGCCCGAGGCACGCGAGGAAGAAGCTCGTGAACGTGTTCACCCGCTCCGCCCCGCCCATGCTCAAGATCAACTCGCGAGCCTGTCGCATGTGCGGCGCCTGCGGATCCTCGCCATGAAGCTTGAGAACGAAATACCCCTTCACGGTGGCGCTGAGATCCGCGCCAGATCCGGGGAACTGCCCCCACCCACCGTCCGCCTGCTGTTGTGAGCGCAGGGTCGCCAGAATCCGATCAAGGGTGCGGTGATCACGACCGTCCGCGAGCGGGCGATCCTCCTGGTGGAGGATCCACTTCATGAGGAGGTACTCGCTCTGAAGAATCGAGTCGCCTTCGAGCTCGCCGCACCAGTGCCCGTCCTCTCGTTGGACCGAGACCAGGCCTTCGATCGCGAGCCGCATGGCGTCTGATGCATCGGCCCGGAGTGTCGAGTCCGGGCTCATCGTCCTGGCGGAATGCATCGGACGCGGGGAACTCATTCCAGCATCACTCCTCGAGTCGGTTCACGAGCGGAATTCCGACGATCCACGAGTCGATGAAAGTCAGAGATCGACGACGACCATGTCGCTCTCGATCGAGACCTTCGACTCCGGTCGGACGATCTCGTTCCTGAATCCGCTCAAGCCGGAGAGCGTGGAGATCTCGGCTCGGGTCTGCTCGGGATCGAACTTCACGCTCGCCCGACCTTCCCGGGCGGCCAGAAGGTCGATCGCCATCTGTGATTCGCTCTTGCAGTAGTCGATGGGCGCGATGGCTCGTTCGAAGCCCTGCAGTCGATCCGCGGCATTCTGGAAGGAACCCGACTTCTCCATCCAGGTCGCACTCGGAAGGAGTACGGAAGCGGCATCCGTCAGACGGCTCGGCAGGGTGTCGATGAGTACGAACGGCTTCGAAGCGATCGCCTCGGCCCACTCCGCGGTCACCCACTCGCTCGGATAGTTGCCGGTGATGACGGTGGCGGCGAACTGGCCGGCCGCGGCTTGCGATCGGAACGCATCCGCATCGAGGATGGCCTGGTCATCGCCACCCTGCAGTCCGGCGAGCACGCGGCCGACTCCGCGTGCGTTGGGGGCCTTCTCCGCCCGAACCACGAACCCGCTGTATTCACGGTCTTCGCCGTCGACGGGTACCGGTCCAAGACCGAAGACCGCATCGGGATCGATCGATCGCACCCACTGGGCAAGCAGATAGGCATCTTCGCAGGAGAGCATCGGACTCACGAGCACGCCGAGTCGACCCTGACCCGCGGCGCCCTCGAGGGTCTCGTTGGCCGCCACGATCGAGTCACGCCAGGCGTCGCCGGCACGGGTGTGATCGAAGGCGTCAAGACCTCGAACCGCGGGCATTCTCAGTCGGCCTTCGTCGTGCACGAACTCCCAGCCGTATCGAACCTCGTCGGTGATCCACCACTTGTTGACCTCGGAATTCTCCCGCGGCTTGATTCGATGGACGATGCCTTCGTTGTGCTCGACCCAGATGTTGTCCCCACTCGAAGTGATTCCGTCCACCGAAGCGGTCTTGGTGAGGAACCAGACCCGCTGCTTGAAGAGGAAGTCCTTGTCGAGCAGTGCGCCGACCGGGCAGATGTCGATGACGTTGGACGCCAACTCGTTGTCGAGCGCCATTCCGGGGAAGACGTCGATCTGTCCGGTGGAACCGCGGCCATCCACCATCAACTCGCCGGTTCCGGTCACTTCGCGGGTGAACCGGACGCACCGCGTGCACATGATGCAGCGGTCGCTGTAGAGGAGCACGTTGGGACCGACGCTCTTCTTCGGTTGCTTGTTATTGTCTTCGCGGAATCTGCTCTCGCCGCGACCGTACTGGTAGGAATAGTCCTGAAGGTGACATTCACCCGCCTGGTCGCAGACCGGGCAGTCGACGGGGTGATTGATGAGAAGCAGCTCCATGACCTGCTTCTGGTTCGCCACCGATTTGGGGCTGTCGGTGTGCACGACCATGCCGTCCGACGCCGTCTGCTGACAGGTCGGCACGAGCTTCGGCCATGGTTCGAGCTTGTTGTCGTTCCGAGGATTCGGCGCCCAGATCTCCGCGAGGCAGATGCGGCAGTTGGCCGCGATCGAGAGACCGGGGTGATAGCAGTAGTGAGGAATCTCGACTTCGTTGCGAAGCGAGATCTGAAGGATGGTCTCACCCGGCTCGAAGTCGAAGGACTGGCCGTTGATGGAGATCGAGGGCATGGTGGATTCCGGGCGTGGCAGGACGGCCTAAAACGGCCTTGGATGGTATCAGGAGGACGGTTCGACGGCTCGCGAGGAATGCCCGATTCCGAGGGAAGAACTCCTCTTCTCCGGATGAAAATCTCCGGATCAATGTCTCCGGCCCGTCGCTCCCGCGGCCGATACTTCGAACCCGCACGTGACCCTGTGGGTATTCAGCCCGTCGCGTCGCCGGGAAGATCCACCACCAGGCCGGCATCCACGGCGACGATCGCCGCGGTGATGGTGGAGGTGTCGATGCCATAGGACCGGGCGATCGCGGCTCGATATCCCTCGAGTTGGAGGCGGTGCCGTTCGAGGAGCACCTCGGATGGGGCGGCAAGGTCGGAATCGAGGCGATCCGTCTTGAAGTCGATGATCCGAGCGCCCACCACTCGGCATGACTCCCCCGAGCCGTCCGCGACCGTTTCCGTCTCGAGAACCAGCCGGTCGATCGATCCCTGTAGAACCCCCTCGGGTCCCGAGACCACGAATCGTCGTTCTCGCCGAACCACCTGCCCCGGTTTCGGTCCCGAGAGAAGTTCGCAGATCGCCGGCAATCGACACGCCGCCCGGAACGCCGTGATGCACTCCGTCCGCCATTCCGCGGAACGACCGGGGACCACTCGGCGAATCCGTGCATCCAGATCGGCATCACCAAGTCGTTCGAGATCCGCCACCCATTCGATCGCTTCAAAGCAGGCGTGAATGGCGGTCCCCCGGTCCACCGCGCCGGTGTCTCGCAATTCGAAGAGTCGCCGTCGATCCTCCTTCCGAGCGGAAGGCGGCCTCATGGAAACCGCCCGCCGGCGACGCGGGCGATCCGTGATCTCGATGGTCGGGCGTTCGACGAGGCCTCGATCCACACCCGCCGGCACAACCCGGACCTCCGGCGTCGATGACGGCGCTTCCCAGACCTGCACCGCGGCCATCTCGGTTGGATCGTCATCATCACCCGGCCCCTCGATCCGCAAGGCTTCACGAATGATGCCCGCGGCGGAACCCAGACTCGTCTTGGACTCCTGCCCGTCCTCGTTGATGGAGGGCGACGGCACCTGCACCACCAGATCCCGAGCCGCCCTCGTCAGTGCGACGTACAGACCGCACACCGACTCCAGCGCCGCCCGATCGGTGGTCTCCTGATGAACCTGCTCGACTTCCGAAGGTCGGCCCTTTTCGGAATACCAACTCGAGACTTCCGGAACCGGCAAGGTCGGCTTGGACGGAGTTCCGCTCGCGATATCCGGCTGATGACAGAGTTTTCCACCGAGATCGGTCACCACCAGACCTCGGAATTCGAGCCCCTTGGACTGATGGATGTTCATCACCACGACCCCATCGCCGCCCGGGTCCTCCACCGCCAGCGTGCGAACGATGCGAGCCAGTTCGCCGGGTCCACGAGGCACCGATGGATCGGCCTCGAGCGACTCGATCGACTCCACGAGCTGCCGGAGTCGAACCGCCTCGCGAGCGGTCAGCATCGGCTCCAGACTTCGACGCCACTCGTCGATCACCGGCGCGACCCCGAACTCGGCGAAACGATGACGCAGAAGGCCGGCGAGACGGCCCCGAGCTTCGGCATCAAGTCGCCGATGCGGCGCGGGCGGCGCGACGCCCAGCAACGCTCCCAGTGGCGATCGTGCGATGTCGTCCGCGGCCAGTGAATCCCGCGCATCACCCGCCAGTCGCATCGCCTGAATCATGACCACCGAGGCTTCGGCATCGAGCAGCGACCCGCCACCTCGGCCCGTCGCTGGAATCCTCTCGGCCCGCAAGGCTTCGACGATCGGGCCGATCCGCTTGTTGCTTCGAACCAGGACGGCGATGGTCGGCCGGCCATCCGATTCCTCGAGCCCATGCCGATCAACGAGCCGCTTCGCGGCCTCGGCCGCACAACGAGCGAGCACCGCATCCTTGTCCTCGCTCTCGTCGGGAAGCGGGAGCCGCTCCACCACCGCCAGTCCCGGCAGGTCCTTCAAGTCCGTCTCATGGGTCTCGAAGAGATCGCCGAAGGTCTTCCCGGCCGCATCCGAATGGACTCGAATCGCGGGGTTCGCCGCGACTCCTTCGAAGACCGCGTTCACCAGTTCGATGACCGCCGGACTCGATCGGAAGGAACGTTTCAGCGTCTCCTCGACGAATTCGATCTCTCCGTCGCTGGTGATCGACTCCAACTGCTCGAGAATCCGTGGATCACCACCTCGCCATCCATAGATCGACTGTTTCACGTCCCCGACGACGAAGAGCGATCGACTCCCGTCGGCGACGCTGGCGATCTCTCCTGCGATCGGTCGCATCGCCCGCCACTGCGTCGCGGAGGTGTCCTGGAATTCGTCGAGCAGAAGATGCTCGATCCGGGCATCGATCCGATACCAGAGTTCCTCGAGCGCCCCGGCGCCGACCCCACCTCGAAGCGGATCGAGCGCCCGAGCGAAGTCGTCGAACTCCGCCAGCCGACGGTGTCGCTTGATCGCGGTCCGCCACGGTCCGATCCGAACCAGCAGATCGCGAATGCACGCGGTGCGCTTCGACAGGTTTCGGAGATTCCCATGGTGGGCGTGATACGCGAGTCGGGTCAGAACCTCCACGACCGGAGGTGGAAGTTCCTTCTTGTGGTAGGTTCCGCCCGATGCGGCGACCTTGACGAGCGACGCCCCACCGATCTCGATCCAGCCCGCCCCATCGTGTTGAAGAACGGCATCGATGCGGACACCGAGTTTCCTCAGCTCCTTCGCGATTCGTTTTCCAAACGGCGTCAGGAAGGAATCATCCAACAGCCGATCGCGAATGGCCGTGATCTCCGCTTCATCCCGCGGAGGGGCCGGCCATTCCCAGGCGTCGTCGGTCGATTCCTCGTGCAACGTCAGTAGTTTGCCGACCGCCCGCTCCACGACCGGAACGATGGTGACCTTGGTGCCACGTCGCCCGAGCGTCTCGAGCGTGGCGAGCATCGTCTCCTCGTCGGACTCGTCGATCGCGCGATCGATCGCGACCCGCAGCAGGTCGGCCGCTTCATCGGCTTCGACGAGTCGAGCGGAATGCGGCACTCCCGACTCCGGTCCGAGGCCCGCCGCGATCGACGCGAACACGCTGTCCAGCGTGCGGATCTGCAATGCCGGAAGATCGTCGATCAGCCGCTCGAGCAGTCGCGTCGCCTCACCGTCGCTCATCGAGGGTCTGGCGAAACGGCGATCGTGAATCGCCTTCTCCCGTTCGTCTGGGGCCAACACCAGCCGCGCAGCATCGCAGAAGACCCGGTCTCTGATCTCTCCGGCGGCGGCGCGGGTGAAGGTGGTGGCGAGAATCGTCTTCGGGTCGATACCGCGATCGACGAGATCGAGGAACCGCCCCGCGAGCCGGAACGTCTTCCCGGTTCCCGCCGATGCCCGGATACGAAGGTGGCGGAGGCCGTGCATCGACCCGCCCGCCGGGG
>JABABZ010000064.1 GCA_014237965.1 Phycisphaerales bacterium | reverse complement strand
AGCATCTCCGCGATGCCCGCCGCCCCGCCGAAGTTGCCGTCGATCTGGAACGGGGGGTGGTTGTCGAAGAGATTCGGCAGCGTCGACTTCACGAGCAGCAGACGTAGATTCTCGTATGCCGCTTCGCCATCGTGCAGCCGTGCCATGAAGTTGACCAGCCAGGCGCGGCTCCACCCGGTGTGTCCACCGCCGTTGGCGAGCCGGAAGTCGAGCGACTTCCTCGCGGCGGCCAGCAGTTCGGGCGAGGTCTGGTGATTGAACTGAGCGCCCGGATGCAGCCCGAAGAGATGCGAGATGTGGCGATGCCCCGGTTCCGCCTCGCCGAAGGGTCGCGACCACTCCATCAAACGACCATCGGCGCCGATGGTCGGCATCGCGAGCCGGTCCCGAGCGGCTTTCGCCGCGACGACCACGGCATCGTCCGACGTTCCAAGAACCGTGGCCGCATCGATCAGGTTCGTGAAGACGTCCCAGATGATCTCCTGATCCATCGCATTGCCCATGCCGATGTCCGCGCGCTGTCCGTCCTCGGTGATGAAGGTGTTCTCGGGTGAACTGCTGGGCCCGGAAACGAGTCGGCCGGTCGCCGGGTCCTCGCAGAGGTAGTCGAGATAGAACTCGGACGCACCCCGCAGGAGTGGCCAGGCCCGCTCACGGAGAAAGACCTCGTCGCCCGAGTGCAGGTAGTGCTCCCAGAGGTGCCGGGTCATCCATCCCCCGCCATGAGGCCACATGCCCCAGACCGTCCGGCCGATCGGGACGGTGAACGCCCACGCGTCCGAGGTGTGGTGGGCCATCCAACCATCGGCGCCGTAGAGCCGTTCGGCCGTCTCCCGTCCACGTTCCGCCAGACGCTCCGTGAAGTCGAACACCGGTTCGTGGAACTCCGCGAGATTTCCGACCTCGGCCGGCCAGTAGTTCATCTGCAGATTGATGTTCACGTGGTAGTCGGCGTTCCACGGCGCCGAGACGTGTTCGTTCCAAAGCCCCTGAAGATTGGCGGGCATCGTCCCCGGACGCGAACAGGAGACGAGCAGATACCGGGCGAACTGGAAGTACAGACTGAAGAGCGCCGGATCATCGGCCCCTTCCCGCAGCTCGCGGAGACGGACGTCGGTCGGTTTGGCCGCCTGGGCGTTGGTGCCGAGATCGATCGAGACCCGCTGCATGGGAGGCTGGAACGATGCGAAATGCCTGTCGAGCAGGGATTCGAAGCCGCGATCAAGCGCGCTTCCGGCGATCTTCCGCACTTCGGCCTCCGGATCGGCCACGTCATGGCCCTCCCGACGCGGCATGTCCGTGGCGCCGGCGATCACCACGGTGTACGCACGAACCCGTCGTGCAACGGTCGAATGGGCGGAGACGCCACCAAGTCCGGACGCGTCGGGAACCGCGACTTCCTCGGGCGACTCATGCAACGCCTCTCCCCGCATCGCTGCGAATCCCGCGTACCGGACTCCGGGGTGATCGCCATTGATCGCCCGACCGGCCAGCAGCAGGGAGTCACCGACCGTCTTGACCGTCGAGACCCCCCCCGACTCGGTGCGTCCTTCGTGGACCTTCGGACGGCCGACCCCGATTGCGGCATGCATTCCATTCGGGGCGTCGGTCTCCCATCGAACGACGATCACATCGTCCGCTTCGCTGGCGAACATCCGACATCGATACGAATGTCCGTTCATCCCGAACTTGGTCTCGGTGACACCGGTCGTGAGATCGAGCGAACGCCGATAGTCCGTCATCTCGGCGCCGTCGTCGATCCACCGAGTGCCGACCGTGAAGAGCGTCTGGTGGCTTCGGGTCAGCCGTTCGCTCATGAACTCCTGCTGCATGATCCGCTGTGCGCCGGTGACGTCGCCTTCGAACCAGAGCCGCCGCGCCTCGGCGAGTGATCCGTCTCCCGGAGTCCGATGCCGATCGATGGGCGATCCCGCCCAGACCGAATCTTCATTGACCTGGATCACGCCGGACTGATCACCGAAGACCATCCCGCCGAGTCGTCCGTTTCCGATCGGCAGCGCCTCGGTCCAAGCCGCGGCGGGCTGCGAATACCAGAGGGTGTTCTGCGAGTCGCCCAGATCGCCATCAGTCGATCCCACGCTGCGGAAGACCACCACCATCCCGACCGCGGACATCTTGAGGAAACTTCGAAGAGTGAGTCGCATGGCAGGGTCCCCATGGTTGTTTCGATGGTCTTGACGTCCCGCATGGTACCGTTGCGCTGTGAAAAACAAGGACTATCAGGAGCGCCCACGATGATCGCCACCATCATTTCTATCGTCACCGCCGTGGCGACGACCAACGCGGTACCGCCGGAATCCACGTGGTGGCCCTCGGATCTTCCGCCCCGAGTGGGGACACCGCTGGTCGAGACCGACGAGCAACATGACGACCGAATGGCGTGGTGGCGTGAATCCCGGTTCGGACTCTTCATTCACTGGGGCCTCTATGCGATCCCCGGTGGCTACTGGGAAGGGCGGCGAACCGGGGGCGCGGAGTGGATTCTCAACTCGGTGAAGATCCACCCCGACGACTACATGCCGCTGCAGCAACAGTTCGACCCGGTCGACTTCGATCCGATGCAGTGGGTGATGATGGCGAAGAACGCCGGGATGAAGTACATCGTCATCACCAGCAAGCACCACGATGGTTTCTGCCTCTGGCCGAGCGAACTGACCGACTTCGACGTCGAGGGAACGCCGTTCGGACGAGACATCCTTGGCGAACTCGCCGAGGCCTGCCGCAACGAGGGAATCGTCCTCTGTCTCTACCACTCCATCATGGACTGGACGAGGCCCGACTATCTCCCTCGACGGGCGTGGGATGATCGCCCGAGTGATGGCGCCGACTATCAGCGATATGTCGCGTACATGAAGGGTCAGTTGCAGGAACTCGTCGATCGATATCAGCCGGCGGTGCTCTGGTTCGACGGGGAATGGGAAGGCACCTGGACGCACGAAGACGGGCAGGCGATGTACGACTTCGTCCGCACCATCGATCCCGCGGTGATCGTGAACAACCGCGTCGACACGGGCCGCACCGGAATGGCGGGGCTCACGCGATCCGGCGGATACCGGGGCGACTTCGGGACGCCCGAACAGGAGATTCCCGCGACGGGGATGCCGTTCGGCGTGGACTGGGAGACCTGCATGACCATGAATCGGTCATGGGGATACCAGTCGTTCGACATGGCATTCAAACCGACCGAGGATCTCGTTCGAAAGCTCGTGGACATCACGAGCAAGGGCGGCAATTTCCTTCTCAACGTGGGGCCGGATGAACGCGGTCGATTCCCGAATGAGTCGATCGAGCGACTGGCGGAGATCGGCGACTGGATGCAGGTGAATGCCGAGAGCATTCATGGCACTTTCGCATCCTGTTTCACCGAACTGGAATGGGGACGGTGCACGCGACGAAATCTCGCCGACGGTGACCAGCGTCTCTATCTGCACGTCTTCGAGTCCCCGACCACCGGCATGGTCCGACTTCCCGGACTGCTCAACGCACCGGCGGGACGGGGTGCGTACCTTCTGGCGGACCCCGCCGTCGGGCCACTGGCGATCGAGCGGGACGGTGCCGATCTCACGATCCGACTTCCGGATGGAATGGTGGCGGGCATCGATACCGTGTTGGTCCTCGACATCGAAGGGCCGGCGATCGTCGTGAGCGCGCCAAGCATCGACGTCGCCGAGCCGGTCTTTCTCGAATCCACGGAGCTGGGGTTCTCCGCCGCCAGCGATCGAGTCGAGATCCGATACACGCTGGATGGCACCGCCCCCGAAATCGGATCGACGCTCGCCGGAGACTCGCCGGTCGAGATCCGGCGGTCCGCCACGGTCCAGGCTCGCTGTTTCTTCGACGGATCACCGGTCGGGACGATCGCGACCACGGCCCTCCGCCGGGTGGAGCCGCTCCGAGCGGTCCAGACCCTGACCTCCCGGCCCGGACTTCGTTGGACGACGCACCTGGGCGCCTTCGAGCGCGTCGCCGACTTCGCGGACATCGAACCTTCTGCGGAAGGTATCGCCGCCTCGATCGACCTCTCGATGCAACCTCGTCCCGAGAACTTCGGCATTCGATTCACCGGGTTTCTCGAAGCACCACGCACCGGCATCTATCGGTTCTCGCTCGATTCCGACGACGGCAGCCGGTTCATCCTCGGCGATGCGGTCGTGGTCGACAACGACGGCCTGCACTCCGCCCTCGAAAAAAATGGAGTGATCGCGCTTGAGAAGGGACTCCATCCTCTTCGTCTCGACTACTTTGAGGGCACCGGGCAGGACGACCTGATCCTCAAGTGGTCCGGGCCCGGCTTCGAACTTCAACCCATCCGCCCGGAGGCACTCAAGCGATGACGGTCCCGTTCAGTGAGAAATGGCATCGGCGATTCCTCTCGCTGGCCGAGGAGATCGCCGGCTGGAGCAAGGACCCTTCGCGTGGCGTCGGCGCCGTGATCGTTTCGCCCACCAAACAGGTGGTGTCCACCGGATTCAACGGACTCCCCCGGGGCGTCGAGGATCGACCCGAACGGCTCGAGCGACCGGCGAAGTACGACCTCATCGTGCACGCGGAAATGAACGCGATCATCCAGTGCGCTCGAAACGGGGTGAGCCCGATCGGCTGCGCCGTCTATTCCTCGTTCTTCCCCTGCGTCAACTGCGCCATTGCCTTGGTGCAGGCGGGTATCACCACCGTGGTCACGTATCAGCCCGCTCCGGGCGATGCTCACTGGATGGAATCGATCGAGAAGAGTCGAGCGGTCTTCGACGAGTCCGGCGTCGAGTTCCTCGAGCTGCGCCGGGAGGACTGACGCGATTCAGCCTTCTTCAGATCGAATGCGTTCGATCTCTTCGCGGATCTGCCGGGAGATCCGGCTCTTTGCCTGCCGAATCGCGATCGGAGTCATGCCGAGCCGATTCGAGATCTCATTGACCGGCACGCCCCTTCGGCCGTAGAGATCGAACGCCTCCCAGGACTGCTCGCTCTGCTTGCCGTGCGTCTGGACCGCAATGATCGCCCGATCGATCACGGATCGCGTCCATTCCTGGTCCCACACGGCGTCCAACTCATTCGAATCAGTGGCTGGAAGCCCGGAATCGTCCTCGACGTTGACCTGGCCCTTTCGCTTCCTCCACCTCGCCCGCATGGCATTGAGGGTCGCAGCCTTCAGGTAACCGCGGAACCGGCCCGTACTGGCGTCATATTGGAATCGGTGGGAAGCCCGGAAAAAGTTCGCGATCACCTCGTGGGCCACGTCCTCCGCCTCCTCTTCCCGAGCGCCGGCACGCTGCGCAAACCCCTTGATGAGCGGGACATACCGATCGTAGAAGTCCTTCCAGCCGATCTCCCGTTCCATCGTGCCCGAAGCGTTGAGCCGGAGAAGCAGGCTTCCTCGTGTCCGAAACTCATCCTCACTGGTCTCCACGGTCGTCTCAACACTGAAAGTCTTCTCTTTTTCTTGTTCTTGTCCGTCCCCGCCCGGGAGGTTCACGACAACATTCGTATCGCCGAATCGAAGTCGGTCGCCGGTCCGCAATCGCGGCTCCTCCGATTCGTCGAGTCGTATCCAGTTCAGGGTCGTTCCGCCTCGGCTTCCGAGGTCGCGAACAAACCATCGACCCAGGTCATCGGATCGAAGAGAGGCGTGCTGACGACTGATGGAGTCGTCTTCGAGTCGGATTCCGGACTCGGAAGATCGGCCGACCACGACGGCCGCATCAGGGTTCGAGGAGGGCTTCCCGATCAAGCGGGCCCCGTCCTCGCAGATCAGTTCGATGGTGGCAGCCTGGGGGGCCATTGAGAGTGCTCCATGCTTCTTCATTTCTCGAGATTCATTTCTTGAGACCAACCACGACTCCTGCATCGTCAATCATCGGCAGAATTGAATCCAAGTGTTCGACTTCTGCGATTCCCCGTGTCCACGGACAGCCCCTTAGAGAAAGACCCCATGTACGGAAAGCAGACAGAAACCGCCATCGCAGCCGTGAGCTACCTTGCGACCCTCTGGGAAGGCCCTGCGACACGACGCGTCTCGGCTGCGGATATCGCAGACGGTCGCGGACTCCAACGCCCCTTCGTGGCGAAGTTGCTCTCATCATTGAGTCAGGCCGGCATCGTCAACGGATCTCCGGGTCCCGGCGGCGGATACGCGCTTGCGAAGGACCCCAACGAGATCTGCCTGCGGGATGTCTGGCTGCTCTTCGAACGGCCCGGCAGCAGCCGAGCCGCCTTCGCCGGCAGTGAGATCTGTGGCGTCTCGGTCCCGAACGATGTCTCCGATCGAATCGAGCGAGTCGAACAGGCCATGAACTCGCTTCTCGACGAGACCACCTTTGATGTGTTTTGTGGCAAGGCCGAGACCCTGAGACCGGAAATGCCGACGATCGGACACGCAGAAGATCGTCAGGCCTGCTGAACCGCCTCCGCGGCTGATTCAACGGACCTCCCTTCCCGCCGACGACCTCGACGCCCCTCTTGAAGGGGCGTCGATTTTTCTTGCGATCAGCCTTGCTCGAGTGCGTGGATCGCGGCTGGAAGTTCCTTCGGCGATTCGATCACCGCGGATGGCGCTGGCGATCGCATCGCGATGTCCCGCCCCTCGTCGTATCCACCTCGGACGGCGACGAAGGGAATCCTGGCGGCATCCGCCGTCGCCCCGTCGATTCCAGAATCACCGACGAGCAGGACGCCCGTTCGATCAGCTCGCCCCACTGCCGCGGACACGAATTCCGGATTCGGTTTGAGGCACCCCGCATCCTCGGGACAGCAGAGCCCGTCGGTCAGTTGATCAAGACCAAGATGACTCAGGACGAGTTCGGCCGGGCGACGAGGCTTGTTGGTCGCCACCACGAGCCGACGCCCTTCGTCTCGAAGCGTCTTCAGGCTCTCCATCACACCCGATCGAAGAGACGACCCTTCGCCGCAGATCGACGCGTAGTGATCATCGAAGGCGGTGCGGGCCTGTCGGTGCAGATCGGGTTCGAGACCGGATTCCGCATCATGTCCAAGAACGAGATGAAGGAGTCGATCGGAGCCACGTCCGATGCTGCGGCGAACGAGTTCGAGATCGGGAAGCGGCCGCTCGATGGCGGTCGCCGCCGCCATGCACGCGGCATGCAGGCCCTCGATCGAGTCCACCAGAGTTCCGTCGAGGTCCAACAGGATGTCACCGAATCTTGCAGGCATGTGGTCGAGGCTACCTCTGGAGGTCCGATGCCGCAGGCGGCTCAGTCCGCGAGCTGTCGATCGATTCGAAGGAGGCGATCGATCACGGGGATCATCGTGGATGGACGATCGCCCCTGGAGACCCGAACACAGTCGAGCACGAGGTCGGAGACCTCGACCGGAGTCCCCGGAACCAGTTTGGTGAGCGGCGTGGGTGGTGCGATCCGATCCGGCCCCAGCGGACCGGTGGCGAGATTGCTTTCCGCCCCCCTCGGCGGGAGGGCCGTCGGAATCAACTTGCCGGACAACACCCAGTGCATGGTCGCGCCGAGGTTGTAGACGTCGGTGCGTTCGGTGATTCGCCGACGATGCGCCTGTTCCGGCGCAATGTACCCGGGCGTCCCCTGAATTCGTTCCTTCGTCGTTCCGATCGGACAAGCCTGCCCGAGATCGATGATCTTCACGATGGAGTCGTCGACGAGCACGTTGGTCGGTTTGATGTCCGCATGAACGACCCCGGCTTCGTGCATGGAGAGGAGGCCCTCCGCGATGCGAGTGAAGATACGGATGTTCTTGAGCAGCGACTTCTCGCGAGACGAATCGAGGCCGGGAGCATCGACGTACTCCATGATCAGGCCCACCTCCGCGACCCGGAACTTGCGGCGTTTCCGAAGCAACCGGCCGATTCGACGAATCGACTCGTGTCCGAGACGAGCCCCGATCCGCTGCTCTTCGACGACCTGATCGATGAAACGCTGGTCCTTCTCACTCCGCTTCACGACATGTTTGAGCGCATGTTCCTCGCCCGACTGCGGATCTCGAATTCGATAGATGGTGCTGGCAGCGCCGTCACCAAGCCGCCCGAGCACCGGATATCCGAAGAGTTCGACTGGCTGCGACATGACGGTCCCGATTCAGGGCGATGACAATCCGTGCCGAATGTCGGTTTCCGATCACGGCCCGTGGCCCTGCAAGTTCGTCTCGGAAACGAACCGGGCCTTCAGTTGCCGGTGCCAGCGAGGTGAGCCTCGAACTTGGCCGCGGGGAAGAACCGCCCGGGGCTGCGAACGTCGCTCAGGTCGGAGTGGAGATGTACCGCTCCGTCCTCGATGTCCAGACGACTCTGAAGGCTCGTCACCAGATTGGCGAGGGCCTGAGTCTGTGACGGTGTGAAAGTCGATTGCTCTCCGTTCCCCACCAGGCAGATGCCGACGGCGACGCGATTGATCTCATCCGCGTCCGCAGGATCCGCACCGGTTCGCGACGCCACATGAGCACCGGCGAGCTGGAGGTCCCATCGATTTGAAACGAAGATCTGGCCGTCCGAGAGGCTTCCGTTGCCGTTGCCGATCACGAAGTGGTAACCAACGTCCTGAAGTCCACCGGCCATATGCCGTCGAGCGATGTCTTCTGCATCATCGAAGTAGAAACCCGAATCGTGAATGACGATCGTGCTCCAGGAGTCCTTGAGATCGGCTCTTTGGGGTCCGAATCCGTCCCTGACACCAGCCTGATCAGGCCCGAGGAGGGCGGACGACGAGGCGAGGGGCAGATCGCCCAGTGCGTGGCTCGGATTTGGCTTGGTCAGGATGAAGAACAGACCGAACACGGTCATGCACGCCATGAAGGCGATCCAGACGATCTGCGTTCGGTAGTTGAAACCCGTCGGTTCAGCCTGTTGGGTCTGCTTCGTCACGCCGCCATGCCCTCATTCAGGCTCGCGGTCCTTGCGAGCCCTTCCCATTCGTGCTTCCCGCCGCTCGGGACTGCCGTCTTTCGTCTCTCCCCTCATCCATCGGCCAGAACAGGGGATGAGCATTCGTCAATCGGAGGGATCTCTCTTGGATCCTTCCTCTTTCGAGCCGGAGAAACAGATCGGTACGGCAGAATGAATCCCACCGGTTGTACCAGCCGGTGAGATGATACCGGACCGTCACTTGGATTCAGGCGTCCGGCGAAAGCCGTGCACGAAGCGCCGGTTGGGGGTTGCCGAAGACGTCCTCCTCCTCCAAGGGGATGTATCGCTGCCTCATTCGGTCGTGAACCTCGAACTGGGTCCGAGGATCATCGGCGTCGAACAGGGTCTTCTGACAACCACCTACGGACGCCAGAAGAAGAGCCACCGTGATGAATCGCCGCGAGCATCGCACCCTGGATCGCCATTGGTGCGTGATGTGAGACTGATTCATACGGGCGTCCTTTCCGGGAGCGGATCGATCACTGGAATCGAGAACTCGGCGGTCAACGGCTCAGCGGCCCTGGGATCGATGATCTCGACTCGAATCAAGATCTCCATGCCAGAGACCAGATCAAGATCACTGGAGAGGGGTAGATCGAGTGCATACGCCGTTCCGGTGAATCCTTCCCGCAACGATTTTCGCCACGAAGCGGCGTCGATCTTCCAATCGCCCAGAGAGAGGGGAAGTCGGGCGGAGTCGAAGGCGATCGCCGAGACCACCGCGGGCCCCGCGGTCTGGACGAAACGGCTGAATCCGTCCTCGGTCCGAAGCCGGAGGCGGAGCTGGGCGCTCGAATCCGAGAGTCGGATCGCCGAACCGGAAGCCGCAGACACATGATCCGGCGTCGGGATGCCGGTGCTCCGGTCCACCTCCGCGGGTGTTCGATCGGCTCGCAGGCTCCGAAGGTCGTCTTCCATCGCGGACTGCTCGCCTTTCAGGCGGACGACCTCGTCCTTCAAGGCCCGAATCTCCGTCGCCTGAGAAACGCTTCCCTTGCTCGGACCGAGCTGAACGCTGCAGCCGACTCCCATCAGGACGGCAGCACCGCACAGAACAGGAAAGGCGAGCATTCGAACCGGGGATGCATACTCAGTCGTCACCATCGATCGATCCTTTCAAGCCAAGCGAGACCTGGAATGCCAACTGCTCCAGCCTCGCCGAGAAGTCCACGCTCACCACACTTGCTCGGTCCGCGACTTCGAGGCGGACCGGTGCGAAGTTGAGAATGCCGAGCACGCCCGCTTCGATCAAACGCTCCGCGGTCGATTGCGCCGCCTCCTTGGGGACCGAGATGATCCCCAGCATGATCTCACGTTCTCGCACGATCTGGTCGAGCTCGTCCAATCGACGAATTCGACGCCCCCCCACCTCCGTGCCGATGAGGCTCGGATCCGCATCAAAGACGGCTGCGATCTCGAAACCCTCTCGAGCAAAGGGACCATAGGACATGATCGCCTGACCGAGGCGGCCGGCGCCGACCAGAGCGGTCTTCCAGGTCCGGTCCTTCCCCAGAATCTGCCGAAGCCGGGTGGCGAGATCCTCGATGGCATAGCCGACCCCCGCCTGCCCGAACTGGCCGAACCAGGAAAGGTCCTTCCGGATCTGGGTGTCCGTGACACCGAGCCCTTGTCCGAGCTGGCGTGAGCTCACTCGGCTCTCACCCTGCGAGAGCCGCCGCTCGACCTCTCGCAGATAGAGGGTGAGGCGTTTCACGGTCGGCGCTGGAATCTGGTGACGAGAAGGCACGCTTCGGAGTCTATCGAGCCTCCCGAGGAACGACAGTCCTCCCCGCCCTCCGTATCATGCCCGCATGGCTGAAATCCCCGCCGAAGGATCTCCAACCATCTCTTTCGAGTTCTTTCCACCCGCCACCCCTGCGGGCTGGAGCGCGCTCGATCGCCGAATCGGCGAGCTGGTTCCATTGGAGCCGTCCTTCGTCTCCGTCACGTATGGAGCCGCCGGGACCACCAGGGATCGCACCCATGATCTCGTTGAACGTCTCCTCAAGGAGACCGACCTCCACCCGGTACCCCATCTCACCTGCGTCGGACATCGGAAGGATGAAATCGATCGCATCCTCGAGCGATATGCGTCCGCCGGCGTCGATGCGATCCTCGCGTTGCGCGGAGATGTGCCGACCGACGGTTCGGATCAAATGGCCGGGGACTTCAACTTCGCGGCCGACCTGGTGGCCCACATTCGTTCATTCGGGGAGCGACACGGTCATCACTTCCGAATCGGCATCGCGGGCTTTCCGGAAGGGCACCCGGACACCCCGAACACGCTGGAGTGCATGGATCATCTTCAAGCGAAGGTCGATTCGGGTGCCGACTGGATCTGCACCCAACTCTTCTTCGACAATCATGCGTTCCACGATTGGAAAGATCGTTGTCGCCTCGTCGGGATCGAGATTCCGATCCTCGCGGGCATCATGCCGATCAGCACTCGAAAGAGCATTCGTCGAATGGCCGGACTCGCGGCCGGGATGGTCTTTCCCGCAACGCTGCAACGATCGCTCTCGCGGGCCGCGGAAGGTGATGACGAAGCGATCACGGAGATCGGCATCCACTGGGCGACCGAACAGTGCCGCGATCTGCTTGATCATCAGGTCGATGGGATTCACTTCTATACGCTCAACGAGTCCGACGCGACGCTGAGAATTCATCGGAGTCTCGGCGTTCGGACATCCCGCGGATTGCAACGCGATGGCGGCGGGATCGATTGACCGCACCCGACGGGTTCCTCGCCGAGACTCGTTCAGGCAGTGACGTCCAACCGAGGGTTCTCGTCCTCCGGCCCGGCCTCGCGCCGGCCACCGATCTCCTCCTGTTGCGATTCACGCCGCCGCCGACTCCGTTCATCGGCGAGTGACTCCTCCTCGTCCAGACCACGAATCGCCGCCGAGTCTTCGAGCCCCGCGACTCGAAACTGCTCGTCCTCCTCATTGGTCTTCCGACCTCGTTCGGATCCGAAGCGAGACCGATCGCGAGCCTTGGCGGCTTCACGCTGGGCCTGCGTGGCTTGCAGGGCGGAAATCTCGGGAGGTACGCCGGAGATGCTCATACCGATTCATCGGCCCCCGTCCGGCCGCCAATCCAGCAATCTCAACTGCGGAATCCACCCCGTCCGCGGCCACGCGAAGCGTGGTTCTTACCGGTCCTGACGACGCCGAACGCTGCTTTTGATCACTCGGAAACCGGCGCCAGCCAGATCACCCGAAGGAGTTCCTCGAGCCCGGCCTGCGGCGAGTCGGCCATCTCGGCGAGCCCTTCCTCGACCATCGTCCGGTCGCTGACCTGCCAACCGATGTAGGCCAGTACCAGCCCGAGACCTGAATTCCGCTTCGAGTTGGTCGATCTGCCGGCAGCGAGCCGGCTCCGGAGATCGTTCGCCGCGATCAACAGGTTGGTCCGGTTCGGGATGATCTTCGGATCGCTGAAGACGGCACCAGCGAGCTCGGGGTTTCGAGTGAAGAGCTTGGCCAAGGTGATCTCCGCGGAGAAGAATGCGCCGAATCCGATCTGAGCATTCGCCAGTCCGGCGTCGATCATCGGATTCCCCGGACTCAGCCTTCTGGCGTCCTTGAGACGGCCTGTAGCCTTCGCGTACTTGTTGTCGAGCATGTAACCCTCGGCCTGCTCGACCAGTTCTCTCGCTCGTTCGGTGAGGCTCGAGTCCTGCAGATCATCGACTTCGGTCCGATGCTGATAGACCTCGAACAGGTCGTCGGATGACCTCAGATTCGTCTCGTCGTCTTCCGAGCCGGCCTGCTCTCCGGTGTCCGCCGAAGGCGATTTCTGGTCAAGGTCTTCCTCGTCTTCCGGATCCAGATCGAATTCGGTCAGTGACCGTCGGAAGTCCGGGCCGATGCCGGCTTCAGGATCGTCTTCCGGTCGAGAGAGACCATCAAAGCTTCCGGAACTGTCCTTCGGCCTGGAGTCTTCCGGCGTGCCGATTCTCGGGGCGACGATCCTTGCTTCGATGAGGGACCGGTCTTCGCGCATCCTCAGGATTCCACTGGCATCGATGTTGATGTTCTCCCGGCCCTCATAGTTCTCGATCACTCGCTGCACGATCGTCTCGTAGGGAGTCGGCGTGTTCAGTCCATCGGACACGATTCCATCGATCTGGTTCTTGGCCTTGAGCCGATTGCCATCTTCGTCCTCCCAGGGCGACCGGAAGGGGCGAGGTTGCAGGGGATTGACCTCGTCGGGACCGGGATTTGAGATCGCGTCGTAGATCATCGCTTCGTCGAAGAGATTCTGCGGCTGGTAACCCCCTGTTCGGAGCGCGGGTTGGAGACCTCGGATGCTCGAACTCGTGACCGTGCCCCGTGTGAAACCGGCATCTTCCGGGACCGCCGCCGTGGTCAGCAGCGAACCCGTGGTCATCGTGGAATCCACTCGATCGAGACGGATCTCGGCGTCGCCGATCTGCCGCGCCCCGAACGCATTGTTCACCTCGGGGATCGAGGTGAAGTCTCTTCGGTATTGGAAAGTGCCCTGGTTGTCCGTGATGTTGAACGGATCAAGCCTCTGGGGACTGGTCAGAAACTGCAGGCTGCTGAGCGCCGAGTCTCGTTGGAAACCATAGATCGCGTCACCGCCGACCTTGCCGCGGAAGTCGCGCGGCGCGGTGTAGCCAGGATCTCCACGGAACCCACGGCCACCCGCGACATTGTTCGTCACTCCCAGGTTTCGCGCCTGGATCGCCTGATAGCTGAACGCGGCCGCCCGCGGCGAATAGCCGTTTCGGCCACCACTTCCGACTTCGAGGTTGCCGTCGAGCGCATTGCCCGACCCCAGCGCATCACGCCCCAACTGTCCATTCGGAAGATTGCCGGTGCCACTACCCAGCGCCTGGCCGGAAGAATTCCCGCCGCCGTACCTCCGTCCCTCGATTTTCCGTTGCGCTTCTGCCGGAGTGGCCATCAAACCCATGGCCACGAGGAGTACCCACGTGCCGATCAAGCCCGGAGAAGGGCGGAGTGTTCGAGAGTCAGCGACGATTCGGAACATGATGAAATCCAAACGAGAAGCAGAAGCGTGATGGCGAGCCGGCGGAAGCCGAAAGAGCACGGGCGACAGAGTTCTCCATCGACCGAATTCCCCCCCTCAGGATAGCCCGCCCACCGAGGATTCCGGGGCGGAATCACCGGGAACCAGTACCGGCCGAACCACATCGGCGATCAGGACCGCTTTTTCGAGGTTGATGGCGATAATCACCGTCGCGTGGCCATCGATACCAAGGATGGCCAGGCCGAGACGCTCGGCACCCTGTTCGATCTCTTCGACGACTCTGGCGCCGGGAAGCAGGGGAAGATGCCGTCCGAGCGGATCGAAATGCGTGAATCGAGCCGCGTCCGCGACCTCGAAGATGAAAACGCGCTCGCCGGAGATTCTCGACTCGTAGATGAGCTGCACCCCGGAGGTGCCGGCGAGGTTCCGCTCGATCGCCGAGCCGACCAGGGTCAGGCCGACCTCTTCCAGAACCG
>JABABZ010000063.1 GCA_014237965.1 Phycisphaerales bacterium | reverse complement strand
CCAAGGATTCCCAAAGCGTACTCGGAATGTCGCGATCATCACTGAGACGAAGGCCGTGAGCCACCGATTGGTCCCGGATGGCACCGCGGCTAATGCCGAAAGCCCACGAACAAGGCCTCGGAAGCGATGCTTCCGGGGCCTGAGAAGTCGGGGTGACAGGACTTGAAGCTGGGCCTCTGCCTTCCGAAGACAACGCTCTGCCAAGCTGAGCTACACCCCGAGGCCTCTTTTCTGCTCGGAATCGGCTTCGGGGACCGAGCCGGAAATGGCGGGCGAGGGATTCGAACCAGCCTTCGGTGGGATCGGTTCGGCGAGGACTTCCATCACCTGTCGGCCCAGCGTGGTGCCCGTGGCTCCGGCCAGTTCGATCAGGGCGATCTGGTAGGCGGTTCTGGAGCGGCATCCGGAAGTGGAATCCGACCTTCCGCTCACCCTGGCTCGTGAACGGCGTTTCCAAGCCTGATCGCGGTTTCTGGCGTGGGAATAGCCTTTCGTCGGGGTACAATCGATGACTTTCCGTTGGCTTGAGTTCGTAGATTCAACCCGCACCACCTGTTGACGCGTGTTGGCTGAACGATTTCAGCCAACTCTCTGGCACCGCTGTTTCAGAAAAGGAGAGACCAATGACCGAGCAGAAGAACCAACTTGAGTCCCTGTTTGCGGCGTGCTGGAAGGACGAGGCGTTGAAGGCTCGCTTCATGAGTGATCCCAAGGCGGTCCTGGCCGAGCGTGGCATTGATGCCCCCGATGGCTTGGATGTCAAGGTCGTCGAAAACAGCGACAGCATGACCCACATCACCATTCCGATGTCGCCCGAGTTGCACAAGGGCCGACTCTCAGATAAAGAACTCTCTCAGGCTGCGGCGGGTGTGGCGGTGTACGTCGGGGGAATGCAGACCGGCACGTGCCAACACCAGGCACCCAGTGTCCATCTGTTCGGAATACTCCTTCCGGGCGTCCACGGCTGCCACTAGGATCAACCGTGAATGCGCGCGTCGCATCTCCGGAATTCGAACCGACTTGTCCGAGTTCGGAGAACCTCCATCCTGCTCTGTCTCGAACACCCGGACCGTCTCGGTCTATCCAGGGAGGCCGGGGGTCGGAGCCGCGGCGAGCAGGGCCTTGGAGGATTTCATCAGGCTCGATGAACGATCGATGCCGGGTTGTAGACGACGGGCGATGAAGCGATGCATGGCATGGTTGTTTTCCATCACCATGAAGAAGAGACGAGGGATCTGATCGGCCAGAGCAAGGTGTCTCCGAGCGGATTCGATCGCGACGGAGATGCCGAGGCCGCCACCGACAAGGTCCGGCCGAAGCCAGAGCGACGAGTATCGAAGCATCTCCGGCTTGAGTTCATGATGGATCATCCATCCGACGATGTCGCCTTCATGGCGAAGCACCGTGGTCGTCTTCGGAGACGCCGGAAGCATTGATTCGCCGTTCGGATGCAAGCCGGGAGTGATTTCCTGTGTCTCTTGAAGCTCATCGATGCGCGTAATTTCGTCCGAAGAGAGGTTGGCCCAGGAATCGAACGCGAATCCCGCGGGGAGCCGAGCCGCCCGGTTGTTCCGGTCCACGTGCTCGAGGAACCGGCGACCGCAGTGATGCACCATGGCTGTCGACACTGGTTCTGACCATCCGGAATCTGCCAGCAGCCGCTCCACCGGTCCTGCCGATGGAGCGTCGTGGAACCACGTTCCGGCCACATTCGCCGCACCCATGTCGACCAGTGTCGAATGCACCGCCTTGAGAAGGCCTCGACCGACGCCTCGACGCCGAGCATCCGGGTCGACGAAGATCGACTCCAAAGAAGCCGATTCAGCCTCGTCCCCGAAGTTGAAGACCGCAAGTCCGACAGGTCGCCCACCGATCGATGCGCCGATCATGGTCATGCCCGCCTCGTGTTCGCATCGGCGATTGGTGTACGGCGTGGTGAATCGAGCGAACGGCAGCCGGTAGAAGCCGGTCAGAATGCGACATTCGATGGGATCTTGCGTGCTCACGGGTTCGACTCCACGGTGATGTTCACCAGGAACACCTCGAATTTGCGGTCCTTCAGATTTCTCCATTTTTACAACAATCTGGGATGCGTATGGGGTGTGCGAGGTTTTTGACTGCCGATCCGAGGAATCCGGGGGGGTTGGTCAAGCCGATCGACGACCTTGAAGTCCCGCGGCGACGATCCCTCCAATTCAGTCCTTCTCGGTTTCGACCACCCAGTCCGCCCAGATCTCGCCCAGCCGGACGACGCCCGAGGTGTCGAGCACCAGCTGTTTCGGTTGCGGGGGGAGATCGGTCACGAGACGATGATGGGTATGCGGATCATCGGCCGCCAGCGCGGCCATGTCGGCGACCACGTCGACCGAGTTCACGCGCTCGTGGTCGGTCGGCGACTGCTGGCTGATGAACCACGGCAGCTCCGGCTCGCCGAGGTCGGCTCGGAGTTGGAAAATCGTCGTCCCGAGGCGTTTCGCAGCGTCCTTCCGGAAGGGATGGAACGACATGTCGTTCTCGCCCACGTGGTAGATCACGCCAGCGAGCCGTGGTCGAGCGCCTTCCTCACGAATCGCCTCCATCGAACCGCGGACGAAATCGCGGAACGCCGGATAGAGATTGCGTTCCTTCGCCACGCTGCCTTCTGGGGTCCAGTCGATGATCTGCGAGCCGCTGTGCGTGAACTTCGCGATCGCGATCGGTGTTCGACGATCGATTCTTCTCAGGCGGGCACCGAAGGAGACCTCCGGGCCGAAGGTGTCGTACAGCCCCGCGGGCGCGAGTGGCTCCCACTCGGTGGAGGCATGAACGCCGCCTCCGGTCGAGTAGCGGTAGGGGATCCGCTGCGGCCTCGAGAGCGCGGTGCCGCCCTCGATCGAGGCGAGGTCCTGGACGAAGGCGCGTTCCCCTTCCATGTTGCGATGCCCGGCGAGGATCCACAGGTCGACTTCCTTGGTTGGTGAATAGGGCCACCGCTTCATCGAGGGCCGCGCCGGCGGGTCCACGCCCCGGTTCGAGAGATACGCGGCCGCGTAGTTCGCCCCGTGCTCGAGTTGGCCGAGCGTGCCGTAGTGGTAGTGGAGGCCGACCCCTCCGCCGATCTCGACGCCGACGTGCGAGGTCGGGACATACTCCGCGAGCGGGTCCGCCGCCGTCGCGGCGCGTTGTCCGCGGGCGATGTCGGCCATTCGGGGCCGAAGGTCCATGCCCCAGATCGTCTTGGTGCAGAGTTCCCCGACGTAGAACCGAAGCTCCGGTGCTTCGAGATCGGTCCGGAGCCGCGTCAGGAATTTGGCGAGGTTCTCACCGTAGTTCTGGCGGTACGAGTCCTCGAACATGTCGTTCTCACCCTGATGCCAGAAGAAGCCTTCGAGCGTCGGATCGAATCCCTGCCGTTCGAGGTCGGCCATCGCGGCCCGGACGGTCTCGAGCAGCAGCGGATACATCTTGAAGCCCGAGGGATTCTCCGGGTTCCAGTCGCCGCCGAGATGGGTCCCGCCCGCCGCGACCTTCACGATGGCGATGTCGCCCTCCGTGCCTTCGGTCACGTCGCGGGCGAAGACGAGCTCCGGCCCGACCATGCCGCGAACGGACTGCAGCGGCACCCACCCCTTCGAGTCGGCCTTGTCCTCGCGACCGATCACATGCCAGAACCGGACGTCGTTTCGCGGCGTCGTCACCCCACGGAACGGCGGAAACCGATCCACGTCGGTGACTTTCGAATCGGCGCCCTCCATGTTCGACTGGCCCGCGAAGACGAAGACCCGGATCTCCTCGCCCGCGTGCGACATGGCGGCCACGAGCATGGAGAGGGCGAGGACGCACAGGTGATGTGGAGTTCGCATGGAAACGAGGATAGCGGACGTCGGTGGCGATATCGTCCGAAAGATCAGCGCGTCTCGAGGTCGAGCACGATCGGCAGGTCGTAGACGAATGCCTCGGCCGAGAATCCAGGATCGCCTCGGGCATCGAATTGCAGATCCATCTTCTCTGAACTCGAGCCATCCACCACGATCCAGTGGACGCCGGGGGAGAGATCGACCGGGACTCGGAACGTCAGCATCGACTCGAGTTGGAGGGATCTCGGGGAAGAGAACTGGCGGGAATCGGGGTCGAGATCATGGAAGCGAAGCGTCCAGGGCGCCCCCGGGGATTGTCGAGGTCAACGAGGGGTTCGTATCTACGCTAAAATCCGTAATGTGTGGGTCGAGCCGGCCTGACGGGGACGATTCGTTCTCAGCGATCGTGGATCGGCCGCGATGATGGACGTCGAGCGGGCCGGGCGTTCATCCACCTCCCCTTCGATCCGCGATCCGACCGAGGTGATCGATGAGCGAGATTGAAATCCACACCGCGTCCCGCCGGGCCCTTGATGTCAGCGTCTGTCTGTTCCTGCTCGCCTTCGGTACGGTCTTCGGCCTGTCCTTGGCATTGTTCGTCGAGACCGGTGCCTTCGCCTATGGCGAATACCACGCGTCCAACGGCAGCGCCATCCTGATGCAGTTGACAGGCGAGTCGATCCGTCCGGTGATCAACTCGGCGGGCCCGGATCATCCGGCCTGGCTCGCGTTCTGCGGGGTGTTCCACCGTGTCGCGGGGGCGATCGGCCTGCCGGTCACCGACCTCTGGATTTACGTGACGGCCGTGACGCTCGGCGTCAACCTGATGTTGCTGTTCCTGGTTCTTCGCCGGCTTCGATTCCGTATGACCGAGCGTCTGGCCCTCGTCGCGCTGCTGGTATCGCTGGGCGCCACGATCAACTGGAGCATCGTGGTCGAAACCCACGTGCTCTCGTCGACCACCCTGTTGCTGGCGAGTCTCCTGATCCTCGGCAATCCCGCGCTTCGACGACGGGGTCGATCTGCTCGTCCTGACGATGCGCTGGCCTACGGGCTCACGATGGCACTGGCGGCTTCGGTCACGATCACCAACGTCATGATCGGGATTCTTGCGGCCCTGCCGCTCGCAACGCTTCGGAACGGAAGGATTCGGAAGGCGACGCGGACCCTCGGTCGTCGATTTCCCCTGATGCTGGTGTCGGGCCTTGTCGGCATCGGGATCCTCGCCCTGGTGAATGTCGCCGGTTGGTATCTCTGGAAGGATCCGGAGATGAGGCAGTTCCTCGACGTGCTCGGCGAGCGTCGATTGATCCAGATGATGGAGGGCGCCTGGTGGGACTCGGTGCTTTCGCTCGCCTGGATCGCGCCGCCGGCCGACGCCTATTCCGGCCCCTTGGACGGGTTCCGTTCATTGGATCGGGACTGGTCGACCGTTCCTGCGTACGCCTCGGGTTTCTTCGTGCTTCTCGTCGTGCTGATCGCCTTGAGATTGGCGGATTCTCGGGCGATCTTCATCCCGGCCTTCGCACTGTTCGGGTTCGGGCTTCACGCGATCTACGGCAAGTCCGAGTCCTTCATCTTCGCCCCCGCCTATGCATGGGCGACGGTGGTCGCCTTCGGCATCGTCGGACGCCATTGCTTCAGGAAGCATCTGGTGATCGTCGGATTCACCACCGCCGCGATACTTCTTTCCGTCAATCTGACGACCTGGATGCTCGGCGTCGCCCGCCTGCAGGAAGCGGGAGTCGAGTTGACGCCGCCCTGAATCCGGGACGGGGAGCTCAGCCGTCGGGAATGCCCGGAGCAGTACCGGCGGTTCTTCACGCGGATCGACACCGATGGGACGACCGGGTCACGCTCGAAGAGATGGAACGGGGGCTCCGGCGTCAGCGAGGCGAGTGAGCGGGGGGTGTCGGCGCGTGTTCAGGCGCGATGCGCCGCAGCCTCAGGGGGTGGGACAGGGGCCCCAGTTGCCGAGCATGATCCCGAGGTCCGAGGAGTCCACCACGCCATCGCCGTTCAGGTCGGCGTCGTGGTTGCTCTGGCCCCAGCAGGCCACGAGGAACCCCAGGTCCGCGGAGTTCACCTCCCCGTTGTCGTTGAGGTCTCCCACGCATGGGGGTGTCACGAGGGTGACTTCAAGGATCGGGGCGACGTTCCGGGCATTCCTGATGAAAGATGCGTACTCGCCACCCATGGTCAGCCGGGTGACCATGAAGCGATCCCGATCGGGGTCGTTGAACTGGTCGGTAGGAAGGCTGATCGAAAAAGCCGAGGAGAGGGTCCAGTTGATGTTGGTGTAGGCGGAGCCGAACACGTTGAACATCGAGGCCCCGACTTCCCCGTAGGGCAGGAATGCGACGTAGGCGGCGCCTCCTCCGCTGCGGGGGGAGCTCCTGCTCCCCGTGAGTCGCACGGATTCGATCGTCGCGCCCTCGGGAATCGACGACAGGTCGAAGGTCAGAAACGGAGCGTTGCGAGATCCCATGCAGTAGCCGCCCATCGTGGTGCAGCCCTTCATGGCGAGCGACGACGCGTTGATTGAGGTCATCGAGTGGTTCGAGCAGCAGTTCGGGATGCTGCCGGAACTCACTTGCACGGCAGCCTGGTAGCGAGGGATCTCGATCACGACGTTATCCGCGACGGCTGGAATCACCAGCAGCCCAAGGGACGAGAGGAGGACGGAGTGGAGGTGGATGCTTCGCTGGCCCATGTTTACGCTCCTGGCAATAACGTGTCGAGAAATTCCGGTAATCCTGTCACCGCAGACACAGCGTATCATTTGCACTCAGTGCATTCAAGTTGGTCTGGGATCAGGGATCGATATGGAGCCGCGGTACGAAGGGCCGACGAGCTCGAGGTGACGGGTACGATGATGGTGCTCGCCGCCCTTTCAGGGCATCGACTTCGATCACCCGAGGACCGCGATGAATCAACCGTACACCGTCGCTTCGATCCTGCTCGCAGCCAGTGTCGTGCCAGCATCTGCTTCAGTCCCTCCGATCACGATCGAGGGGCGCTTCGACGACTGGTCTGATCGGCCGGTGGCGCAGGCCGATCCGCGGGGTGATGGCGATCTCGACATCACGCGCCTCAAGCTCGGCGACGAACCCGACTGGTTCCAGTTCCTGATCGAGAGTCCGGTGGACTTCGACCTCTCGGAGGGCAACGAGCTCGTCCTCTTGATCGACACCGACAACGATGCCTCCACCGGTCTTCAGGCCGAAGGCATCGGGGCGGAGATCCGCTTCGTCTTCGGAGAAAGGGAAGGGCGGTTCTACACGAGCCCCACCTCGAACTCCCAGTCGGGAACCCAGATCTGGCACGGCGATCTCTCGCTCCAGGGGGCGCCCACCGTCACCTCGAGCCGTTTCGAGGTGGCCCTCGCCCGGAACGCGACGGTCGGCGGCGAGGCGGTCTTCACCGGCGAGACCATCGCGCTGGTGTTCGTCGATGGGGGCGGCGAACGCGTCCCCGATTCCGGATCGCTTCAGTACGTCTTCGATCTGGCGGATCCTCCAACCGCCCGGGACGTCCCGCTCGACAAGGAACGCGATGAGGACGTGCGCCTGATCAGCTGGAACGTCCTCAACGACAATCCCTGGGATGCCTCGGAGTCGGAGAAGTTCGCGCGCATGATCCAGGCGATCGAGCCGGACATCCTGAACCTCCAGGAGATCTACGACCACTCTCCGAACCAGACCCGCAATCGTTTCGTCGGCTGGATGGACGGGGCTTCGAAGGACTGGTACGTGGCCGGCAACAACGACTGCAAGACGATCTCCCGATACCCGATCCTGCACAGCCAACCATTGAGCGGCAATCTGGTCGTCCTCGTCGACACCACCGACGTCCTCGGACGGCCTCTTCTGATCTTCAACGCCCATACCCCCTGTTGCAGCAACGACGATGGGCGGCAGTGGGAGATCGACGAGATGCTTCAGTTCCTCGGCCGCGTGCGGGCGGGGAATCACGACGACATCCCGAGCGACGTCGCGGTCCAGATAACCGGCGATCTCAACCTCGTGGGTTTCGCCCAGCAGCTTGTTTCGCTGGTGGAGGGCGACATCGTCAATGAATCCGAATTCGGCCCCGACATCGCGCCCGACGTCGACGGCTCGTCGTTGCTGGATCCGTTTCCCCTCCAGACCGAAAGCCGTCTCGCCTACACGTGGCGGAACGACTGGTCGTGGTACTGGCCGGGCCGACTCGACATCTCGATCATCTCCGATTCCGTTCTCGAACCCGGACGGCAACTGGTTCTGGAGACCCGCCGGATGAGCGCATCCAGACTGGCCGAGCACGGACTGC
Organism: Phycisphaerales bacterium; assembly: GCA_014237965.1. Classification (GTDB taxonomy): domain Bacteria; phylum Planctomycetota; class Phycisphaerae; order Phycisphaerales; family SM1A02; genus UBA12014. Next base: position 6,251 of record JABABZ010000063.1, on the reverse strand, counting down.
AGGCCGACGACTCGGGGTGCTCGGACCATCTTCCGATCATCTGCGACGTCCGACCGCCCTCCGGGCCGGCGGGCGACCTGGATGGTGACGGTCTGGTCAACGGATCCGACCTCGGCATCCTGCTCGCCGCCTGGGACACGTACTCCGAAATCGCCGACCTCGACGGCGACGGCATCGTGGACGGCCGGGACCTGGGCCTGATGCTCGCCGACTGGTCCGATTGATTCGTCGGCGCGAATCGGTGATGCCGCGGAGGGGGGTGCAGATCGTATCTCAACCGCCGGTCCGGGGATTCCCGCGGGCGGTCGCCCGCTTCGAACGACGACCCGAACGCCCTCCCGGGTCTGGATCACAGCCGAGCTGAAGATCGATCTGACGTCCAGTATCGCCAAGAGTCGGAATCGATCGAGACATCTGAGGATTCGACCCGTCAGTGCGAACCGCCATGGTCACACGGCGGCGATGCGATCAGACGGCGCTGTATTCGTGACTGACGTAGATCATCCGTTCTCGAAGCCCCTGCAGGAACGACACCAAAGTCAGAATCTCATTGATCAGGAGGCGAACCAGGCAGAATCGAATCTTGCTTCGGAGCGAAAGATCAGCGCGAGTGAAATCGCATCGGAAGTAACGGAATCCGAAGACGGCGAGGGCCAGGCATGCCGCGATCGCCAATGGCCAGCACCCGAAGATCAAGGCTGGAACGAGAACCCCCAGGCTCAGGTTCATCATGAGAAACGACGAGAGGAAGATGATCACCGTGAAGGGAAGAGGTCTCGCCATCCAGCACTGATGATCGGTCGCTTCCGGATCTTTTGATCCGGTGTTGGAGAAGATCTCGATGCCGCCGCCGGAGATCTTGCGCATGATCTTGACCTGGTATATCGCGGTCAGCCACCACTGGTTGACGATCTTCTTGAGCGTGAAATTCGATGTATGCGTGACTCGGGCGCTTGGCTGCGAGAACAGCTTCCCCTCTCCGCTGAATCGAATGCCCATGTCGACATCCTCGCACGCGTTCATGACGGGGTCGTAGTTTCCGACGGCGTCGAAGACCTTTCGGCGAAATCCGACGTTCCCTCCCTGGAAGAAGAGGCTCACCGTCTTTCGCTGTTCCATGGGGAGGTAGCGAAACGTGAAGTACTTCTGGCTCCATCGAATGATCATCGAACGGACTCCAGTGATTCACGTCGGTACTTCTTGCGGTAGAAGTCGCCCCATGGGGTGCAATCATCGTCTCGAAACGAGATGCCACCTCCACAAGAGACGATTTCCTCGTCGTATTCGAAGGGAAGCATCATGTCCTTGACCCAGTCGGCCGGCGCGAGACAGTCGTCGTCGATGAACAGAACCACGTCCGAGATCGGATCAGCCTCGGCAAGGGCTCGGTTCCGAGCCGCGATGATTCCCTTCCTGGTCTCGAGAACCCGACGCAGATGCTTGTGCTCGACCGACATTTCATCGAGCCATTCCGCAGTCTCGTCGGTGGATCCATTGTCGATGACCAGGATCTCTTCCGGAGTTCTGGACTGGTTCAGAAGGGACAGGATCGTCTCCCTGAGCAGGCCGACTCGATTGAAGGTGGGAACGAGCACCGAGACTCGATACGATTCGCGCGTCGTGTCCCGGAGCACGGCCTGGGCTTCGAAGCAGGCCTCGGCCTTCGCGCCCCGGTCGAGTGCATCGCGAATGTCCGCAAGTCGTTCCGGCGACGCTCGATCGAGAAAATGGAGGATTTCCCGCACGGCGAAGAGCAGATGAGCGGGATCGTTCAAGAAGATGAAACCCGGATCGCCGACGAGAACCAGGGCTTCTGCTCGGTTGATCGAATCCACGGGGGAGACCACCCCGTGGGGAACCTCCTCCCCGTACATGGCCGCAAAGGTCAGCGGATTGGCATCCCTGGTGAGAATCCCGTAGGCGCCCTCCGAGATGAATGGAAGCAGCACGCTTCCCACCTGGACGTAATCCACACCCCCGTTCATCCGGACCGCATCCAGATCGGCCAGGTTCGGCAGCGACTTGCTCCCGGCATCGGCCGACACCCGCATCATGACCATCGTTTCAGGAATGCGGCTGAAGTCACGAATGAGATCAAGAGGAAGGCTTTCTCGAAACAAGAGGTTGGGAACTTCCACTCGATGATCGCCCACGCAGCCGGCATCGGCGGCGGAAAATTCAAGGGCACCGAGGAACGTCGCGAAGACCGCCTCCGGATCATCGACCGAATCCGGGTCGACCTGAACGACCTCGCCGAGTCGTTCCACCACTCTTGACAGGACGTTCGCAGCAAGGGCATCGTCGTAGGCACGGTGCTCGAGATAGACGAGGATCTTCCTCCAGACATCGGAAAGCTGGGAGATTCGAACGGCTTCCGGGGAGGGATCCGTGCCTCCCGGTGAAGCCATGGCGGTCTCGAAATCGAAGTTCGCCCGAGTGCAGAGCACACGCATCTGATTCGGGCCCTGGAAGAGATGTGGCTTCGTGAGCCGCAAGGACTGGAGATCGGAGGCCGTGATGATCGCGGTCTCGTCCACGTCGGCGAGCGGAAGAAGGAAACGACGAAGAAGCGTGAGATCGACCTGGATGTTGTCGCGGATTCGTTCTGAATGAGGTCCGGAATCGATGACGACGAAGAAGTCGATGTCGCTGACCCCGTATCGCATCGTGCCTCGGACCGCACTTCCTGAAAGCACGATGGCGCAGACCTCGCCACTTCTCCGAAGGAAGTGGGCCAGGATCCAGAGGCTCAATCCGTAATAGAGCCGAATCGGATGCCGAAGCGGGGATCGTGACATCGCGAGACCGAGACGCCGACGACGAATCTGAAACTTGGATGGGACCTTCTTCATGCCGGATTCTCTCGAGGGACGCATTGAACAACGCGCACACGAACGGATTCAATGGCGCACGTCGGGAACCATCTCCTTCGACCAGGTGCGGAAGTTCTGGATGCGACCGACCTTGACGTTCGGCTCGTGGATGTAGATCCAGTTGTCGGGAAACGGATCCGCGTGTTCGAGCACCAGCGTGACGATGAGAAAGTCCCGATATCGCAGTCCGTCACACGCCTCGAGCACGACCGGAACGCGGCTTGAATCAAGGCCCTGAAGATGCAGGGCGCCAGTGAGCCCGGCAGGACCTCCACCGATCACCAAGGTGTCTGCCAACTCGTTCGCACGTCGATTGCTGACCATTCTCTGCCCCTCTTCAGGTGGTGCCCCGATTTCCGGGCGACCAGACGTGTTGCCGGCTCAGGACACAGGCTGATCTCCTCGAACTTGCCCACCGATGTGACGCGTACGCTCTCCAGAACCAGATCAGGAGGCGAATGCAGGAGAATCCCCACTGAAATCAGGTTTTTCCACCGCCTGATAGTACAATCACTTCCCGTTTTCGCGAATCGAATCAACGAAATCAAGATGGACTCCATGCCTGACGTTCCTCCAAGCCTTGATCTTCGAACGTTGAATTCAGGGAGTCCGATCGGTTCCACCAAGGAAGCCGCGGTCACCTTCGATTTTCATGGCTTTCGGATCCTCGCACGTAGCGCCGGCGATCCGGTCCGGGTGTCCGATATCACGACGGACTTCTCACTCTTCACGACGGAACCGAACGGCCGTCACGATCTCGAAATCGTCTTTCGCGACTTCGGCAGCCGACCGACGCTTCCCCGGCTTCAAGCCGTCCAACACACGCCGCGCAACGTCGTCTACCGCGACGGCGACCGCTCGTTCCTCGACTACGGCGGACGCGCGCTCACCGTGATCAGCGACGGCGGACGTCGTTGCGAGATCCATTCCGACGATCGCCATCTCGCCCACGAGGCGGCGTACCTCACCGTGCTCTCCCACGTCGGAGCCCACTTCGATCGCTCCGGGCGGACACGGGTCCATGCGCTGGGCCTCGAAACCGGGGGTCGCGCGGTGCTGCTCCTCCTCCCCGGCTCGGGTGGCAAGACCACCATGGCGCTACGAATGCTGCAGACCGATGGCGTGCGAGTGCTCTCCGAGGACTCTCCGCTGATGCGGCGGGACGGATCGATCGATCCGTTCCCGATCCGGATCGGCGTCCGCCCCGGCACCGTGCTCCCGGAAGTTCCGGCATCGATGCGGCTCGACATCGAGCGGATGGAATTCGGACCGAAGACGCTGATCGACATGAAGGCATTCGAATCGCGGCTCTCCGGCCCGGTCCCGATCGGGGCGATCCTCATCGGCAAGCGATTCACCGCCGGCGCATCCCGCATGGTTCCGTTACCCCGACGCGCCGCGATTCGCCCACTGATCTCCGATGCGGTGGTCGGTCTCGGCCTCTATCAGGGCGTCGAATTCGTGCTTCAGAGTTCCGCGCTGGAACTCTTCGGCAAGGGAGGACTCGCGCTCTCGCGACTCCGCACCAGCCTCGCGATCGCACGCCGCGCCGAGGTGCATCGATTCGAGATGGGCCCGGGGATCGAACAGACCGGCGACGTTCTCGCCGGGTTCCTGCGCGACTTCGCCGCCCGACATGCCGGAAATTGACATGAATCCCGCCGAAGTCACGCCAACCTCCGTATCCGGAAGCCTCGACCGAGCGGACACCACCACCGTGATCCGGCCGATCACGGGCTGGCCGACGCTCGGATTGGGCGATGTCTGGCGACATCGCGAACTGGTCTGGGTGTTCGCCTCCCGCGACGTCCGGGTCCGCTACAAGCAGCGCGCGGTGGGCATGGGCTGGGTGATCCTTCAACCCCTCCTGACCATGGGGATCTTCAGCGTCCTCTTCGGCCGAATGATGAAGGTGCCGTCGAACGACATCCCTTATCCGCTCTTCGCACTCTGCGGACTCGTGGCCTGGACCTACTTCGTCCATGCAACCACGAAGTCCACGATCATTCTCGCCAACAGCCGCGACCTCCTCACCAAGGTCCGCTTTCCGCGTCTCGCCCTTCCGTTCGGCACGCTCCTGGGCGGGCTGGTCGACTTCGCGATCGGCTTCGGGCTGCTCGCCCTCGCACTGGCGTGGTACGGCCTCATGCCGGGCTGGAATCTCCTCGCGCTTCCCGCCGCAATGGGGCTTCTGATCATGACCACGGTCACCTCGAGCCTCTGGTTGTCGGCGACGAACGTCCGGTACCGCGATATCGAGAACGCCTTGCCTTTCTTCACGCAACTTCTCCTGTTTCTTTCGCCGATCGCCTACCCGGCGACGATGATCCCGGACTCGTGGCGATGGCTCTACGCCGTGAATCCGATGAGCACCGTCATCTCCGCCTTCCGCTTCTCGCTGCTCGGCGATGACGCGGCGCTCCACCCGGCCTGGCTCGTGTCCGTCGCCGTCGCCCTGCTGGGTTGCTGGACCGGAATCCTCTACTTCCGCCACCAGGAGGAACGATTCGCCGATGCGGTCTGAACCACCGATGATCGAGGCCCGAGGTCTCTCGAAGCGGTATCGCCGTGATCGTGGACGGATCGTCGAATCGATGAGCATGCACCACCTGCTCGGCGAAATCGCGGGCATGCCGTGGCGAACCGTTCGCCGGATGCTCCGCCCCGCGGCCCTGACCCGGCCTGCCGAGGACGACGGCCTGTTCTGGGCGCTCGAGGACGCCACGTTTGATCTTCACGCGGGCGAGACCCTCGGCGTGATCGGCGAGAACGGCGCCGGAAAGAGCGTGCTGCTGAAGCTCCTTGCTCGAATCACCCCCCCGACCCGGGGCACCGCGATCATTCGCGGCCGCGTGGGCGCCATGCTGGAGGTCTCCGCCGGCTTCCACCACGAACTCACCGGGCGGGAGAACGTGTTTCTCAGCGGTGCGATCCTCGGGATGTCGCAACGGGAGATCGCGGGGCGATTCGACGAGATCGTCGAGTTCGCCGAGATGCGGGACGCCATCGACACCCCGGTCAAGCGGTACTCCAGTGGCATGACCGCCCGACTCGCCTTCTCGGTCGCGGCCCACCTCGACGCCGAGATCATGCTCGTGGACGAAGTGCTCGCCGTGGGCGACACCGCCTTTCGTGTGAAATGCATCGACGTGATGCGGTCACTCGCACGATCCGGTCGTTCCATCATCTTCGTGAGTCACGAACTCGACATGCTGAAACGACTCTGCGACCGTGCGATCCTCATCGATCACGGTCGAATTCTCGCCGACGGCGAGCCCGGAGCCCTCGTCGGCCTGCACCGGAACGACGCCGACGCGACCGAGACGGAGGAGCTCCCGGCATGATGGACCCGATGGTCGCCAGGCTCGTCCGGCTCGT